>NZ_AP022587.1:5589739-5900280 GCF_010731715.1 Mycobacterium stomatepiae
GCGGTGGTGGAATCGACGTCGCCGCTGACCACGATGTGGCCGGGCGCGCGTACCGTCGCGACGAATTCGTTGTCGACGGCCTTGCGGTGGGTTGCCCGGCTGATGATCGTGTCGGTGACGAAATTGGCCGGTCGCGACAAACGGTGCGTCACGCTGGCCGTGGTGCCATTGTCGCTGCGCGTGATCAGGGCGTGGGACACCAAAGCCTCTGCCATCGCCAGCCCGCGCCCGCGGCCCTGCTCGCCCTCGCGGTGATCCTTCCACCGCCCGCGGTCGATCACCGCGGCACGTAGATAGCCGTCCCCGGACAGCGATGCCTCGACGACGACACCGTCGGAAACCTCGGCGCCGTAACCGTGTTCGACCGCGTTCTCGACGAACTCCGAGATCGCGTGCACGACGTCGGAGATATCGTCGGCGCCGGCACCGATCTCCGAGAGCCATCCGCGAAGCCGGGAGCGTACGGCGCGGGCGGCGTGGATCGTCGCGTCCAGCGTCATGTGCAGCGGTGCCGGGGGATTGCGGCGCTGCGCGGCAAGCAGGGTGACGTCGTCGCTGTAACCGGTTGAGCGGAGCAGCAATTCGAGCGTCTCCGAACAGATGCGGTCGATGGTTCGCGTCGGTGCGTCGAGGACGAACCCGCCGACGCCGGCGGCGATGTTGGTGGCCAGCTCGGCGAATTCTGCGGTGCTCGCGCCCAGCGGGCGCCCGGGCCGCTCGATCAGGCCGTCGGTATAGAACAGGATGGAGTCGCCGATGTCGAGCATTTCGCTGCGTACCGGAAACCCGACGCGGCTACCGAGCGGACCCGCGCCGGAGGGCTCGACATAGCGGGCGCTCGACGCGGCGGTCACCACCAGTGGCGGCGGATGTCCGGCCGTGCAGTACTGGAATTCACCCGTGGCGTAGTCGAGCGACCCGACGCACAACGTGGCCGAATTCGATCCCGGCACGTGCTCATGGAAGCGGTCGACCGCCTCGAGGGCTTCGGTGATGGTGTGACCCTGCGAGATCTGCATCCGCAGTGCGGTGCGCAACTGCGACATGACCGCCGCGGCTTCGACGCCGTGACCGACCACGTCGCCGACGACGAGCACCAACCGGTCCCCGAGAGGTATCGCGTCGAACCAGTCGCCGCCGGCCGCGGTGTCCTCGGTGGCCACGAGGTACTGCGCGGTGATGTCGGCGCCGGGGATCACCGGTACGGACGAGGCCAGCAGTGCCTGCTGCATGACGATGGCGGAATCGCGGACGTTGCGGTACCGCTGCGACAGCTCCTCGATTCGTGCTTCGGCGGCCAACCGCGCCTGCACGCGCTTGGTGACGTCGTCGAAGATGACCTGCACGCCCTCGATCGCTCCGCCCGGTCGGCGCCGTGGCGTGACAAGGAAGTCGAAAAAGCGCTCCACGAGTCCCGAGCCCTCGAAGTCGGCCTGCAGCCGCCATTCCGCACCGGATTGCGGATCGCCGGTCTCATAGACGCGGTCGAGCATCTGAAAAATTTGCTGGCCAGTCAGTTCGGGGTAGATCTCGCTGAGCAGCATCCCGATTGGGCTGAAGCCCGGATTCAAGGCGCGGTAGGCCGCATTGGCCGCGACGACAACATGCTCCGGCCCTTCCAGGCCGATCAACATCGCGGGGACCTTTTCGAAGATGCGGCGCACGTCGTCAGCCGTACCGACAATCGTGTCCCAGTCCTTTTCGGCCACCATATGGCCGTCCCTCCTGAGCCTCCCTGCGGGCCTATTTATGGACCGAGAAATCTAGCAATGCGACGTTCTATTCGACACACGCAAGTAATCAGATTAGCAATGGCTCGGGGTTGGCTGCTGGATCAGTTTGCTAACGGCCTGTGACATTGCCGACAGGCGCTCAGGCGACGGCGGTGGCCAACGCGGTGTCGACGGTCGGGTGGAGCGGCAAAACCGCGCTGAGGTTGCAGGCCTGGATGACTCGGGCGACCGCGGGGTCGCAGCTCACCAGCCGCAGCGCGACGCCGCGAGCGCGGCACCGCTCGGACTCGGCGGCGAGGACGGCGAACGCACAGCAACCCATGAAGTTAAGGCCGTTGATGTCGACGATGAAGGGGCCCGGGGACGTGGCCACGGCGGCGGACTCCTCGACCAGCGCCGCCATGTGTGCTCGTTGACGGCGTCGACCTCGCCGCCCGCGCGGATGATCACGACCGCGCCGCTGCGCTGGGTTGCCGCGCGCAACGTGCTATGCGGATCGCCCAGTTCGGAAACCAACCTTGGGCTCAGCGCCACCCGGGTTACTGATGACTCGACCGGGGCCAGGTTCATCGTGCACTCCTAACCGGCCGCTTCAACGAGACCGTACTGAATGTCGCTGACGACATCCGCGTTCGGAGGGAAGCTTCTTTTCGATAGCAAGGCCGAAGGCCGCGTCTATAGTCCCGCGGCCGACCAGCACATATAAAGCGCCCGGATCAGGCCGAGACCGGCTTCTTGGCCGGCTCGGCGACCTTCATCAGCTTCATCAGGTTGCCGCCCATGATCTTGGCAATGTCTTCCTGGCTGAAGTCGGTGAGCTCGTCGACGAAAGTGATCGGGTCCTTCAGGCCTTCGGGGTGCGGCCAGTCCGAGCCGAACAGCACCCGGTCGGTACCCACCATGTTGACGATCTCGGTGAACCGGTCCTCCCAGAACGGGGTGATGTAGACGCACCGCTTGAACGCCTCGACCGGATCCTCGGTGAACGACTGCGGCATCTTCTTGTAGACGCCCTTGAGGCCCTTGAACAGGTCCGGCACCCAGTCGGCGCCGTTCTCGATGGACAGGATGCGCAGCTCCGGGTTGCGCGACAAGGCGCCGTGGCAGACCAGGGCACCCATTGCGTCCAAGATCGGTCGATGGCCCATCGCGAAGCTGCGGAAGGCCGTCGGCTTGAACGGCAGGAACTCGTCTCCGGGCTCCCACACGTTGGCGAATTCCGAGTAGCCGCTGTCCGACGCGTGCATCGAGACCGGTATCTCGGCCTTGATTCAGGCCTGCCAGAACGGGTCGAATTCCTCCAGGCCGAACGACCGGCTGCCCTTGTATCCGGGCACCGGGGCCGGGCGGACCAGCACGGTCCGAGCGCCGCGCTCCAGGCACCACTGCAGTTCCTCGAGGGCGCGGTCGACGATCGGCAGGGTGATCACCGGGGTGGCGAAAATGCGGTCCTGGTAGTTGAACGACCACTGCTCGTGCATCCACTCGTTGAGCGCGTGGATGACGTCGTGGGTCATCTCCGGGTCGTCCTTCATGCGCTCTTCGACCAGGCTGGCCAGCGTCGGGAACATCAGCGCGTAGTCGATGCCCAGCTCATCCATCACTTCGAGGCGCGCACCCGGCTCGCGGAAGGCGGGGATGGCCTTCATCGGCTCGCCGAGGATCTCGCGGTAGCTCTTACCCTGGGCGCCGTTGCGGAAGTAGTCCTCTTGGGAGCCGGGGCGGGCGACCACCTCGAACGTCGGGTTGGGGATGTACTCGCTGATGTGGCCGCGCACCACGATCTTGGTGCGGCCGCGAACCTGCACGTAGTCGATCACGCGCTTGCGGTTCTCCGGGAGGAACTTGGTCAGCGCCTCCTGCGGCTCGTACATGTGGTTGTCGGCGTCGAAGACGGGGAAGGGAAGCTCGCGCGAGGGCATAGCGATCTCCTTGAGGGCTGGATTCTCATTCGGTGGTAATAACGTTACCACTCCGGCGCCACAACCTGTATCGGCGCTAGTTGTCCGTCCGGAGACCCTTGGGTGTCGCGCCGTTGATGATGGCGAAATTCACCGTCGCGGTGGCGGCGAGTTCGTAGTCGTCGCCGAAAATGTCGACCTGCATGACCATCGCCCGCCGGCCGGCGCGCAGCATCCGGGGCACCGCTCGCGCGCCCTGCCGGATCGGCCGCAAATAGCGGACGAACAGGTCGGCGGTCGTCATCGTGGTGCCTTCTTGCAGGTAGTCCAGGCCGAACTGGCCACCGGCCACGTCGACGAGGGTGGCGATCAGGCCGCCCTGCAAGGCCCCGGAGGAGTTGACCACGTTCGGGCTCACCGGCATCGTCATCGCGAACTCGCCGTTGTGGGAGCCCGCGCGCATGCCGATCTGGGCGAACAGTTCGGCCAGCGACGGCGTGCCGGTTTCGTCGTCGATGTCCCGGATGCCTAACGCGCGGCTGCAGAAGTCGTAGAGCTGGCCGGTGTCGACCGGAGTGCCGTTCAGTTCGGCGCCCAGCCAGTGCAGCCGCTGCGCTCCCATCACCGTCTGCATGACGATCGCGGCCGACGCACCGACATCGAGCGCCGGGTTGAACACCCCCTCGGTGATGCCCTGTCCGACGATGTCGCGAATCAGTTGATACAAGGGGGACAGCACGCGGGCGTATTCGCGGGGCCGCGTATCGGCCAGATGCTGGTTGTAGAGACCCAGCGCCCGGTTGAGGCTGTCCTGGGTGCTCGATTCCGGTTGCTGGCTGATCCGGTCGATCACCAGCTTCAGTGCCGCGGTGCTGTCCAGGCCGGCGGCTTCGGCGCGCCAGGCCAGCACCGACTGCGAGATGGTCCTGTCGAACAGCGCCAGCAGCAGTTCGTCCTTGCTGCCGAAATGCTGGTAGAAGGCCCGCAGTGACGTCTTGGAGCGGGCGACCACCTCCTGCACGGTGAAGTCGGTGCGCCCAGTCTCGCCCAGAATTTCCACGGCCGTCTTGATGAACCGATCGCCGCGGGTCACTTCGGCTTCGTCGCTGGGGGCGGTCATATGCGCTGGGTCCCCTTCCGTCGCGCATTCGCGCGCTTCGAGAATGAGGTTACCGCGCGCGTCACCACGCCGTGCGGGGTCGGCCGCGGACGGCGCGGCCCCGTGCGTCGTGGGATCGGCGTGCCTACTCGGGGCTCGAGGGCTCGAGCTCGGGCTCGGTCTCGGCGTCGATCACCGTGTCGACCTCAAGTTCGGACTGGCTCTCGGACTCAGCCTCCGGGGACCGCTTCTTCAGTTTGCCGGCGAGCACCGCGACACCGCCGGCGGCGAGCAGGACGGGCCACTCGACGACAGCGATCAGCCCGACCGCCGCGGCGACGACCGCGGTCCGGGGGCGGATGTGGCCCTCCCGCATGCCGGCGCGAATGTCCCTTGTCGTAACGACGACGCCCTCCGCGATCGCGGTCCCGATCTGGCTAACTGTTGAAACCGTCTGGTCGGCAACCGAGTTCGCTGATTTTGTGGCTCGTTCGATGAGCGTCACTGTGCCCCCTCAAGATTCGAATTGTTGTGCGTGTGGCCAATAATTTGTCGTCCGTTTGCTTTTCGGATTCTCTAAGTCGCGCTCTTAGATCCTCTCAGTCCTTACGGTGTAGCACGCACGTACTACTTCGACGAGTCTGCTGCGTGAATCTGCCATGTCGAAGCTAACTATCGGGAGAGAGTGAAAAGCACAAATATGGTCATCGGGCCGATCGTCTCGGGGCTTCGAAGGGCGGTCGCAGGCGGCGTGGCCGCGGCAGCTGAGTTGGTGGGCGGGGACCGTCCCCGCCGCCGCTGGGCCGGCAACGGCCGGGGGTGGATCGAGCTGCGCATGCCCGACGAGGATCGGTTGTCCGAGTACGCGACCGTCCTGGAGGACACGATCGGCAGCACCACCGGTGTCGCACGCACCCAGGTGAACTGGCCGCTCTCGCGCCTGATCGTGGACATCGACGAAAACGGACCGACAGTAGACGATTTGGCCCTGATGGTGGAGGCGATCGAGCGGGCCTTCACCGAGAGACCCGAGCCAGACGAGCTATCCGAATTCGAAACGCGATCACCGGCCCGGCTGCCGGTGATCGACATTCCCGGGGACGGCGCGGAGGTCGTCAATCGGATGAGTCTGCTCGGGGCCAAGGCGTTGTCGCTGGGTGTGACGACATTCCTTCAGGTGACACGGATGCCCAGGCTGCCGCGCGCCTTCGCCGCCGCGACGACTTTCGCCGAGGCGCAGCCCGACGTGCGCCGGGTGTTCGAGCGGGCCCTGGGCCGTGGGCGCGCCGACGCGCTGCTCGCGTTGGGCACTGCCATCACGCAGTCGCTCGGCCACACCCCGTCGGTGATCGCCGCCGACATGTGCCTTCGGAGCCTGCGCCTCATAGAAGCGCTGTCGGCCGTCGAGGCGTGGAATGAGCACGAACCTCATTTGGCGCTCAGCGCGGAGTGCGAAGCGTATCCCCAGACGCGACGGCCTCGGCCCGTGCCGGACACGGCATCGGAGAACTACGCCCGCGCAGCAACCGCGGCGGGCCTGGCCGGCGCCATTGCGCTGACGGTCAGCGGCGGGGCCGCACTGGCGAGCGAGGCGGTCATCGTCGCCGCGCCGCGCGCGCTCAACTATGCCCGCGAGTCGTTCGCCACCACGTTCTGCGCCGGCCTGAACCGCTACCACCACACCCTGGTGATGCGGCCCGACGCGATCCGGCGCCTCGACGGTGTCGACGTGCTCATTGTCGAGCCCGCGGTGCTGATCGGTGAGACGCTGCGCGTCGCCGAGATCAGCGGCGTGGACGGGGAACTGCGCACCAAGGTGTGGCAGTGCGCCCAGAACGATGTCAACGACGGTCTGCTCGGTGCCGGCGTGCACACCGGGTGCTCGCTGTCGCCCGCGCACCAGTTGCCGGAGCTGCGCGACCTCGAGGTCGTGGTGGCGCGCAACGCGGATCCCTATGCCAAACCGCTGATGGCGGCCGCGCGTGCCGCCGATCTGAAGCTCATTTCGGTGGACAAGGCCGATGCCGGGCACCTGCGCGGGACGTTCGACGAACTGCTGCCCGTCGAGGACGACGACGTAGATCTCGCTATCTACGGTGCGGTCCGGCAATTGCAGGCTGACGGAAGGATCGTCGCCGTCGTCGGGCGCGACCTTCGACTGGCCTTCGCGGCCGCGGACCTCGCGCTGGCCGTCTGGCCCGCCGGGCGGGCGGCGCCCGCGTGGACGGCCGACGTCTTGATGCCGGATCTCAAGGTTGCCTGCCGGATTGTCGGCGCCATCCCGGCGGCAAAGTCGGCCGCGCGGCGGGGTGTCGAGTTGGCCGCTGCCGGAACGCTTTTGGGCTCGTTGACGCTGTTGCCGGGTGTTCGGGCGGCGGGCGTGCGGCCGAGTATCGCGGCCGCCGCGATCGCGCTGATCCCCGGATACGCGATCGGCCGAGGAGTGTCCAGGCGGCCCGATCCGGCCGCGGCGTCGGACACGGAATGGCATGCGCTGGACGCGGATCAGGCGCAGGAACACATCCGCGCGCTGTGGTCCAATCTTGCCGACACGGTAGCCGCCGCGGCGGCCCAGGTTCCGAAGACGCGGATGCAGGCGCTGGCCGCCGGTTTCGCGGACATCGGCAAGGACGTCGTCGAGGCGATGTGGCACGAGATGCAGGATCCGCTCACCCCGATCCTGGCCACCGGGGCGATGGCGAGCGCACTCGTCGGTTCGCCGATGGACGGTGTTCTGGTCGGGATCGTGCTGGTGGGCAGCGCTGCGATTGCCGCGGCGCAACGCCTCAGCTCGGATCGCCAGCTGAACAAGATGCTCAGCGCCCAGGCGCCGCTCGCCCGCGTCATCACGGGCCGCGACCAGTTCGAGATGGTGGGGACCGAGCACTTGTCGCCGGGGACCATCATCGAGGTCCGGGCCGGCGAGGTCGTTCCCGCCGACGCGCGCGTGCTGAGCGCCGTCGCCGTGGAGGTCGACGAGTCGTCGCTGACGGGCGAATCGCTGCCGGTGACCAAGAACCCTGCCCCGACGCCGGGCCGTCCGCTGGCCGAACGCGCCTGCATGATCTACGAGGGCGCGACGGTACTCAGTGGCGTGTGCCGCGCGGTGATCGTCGCGGTCGGCGACGCGACCGCCGCGGGCCGGGCCATGGCGCTGGCCCCGCGCCGGCGCGACGAGGTCGGCCTGCACGCGCAGCTGGCCGCGGTGACCGCAAAGGTGTTGCCCTGGACGCTGACCGGTGGCGTCGGCGTGATCGCCACCGCGTTGCTGCGCGGCTCGGGCATCAAGGAGGCCGTAACCAGCGGCGTGTACTGTGCGGTCGCCGCCGTGCCGGAAGGTCTGCCGTTGGTGGCGACCCTGGCGCAGCGTGAGGCGGCCCGGCGGCTGACCGAGCGGAGCGTCCTGGTCCGGGCGCCGCGGTCGGTCGAAACTCTGGGCCGCGTCGAGGTGGTCTGCTTCGACAAGACCGGGACGCTCAGCGAAAACCGTCTCGTGGTAACAAACGTTTCCGCACAGCCGGGTTTCGACGAGGACGTCATCCTCGAGCGCGCGGCGCTGGCCACCCCGGTGGCGGTCACCGAGCACGCTCCGCTGCAGGCGACGGATGCCGCCGTCGTCAATCGGGCCGGAAGCCAGCCGAAGCGCGACTGCGAGTTGCCGTTCCGCGCAGGCCGAGCCTACGCGGCCGGGCTGGCCGGCGATACCCTCGCGGTCAAGGGCGGCCCGGAGATCGTCCTGTCGGCCTGCGTGGAGGGCCAGGACGACGACCTGCGCGCGGAGCTGTTGGCGCACGTCCACGAGATGGCGACGTGCGGCCTGCGGGTGATCGCGGTCGCCGACAAGACGTTGACGGACCCCGAACTCGAGATCGCGGCGGACAAGGGGCTGGAACCGTTGTGCCGCAACGGACTACGTCTGCTCGGGTTTCTCGGGATCACCGACACGCCGCGGCCGGACGCGCGGGAACTCCTGCTCGGGCTGGCCAAACGGGACATCGGCGTGCGCGTGATCACGGGGGACCACCCGGCCACCGCACGCGCCATCGCGCGCGAGATCGGGCTCGACGTCCCCCAAGACTGCATCATCACGGGCGCGCGCTGGGAGCGGTTGTCGATCGCAGAGCGGGCCGAGGTCGTCAAGACCAATGTGATCTATGTGCGGATGTCACCCGAGCAGAAGGTCCAGATCGTCCAGCAGATCAGCAATTCCGGCGTCGTGACTGCGATGGTGGGCGACGGCGCCAACGACGCCGCCGCCATCCGTGCCGCGGCGGTGGGCGTCGGCGTGTCCTCGCACGGCAGTGACCCGGCCCGCGGCGCCGCCGACGTAGTGCTGACCGAAGGCCGCGTCGGAAGCCTGCTGGAGGCGATCGAGGAAGGTCACCGGCTGTGGCAGCAAGCGCAGGCCGCGGTCGGAATGTTATTGGGTGGCAACGCCGGTGAGGTTGCGTTCAACATGTACGGGACGATGGTCCGCGGCACGGCGCCGCTGACCGCCAGGCAGATCCTGCTGGTGAACATCCTGACCGACGCGTTCCCGACGACCGCGGTTGCGGTGAGCGCGGTCCGCAACATGCGACCGCCGTCGGAGCGCGGGATCAACATGGACGATCTGATGCAGACCGTCGCCATCCGCGGCGCCGCGACCACCCTTGGCGCGAGCGCTTCGTGGAGCCTGGCCACCTTTACCCGCGCGGCTCCGCAGCGTGCGTCGACGGTCGGTCTGGTGGGCTTGGTCACCACGCAGCTCGGGCAGACGCTGCTGGATTCACGCGATCCGCTGGTGGTCAGCACCGTCGTCGGCACCTTCGTCGCGATGGGCGCGCTGATCACGACCCCGGGCCTGAGCCAGCTCGTCGGTTGCGTGCCGCTGGGTCCACTGGGGTGGATCGAAGGTGTGGCGCCGGCCGTGGCGCTCACCGTGCTCACGGCCACCAAGCCGGACTTGTTGCTGCGGATGGCATCGATGATCGGGAAGCGCGTCTCGAAGTACGGCAACGAGGCCGACAGCGTCTTGACCAACATGGTGGGCTCGCTAACGACGTGGGCCCAGGAAATCCCGGGTATGGACAGTGGCAACGACGTTAAACGCGACCGGGCGCCGAAATTGGAACTGACACCAGCCGGTTAACTGACGACACGACGGAGAGAGACTGACATGACCACGCTGGACCAAGACCAAAATAGCTCGGCTCCAACGAGTTCCGATGCAGACATGCTGCACGAAGATCTACAGGAAGAGCTGCGGTCGGGACCGACCTTCGCGCAGCGGTGGGCGGCCTACGCCGAGGCGCACCCGAACTCTAAGCGCGCCCGGACCCTGGGCACCCTGCGGGAGCTGGAATCACGGGCGATCGAATTGCCGATCATCGGAAAGTTCCACCGGCCCGACAAACACGACATTGTCTATATCGCGGGACTGGCCGCGCTGCTTGCGCTCGGCGCGGTCGAGCTGCCGATCGCACTCGTCGTGCTGGGCGGGCACGTGTTGGTCAAGCAACACTCCAGCCGTTCGCTGGCTGCGGTCGGTGAAGTCATGGAAGACGTCTTCGGCCACCACATCTAGAACCGCGGCGGCTCGCCGTCTGGTGGATGGCCTGATGAGTCGAGTTGTGTTGAAGCCGAAATCAGTTCGCGCACCTTGCGGTTTCGCCGTCGCTCGGCGGTGATGTAGTCGTGGCGGTACTTGGCGCGGGTGCGACGCCGCCTCGGCATCATGGCGGCCCGGTCGGTGCAGCGGTCGGGTCGCACGGGCGAGGCCGCCTCACCAGTGGGCGCGCACAAGTCCGGAAACAGCAGTGCGCTGCCGGGTGCGGTCACATGAGTGTGCCCGGACGGCGCCGTCCAGACGACCGTACCGTCGGGTAGCTGTCGATCTCGCCAGCCCCAAAAGGTCTTGACCAAATGATGAAAGCGGCACAGGCACTTGAGATTCGACGCGTGAGTGCGTCCCCCTAGGGAGTGGGGGATGGTGTGGTCGAGATCGCTTTCGGTGGCCGGCTGGTCGCACCCGGGGAATCGGCAGGTCAGATCGCGGCAACGCACGAACTCGGCCAGGGCCCGCGAGGGGACGTATCCTCGCTCGGCCGGCGCATCTCCGGGATGCGTCAGCTGCTGCAGCTTCGCCGACTCGGCCAGCTGCGTGATCAGCTCGGCGGGGATCAGCACATCGGTGCCGATGACCACACCAGGCTCCGGTGCGTTGCCGTCGACGGTGGACTGGTTGGCGACCACGTGGATGACCACGGGGCTCGGCACCGGCATCGTGCTCGCGACGCACGTCGGCTGACCGCAGCGGCACGTCAGTCGGTCCGCTCCGGCCGCCAATGCGCCCAGGGCGTCGGCCCGGCGCTGCTTGACGGTGCGCGGATCTCGTTCGCACACGGTGCGCGCCAAGGCATTCAATCGCGCGTCCACCCCGCGGGCATCGGTGGTGACGAGTCTGCCGAAGACCTCGGTCAAGCCGTCGCCGCCTTCCCAGAGGGAGAACTCGCGGTCCGCCTGCCGCTCGCGGGTACGCCGAACCGCGTCGCGGTCCACCCTGGCCACCACTCGATCGACCGCGGCGTTGAGTCGGCCCCGGGTCATCGACGGCCACTGTCGCACCTTCGCCGCGAGTTTGGCGTCGACCGCGGCCATGATCTCGGGGTCGGTGATCAAGTCGGTGCGATAGACGATCGCCTGGAATGTCGAGTAACTGATGTCGCCGGCGATAAAGGCAGCACCTATGCGCGGCAGACGGTTTCGCATAGCGCGCGAATAGTTCAGGTAACTCGAAGCCAGCCCTTGACTGATGTGCAACGCCGCGGCGACCTCCGCGGAGATCGCATCCCAGGTGTCGCTCACCCAGGACTCGCGTTCCCCGCACTCGCGCAACCGCAGCAGATCCAGTTCACCGATCGCCGCGAGCCGTGCGCCTGCCGCCTGGTTCTCCGCACGCGACGCCGCCCGGATTCGATCGACGAGCTCCGCCGCCCCAGCATCGAACATACATTCGAGTATGGTGCGGGGGTCCGACAGGTGCTACCCGCCCCGGGCGGCGATCATCGCCGATCGATTGACCTTGGTGGCCGCCGTGCGCGGGATCGTGTCGACGAACTCGACCGTCTTGGGCGCCTTGTAGGGCGCCAGACGGTTCTTGGCGTACTCGATCACTTGGGTCTCATCCAGTGCCGCGCCGTCGGCGGCCTGCACCACCGCGTGCACGCGCCGTCCCCACCGCTCGTCGGCGAGTCCGATCACGACGACATCGGCGATGCCGGGATGGCCGGCGAGGGCCGACTCGACCTCTGCCGGAAAGACATTCGCGCCGCCGCTGACGATCATGTCGACCCGGCGGTCGACCAGATAGAGGAAGCCGTCCTCGTCGAGGTGGCCGATGTCGCCGGCGGAACGAAAGCCGTCGTCGGTCGAGGGCAGCGGCGGTGCACCGCCGAGATAGCGGTAGCCCGCGCTCATCGGCGCCCGCAGATAGATGTCGCCGTCTTGACCGGTGGGCACCGGATTCTTGTCGGCATCCAGAATCCGGATCTCGGTGTCGCGGAAGCCGCGTCCGACGCTGCCGGGGTGCGACAGCCACTCGTCGCCCCGCAGTGCGGTGAGCCCGAGATTCTCGGTCATACCGTACGCAGTCACGATCCGCTCGGGGCTCAGCAGCTCGAACCAGGTGTGCAGCAGCGACGGCGGCATCACCGCGGCGCCCTGCAGAATGAACGCGACGCTGGACAGGTCGCGTTGCCGGACGTCTGGCCGCGCCGCGATGCGGGCCAACATCGTCGGCGTGGCGGTGAAATTGGTGATCCGATGCCGTTCGATTACGTCCAAAACCAATGCGGCATCGAACGTTTCGAGTATCACCAGGTGATTTCCGCCGAGCAGCATCAGGAAGGTCGCGAAACCGTTGGTGTGATACATCGGCGCCGGCACCATGATGGTCTGCGGCATCTGCACCGGTGCCCAGTTGGTGATGAACGGTTCGCCCTGCTCGGGAATCCACAGCGACGGCGCCAGGTTGAGGATCACCTTCGGCACGCCGGTGGATCCGCTGCTGCAGATCCCGTTCGCGGTAGGGGAGATGGCCTCGGGCAGCGGGTCGTCGGACTCGCCGGCCGCGCGTGCGTCCAGCTCCCACCGGGTCTGCTCGTCGACGACGACGGCGGGGTCGATCACCGCGCGCACCCGATCCCGCTCCCACTCCGGCAGATCCCAGCGCATGGGGATCGGGACCGCGCCGATTTTCCAGCACCCCATCGTGGCCAGCACCAGGTGCGCCGAGTTCGGGATTGGCAGTGCGAGAAGGGAACCCGTTTGTGCCCCGGCGGCCGCCAGGGCGCGGCCCCATTGGTTGGCCCGGGCGTCGAGCTCACCGAACGTCAGCGCCGCCGCGGTGCCGTCCAGCGCGACAACCGTCACCGCCGCCGTGTCGCGCTGGTCTTCGGCGAGCCTGGCAAGCTTGGTGCAGAACGGCACTCCGTTTTCGAACGGGTTGGGTGTCACCCCGGCCGTGGCGGACTCTGTGCTCATATGCGCCGCTCTCCCCCGCAAGCGGGAGGTGCCCCCACTTCATCGCTGCGCTCTGCATCGTCGCCGGCGCGCGTCATGCGGATACGGGCTCGCTGAACAACGTCTCGAAAGAGCCGTTCCGCACATCGGAGATCAGGCGCAGTCCGAGCGCCTCGGTGCCCAGGGGAAGGCGGATCAGCGGCTGGGTGTGCCGGTCGAGCACGCTGACGTCGGACTCGTCGCAGAAGCCCAGCGCACCGAGCAACTGGTGGGAGGTGCGCAGCACCTGCCGTGCGGTGTCGGTGGCCTTGAACCGCAGCACCAGCGCGTCGGCGGAATGCACCTGCACCGGCAGCGATTCCGGCCGGCATATGGTGTATTTCGCCAGCTCGTACAGGCCGCGAACCGCGACCGAGGCATCCGCGACGGCGAACCGGACGGCCTGGAAGTCCGCCAGCGGCTTGCGGAACTGGATGCGGGCCTGCACATGGTCGGTGACGATCTGCAGCGAGCGCTGCATTGCTCCCAGAATCCACCATGATCCCAGCACGAGATGAAGATTAACGTCGGCGGCCGCAACTATCCCATCGGGTGCGCTTAACGAGGCCGGCACCAGGAAGGGGCCCAACTTTGCGTTCGTGCGCGACGCGATCTGCAGACGGTAGCGGTTACCGTCCAGGTCCGCGCCGACCCAGTCACCGGGCAGATCGCCGTGGTCGACCCGCGGCGCCTCGGGATTGATCAGGGCCAGGCGGGCCCCGTCGATGGCCAGCAGCTCGTCGACGAGCGGGTAGGGCAACGCGTGCGCGCCGGCGGTTTGACACAGCACCGCCGCGGCCAGCCGGTCGTCGGGTCCGGACCGGACATCGAGCTCGAATGCGCCGAGTTCGTCCAGGGCGGCGCGGGCCGCGTCCCGAACGCTGTGATCTCGCTCGGCGCGCAGCGCGGCCTGCGGCCCGCCCAGCCGGTAGAACCGCTTGGCGGCAACCGTTGCGTAGTCGCTAATATCCTGTGGCAGTGTGGTTTTCATCGGTGCTCTCCCAGTGCATCCCGGGCCACCAGCATGCGTTGGACCTCGATGGTGCCCGATGCCACGGTGGCCGCTTGCGCGTAGCGCCAATGGTCTTCGATCGCCCCGTGCAGTGCCGACGACGCCCCGCTGTCCAGCGCGACCGGGCCCAGCACGTCGAACAGCAACTCGGCCACTTGCTGATCGCACGTGGTGGTGGCGATGCGGGCGGCGCTGGCCGCTGCCCCCGCGGACGGATCGTCCTGCAGCGACACCGCGCGATAGGCCAGCAGCCGGGCCACCCGCAAGTCGACCAGTGCCCGGACCCACCGGGCCCTAAGCGATTCGGGGAGCTCGTCCCACTTCTCGCCGAGCTCGCTTTGCATCCGGTGCAGCAGCGACTCGCAGCGCGCTTAGCGCGCGATACCGACCCGCTCGAAGGCGAGCGCTTCACGCATCACCCGCCAGCCGTCACCCGGCTCACCGAGGACGTCGCCGGGGAATGCCTGCACATCGTCGAGGAACATCTCGTTGAGGTGATGCGGTCCCAGCATCGACGGGATTCCCCGTACCGTGAAACCCTTGCGGTCCATCGGGATCAGAAAAAGAGTGAGCCGCTTGTGCTTTGGGGCGTCGGGGTCGGTGCACGTCGCCAGCACGCACCACGACGCCATCTGCGCGTAAGACGTCCACACCTTCTGACCGGTGATGCGCCAGCCGTCGCCGTCCGGTACGGCGCGGGTCCGCAACGACACGAGGTCGGTTCCGGCCTCCGGCTCGGAAAACCCTTGGCACCAAATGACATCACCGGAGGCGATGGCCGCCAGGTGCTTTGTCTTCTGTTCTTCGGTGCCGTAACGCATCAGTGCCGGACCAACCCAGTTGACGCCCATGTACTGCGGACCACGCGGCTCGTGCTGGGCCCACATCTCCTCGCGCAGCACCGTCTGCTGCCAGACCGAACCACCGCCGCCGCCATGCTCTTTCGGCCAGGCCAGGGCCAGCAGTCCCTCGACGGCCAGCAGCTTGCAGAACGTCTCGGTGGTGGCGAGGTCTTGCGGATCCTCTGTGCAGGCACCCAGAAAATCGGGCGGTACGTGGTGAGCGATCAACTCGCGCAGGCGGTGTCGCAGTTCGACGGCGTCGTCGCCGAGGTCGTAATCCATCACTATCCCTTCGGCAGCCCGAGCAGTCGCTCGGCGATGATGTTGCGCTGCACCTCCGACGTGCCGCCGTAGATGGTGGCGGCCAGCGCGTCCTGGCGTTCGAGCAGCAGATCCGGGTCGCTGGCCGAACGCGGCCCTTCGGCCGCGGCCGCAAGTTCCCAAACCCGTTGTAAGGTAACCGATCCGAGTAGCTTCATAATGTCGGCTTCCGGGCTGGGCCGTCCGGCCAGCTCGTTGCCCAGCGCGCGGTATCCGGTGGCTCGCAGCGCCTCGGCGTCGGCAAGCAGCGACCCGAGCTCGGTGCAAAGGTCCTGATCTTCGGCTCCGGCCTTGCGCACCGCGTTGAGCCCGCGCTTGATCTCGACCCAGTTCATGATCCAGATCATCTGGCGCTCATGGTGCAGCGACGACAGCGCGACGTTCCAACCACCGTTCTCCGGGCCCAGCAGGCTTTCCGCCGGAACCTCGACGTCGTCGAGCAAGACCTCACAGAACGTCTCGTCCGAGATCGACGACATCCGAATGGGCTCGATGCGCACGCCGGGCGAGTGCAGATCGAGGATCAGGCAGGAGATGCCTCGGTGTTTGGGCGCATCCGGATCGGTGCGCGCATAGAGCGTGCACCAACGCGATTCGTGGGCCTGCGTGGTCCAGATCTTGTGACCTTTGACCCGGAAGGCAGCACCGTCGCGTTCGGCGCGGGTGCGCAGTCCGGCGAAATCCGATCCCGCGTCCGGCTCGGACATGCCGAGTGCCCACCATTCGTCGCCGCGCAGCAGTGGCACTAGCAGGCGTTCGATCTGGGCGGGGGTGCCGAACTGGCGGATGCCGGGCGCGGCGACGCCGGGCCCCTGAATGTTGGGCAGCTTGGGCGCCGACCGCACCGCGCCCTCGATCCGCATCTCCATCGCGTCGCGCAGGCCCAGCGATCGCCCACCGTGTTCGCGTGGCCAGGTGGGCTGCAGCCAGCCTGCTTCGAAGGCGGCCCGCTGGTAGTCGCGACGCAGTGGGATGTCCCAGCGATATTCGCTGTAGTTGTCGTAGTAGTCGTTGGGCAGCAACGCGGCCAACCAGTCGACGAACTCGCCGACCGCTTCGGATGCGGTGGTCATGCCGAGATCCCGTCGAAGTCTCCGGCGAAACGGCAGCCCAGCTCGTGATAGAGCGCGCGACTGTCCCCCAACAGTGCTGCGCCCTGCCAGGCGTGCCGGACGTAGAGGTGCGCGTCGTGCTCCCAGGTCTGCCCCAGCGCACCGTGCACCTGGACCGCGGTGCGGGCACAGACTGCCGCGGCGTCGCCGGCCGCCGCCTTGGCCAGTGCCGCGGCGGTCCAGGCGTCCGCGGGTGCGGTGTTTGGATCGGCGAGGCGCGCCGCGGCTGCGTAGGTGAGGCTGCGGGCGCGCTCGACACCGACATAGTTGTCGGCCAGCGCGTGCTTGATTCCCTGAAATGCGCCGATCGGCGTGCCGAACTGATGGCGTGACTTCGCGTGCCCGACGGA
This sequence comes from Mycobacterium stomatepiae, assembly GCF_010731715.1. Taxonomy (NCBI): domain Bacteria; kingdom Bacillati; phylum Actinomycetota; class Actinomycetes; order Mycobacteriales; family Mycobacteriaceae; genus Mycobacterium; species Mycobacterium stomatepiae. The sequence goes on from NZ_AP022587.1 coordinate 5,606,651, forward strand.
CAGGTTAAGCGCGGCGCCGGCCATGCCGACCAGATCGGCGGCGACGGCGACCAGCGGAGCGGTCAACGCCGACTCGAGGTCGACGGGCGCGACGGCCAAGGGTTCGGCGTCGATCTCGACGTCGGCCAACGGTTGGGCGGGATCGGTGGACTCGCCCGCGGTGATCGTCACGCCGTCGCCGGTGCGCACCACCACCGCGACGTAGCCGTCGAGGGAATTGGCCAACGTGACGATCAACTCCGCCCGCGACGCGTTGGGGACCGCGACCGCTCGGCCGCGCACGCGTCCGCCGCGCAGCGTCACCGGCGGGCCGGGCAGCCGAGATCCCTTGGCGTGCACCGCCAGGGTGGCAATAACTCCGCGGGCGACGTCGGTGAGCACCTCGTCCAGACCGCCCGACCGCAACACACCCGCGGCCAGACCGACGCTGCTGAGCAACGGAATTGGCGCCAGCGCGGCGCCACACTCCTCGAGAACGACGGAGAGTTCGACGGGCCCGTAGTCACCGCCCGCTGGCGCGGCGAGCTCGGTCCAACCGAGGTCAACTACGGTCTTCCACAGAGCGCGCCAGCGCTCCGGATCCGTCAGGGCCTGACGGGCGGCATCGGGAGGACATTCGGTACGCAGGATGCCACGCACCGCGTCGCGCAGCGACAGCTGATCCGAAGTCAGTCCGACGTCCATAAAGCCCCTAACATAACAAAGATAGTAAACTAGCGACGCGGACGAGCATAGGTGGGCGCATGGTCGAGTGGTATCTGTTCCTGCCGCAAGTGCGGCTGTCCGTGGGTGACATCACCGAGCGGGCCCGTCATGCCGAAGCCACTGGCTTCGATGGCATAGCGTTCATCGATCACCTCGAGGCGCCCGGGTTGCCCGGCGAAAGTATTTGGGAGGCAATGGCCGTCGCGACCTGGGTGGCGGCCAAGACCGAGCGGCTGCGAATCGGCCATCTGGTGCTGTGCGACGCGTTCCGACATCCCGCCGTGCTTGCCAAGCAAGCCGTCAGCCTCTCGGATGCCTCGGACGGCAGGTTCGACCTAGGCCTCGGCTCCGGATCCTGGCCCGCGGAGTTCACCAGATTCGATGTCGGTCAGCAGGATCCGGTGGCCCGGGTTCAGCAGCTCGGCCGCCATTTGGCCTTGATCAGGCAGTACTGGGGCGATGCAGCCGGAGGGGCCGGCGACGGCGCGGTTCAGTTGCCGAAGCGCAACCACCCGATACCGCTGGTTCTGGGTGGCAGCGGTCCCTGCATGATGGAACTCGTTCGCAATTACGCGGATTGGTGGAATCTGCAGGCCAACTACATCGACCGGTTGCCCAAGCTGGCCCCGTCGGCGGGCAGCGCCCGGATTTCGGTCCAGCAGATGATCGGCTTCGTCCGGTCGGGCGCCGATCCCGCCACCGTGCGTGAGCTCAGCACCCGTCGATTCGGCAACCTGGGGGCGGGGCTGGTCTGTGGTGACGCCGACGAGCTGATCCAGTACTTCGCGGATCTGGCCGCCCAGCGGGTCGAGCGCTTCTACGTGTGGTTCGCCGATTTCGCGAACCCGGAGTCGCTGCGTGAGTTCGGCGAAACGGTGATCAAGACGTTCCCTGGCGCCGGCGGCGGGCCTCGTTAGGGACGACCGGCGGTCGGGCATACGGACCGCGCTGCACCGCGGAAAGCCGGATCTCCGGCAGGTCGACCGACGGGTCCACGGTGTCCAGCCAGGCGACGGCCGCGGCCACGTCGGAGATCTGAATCGCGTACATCTCGAAGGGAACGTCCTGCAGCATCTCGGTTTCCACCGGGCCGGGTGTCACGATGTGCACGGCGATGCCGTCGCGGTCGACTTCGAGCGCCAGGGCGCGGGCGAACGCGTTCATACCGGCTTTCGACGCGGAGTAGGCGGTGCGCGCCGGCATCGGCTCGTGCGCGGCCGACGACGAGATGAACACGAACCGGGAGCCCGCGCGCATCCGCGGCAACACCGCCGCGGTCACCACGAAGCACGAATCCAGGTTGGCCGACATGATGGTCTGCCATTGCTCGAAGGTCTGCTTGCGCGCATACGTTCCGCCGAGCGCCCCTGCGGCATGGACGACGAGGTCGATCGTCTCCAAAGTGCTTATCGCGGTGGCAAATCCGTCGGGATCGGAGGCGTCGGCCAGGATGTGACGCGCCCCGATCTCCTCGGCCGCCGTGCGCAGCGGCTCCGCGCGCCGCGCGACCAGCACCACGTCATAGCCCAGTTCGGCAAGCCTGCGCCCGCAGCCCTTTCCGATCCCGCCGCTGCCGCCGGTGACCAACGCGGTTCGCATGCCGATGGGTGGCTTCCTTAGGACTGCCGCAGATCCCGCGGGCGTGGCCCCGAACGAGAAAGAGACTGCGGCGACAACGCATAGATCCGTTGCGCCGGCCGACCGGCCAGCACATAGGTCTGCGTATCGGCGAGGTGACGACCCGCGATGCGCCGAGCCCGGTCGACGTCGCCCTCCGCAATGGTCTCGGCGAGCTTGACATGCGTGTTGAGCACCGCGCGCCGCTGCGCCAGCGAGGGGTAGGTGCCACGCGCCGCGCTCTCGTCGGCCCACTGCTTTTCGTGGCTGCTCCACAGCGTCTCGAGGCTGCCGACGACCGCGATGATGGTGTGATTTCCGCAGCCCTGCACGATGAGATCGTGGAATTGGCGGCCAATCTCGGTGAACAGGCGCCCGTCGTCGAGGTGCTCGGCCATGGAATCGTTGACCTGCTTGAGTTCCGGCACGAGGGTGTCCGCCCGGTCCGGCCGCTGAGCCGCCAGCGCGGCGCACGCGGGCTCGAGCTCCTGCAGTGCCATGCCGAGGTCGGCGACTTGAACGGACTCGCTCTGCAGCAACAGGCCGAGCATGTAGGCCGCGCTGGTCTTGGCGGGTGCGTGCACGACGGCGCCGCCGCGGTTACCGCGGCGCACCGAGACCAGGCCCTCGGTCTCGAGGATGCGCAGCGCTTCGCGCAGCGAGACCAGGCTGACGTTGAACTGTTCGACGAGTACTTCCTGGCGCGGCAGCAGGTCGCCGTCGGCAAGCTCGCCGTCGATGATCTGGCGACGCAATTCGTCGGCTACGATCTCGGCGATCCTCGGCGCCGACAACCGGCGACGGGCATCGGGACCAATTCCCAGAGCGGGCATCCAATCCTCGCAGTCGCGGCAGGGAGAGCTTCGCGGCACCCGGCGCGCGTACTCAGCTGGCTTAGCTATTTTAGCAGTAATGATATAAATAGCATCTCTGATCGCGTGTCGATCGGAAGGGCGGATGCAATTGAGCCAGGGGTCTGACGACCGTCCGACACCGCTGCATGAACTGCGTGTTGTCGAGATCAGCGACCGGATAGCTGGGAGCTACTGCGGCAAGTTGCTGGTCGACGTCGGAGCGCAGGTGCGCAAAATCGAACCGCCGCAAGGAGATTGGCTGCGACGTTATTCGGCGTCCTGCTCGCCGGTGCCGGACGACCAGGCCTCGCCGTTCTACAGCTACCTCAACGCGGGCAAGCGCAGCATGACGTTTGCGCCGGGCTCGGCGCGATTTCGGGCCGAGTTGGCGGCCGCCGACGTGATCATCCTCACCGCCGGCCCGGCGGGCGCGTCGGCGCTGGGCGTCGATCCGCGCGAGCTGCTGGCGGATGCGCCGCGGGCGGTCGTCGTCACGATCTCCGACTTCGGCTGGACCGGGCGGTATGCCGACCGCGCCGCCAGCGAATTCACTTTGCAGGCCTGGGCGGGGTCGCCCGGTTTCCGCGGCGACCCGGCCGGTCCGCCGATCTCGATCGGCGGCGACCTGGGGGAGTACATGGGCGGGGTGTTCGCCGCGTTCGGCGCGCTGGCCGTGCGCCGCCGCGTCGAGCACGGCGGCCCCGGTGAGCATCTCGACCTGTCCATGCTCGAGGCGATGACGTTGATGCAGAGCAGCGAGTGGCTGCATTCGCAGCTACTGCGGGTGCCGCCGATCAGCCGCACCACCGAAGTCCCGTCGATCGAGCCGGCCAAGGACGGTTACGTCGGGATCACCATGGTCACCGGCCAGCAGTGGCTCGACTTCCTGGCGATGGTCGAGTGCCCGCAGCTAGAAGAGATTGAGCAGTTGCGTTTTCAGATCGGCCGTTGGGGCTATCGCGATCTGATCCGCGAGCAGATCGGGCCGTGGCTGGCGCAGCGGACCGTCGCCGAGGTCGTCGAACTCGGCCAGCTGTTCCGGCTGCCGATCGCGGCGCTGGGCAACGGCGCCACGATCCGTGAGATGGAATACGCGACCGAACGCAGGGTATTCCGGCCAAACCCCGCCGGTTTTCATCAGCCCCGCCCGCCGTGGCTGATGTCGGCGTGCGCGGCGCCTCCGGTCGGCGATACCGTCGCCCCGGGCGCCAATAACGACGAATCACCCTGGCGTACACGAGATCACGAGCGCGCGCTGACACGCGGCACTATGCCGTTGGAAGGCGTGAGGATCGTCGACCTGACCGCCTTCTGGGCCGGACCCGCGGCGACCCACCTGCTGGCGGCCTTCGGCGCCGAGGTGATCAAGGTCGAGTCGATCCAGCGCCCCGACGGGATTCGGTACTCCGGCGGGATGCGCAAAGACGTGGACGACTGGTGGGAGTACGGCTGGGTATTCCACGCGATGAACACCAACAAGCGCTCGGTCACTTTGGATTTGGGTTGCGACGAGGGCCGACGTCTGTTCAAGAAACTGGCGGCCGGCGCCGACGTCGTGATCGAGAACTTCTCACCGCGCGTGATGGACCAGTTCGGGCTCACCGCCGACGTGTTGCTCGAGGTCAATCCCAAACTCGTCGTCGCCCGCATGCCCGCGTTCGGGCTGGACGGCCCCTGGCGCGAACGAGTCGGATTCGCCCCCACGATGGAACAGCTCGCCGGGCTGGCCTGGGTGACCGGACTGCCGGATGCCCCGCCGGTGACGCCCCGCGGCGCCTGCGACCCGCTGGCCGGCGTGCACGCCGCTTTCGCGGTGCTGGCCGCGCTGAACTTCGCCGAACGCACCGGAACCGGTCAGCAGCTCGAGCTGCCGATGCTCGAAACGGTGCTGAACGCCACCGCGATACAGGCGATCGAATCCGAGGTCTTCGGAAAGACGTTGAGCCGCCGCGGCAATCGCGGTTTCGGCGGGTTGATCCAGAACCTCTACCGGTGCGCCGGCGATGACGACTGGATTGCGGTCACCGTGCGCGAGGACCCGCAGTGGTCGGCGCTCGTCGAAGTGATGGGGCGACCGGCCTGGTGTGACGAGGACCTGGCCACGGCCGCCGCCCGGCGCGAGCGCGCCGACGACATCGATCATCGGCTGCAGGAGTGGTTCGCCGGGCAGCCCTTGGAGTCGACGGTGGAGCGGTTGGCAAGCGCGGGTGTTCCCGCCGCGCCGGTGGTTTCGCCGTCGTTGGTGACCGAGAACCCCCAACTGCGCGACCGGGGTTTCTTCGAGACGCTGCAGCATTCGAGCATCGGGTCAGCCCTATACCCGCGCCCGCCGTTCGCATTGTTGTCCGGTCAGGACCGGTGGCTACTACGCCCGCCGCCGTTGTTGGGCGAGCACAATGGAGAAATACTGCGCGATCGGTGCGGGCTGACCGACGAAGAACTAGCGAACCTGGCCGCCAGCGGGGTGATCGGAACCCGCCCCAAGGGCCTATAAGGAGGCAACTGATGCGCGTGACCGTCGACGAGACCTTGTGTGAGGCACAAGGCTTCTGTGAATCGCTCGCCCCGGACGTGTTCGAACTCGGCGACGAGGACGTGGTGCAGATCGCGGACGGCGAAGTGGCGCCGGACCGCGAGATCGACGTCCGCGCCGCGGTCGACCAGTGTCCGAAGGCCGCGCTGCGCCTGATCGACTGAGCTAGCGCCGCGCCGATTCGCCGAGCGTGCATTGAGCGCGAAAAATCCGCGGTGGATTCAAGGTTTGGTTGCAACAGTTGTGTCTGTCGGGGTGGACAGTAGCTTGTTGAGGCGGTTGGTGGGGTTGTCCCAGTTGAAGCGTTTTCGGGGTCGTCCGTTGAGTTCGTCGGCGACGTAGGCGAGGTGTTCGGCGTCGTGCACCGAAAGGTCGGTGCCCTTTGGAAAGTATTGCCGTAGTAGGCCGTTGGTGTTCTCATTGCTACCGCGCTGCCAGGGTGAGTGGGGATCGCAGAAGTAAACCTCGATGCCGGTGTCGATGCTGATGCGGGCGTGGTGGGCCATTTCGTGGCCTTGGTCCCAGGTCACGGTGCGGCGCAAGGTGGCGGGCAGGTCTTTGACCGCGGCGATCATGGCCTCGGCGACGGCCTCGGCGCTACGGGTATGGGGTAGGTGCAGCAGTCGGACATATCCGGTGGAACGTTCAACCAGCGTGCCGATTTGAGAGGCCTGGTCCTTGCCGATGATCAGGTCTCCTTCCCAATGGCCTGGCACGGCGCGGTCGTTAGCTTCGGCGGGCCGCTCACTGATGTTGACCATGCCTTGGATACGGCCGCGGCCGTCACCGGCGCGGCCCGTCGGCGCGGTTTACGCAACGCGCGCCCGGTGCGCAGGCATGTCCTCAGTTCCCGGCGCAGTTCTCCGCGCCCTTGCACGTAAAGCGCCTGGTAGATGGTTTCGTGGGACACCTGCATCTCCGGGCGGTCAGGATAGGTCGCGGTCAATACCCCGGCGATCTGTTCGGGGCTGTACTTGTTGACCAACAACGCTTGCACCTCGGCCCGCAATTGCTCACAGCGGCCCAACTTGCCGGTCTTGGGTCGACGCGCCCGTTGCTCGCTGCGCCGCTGAGCGATGCGCGCCGAGTAGCCCGACTTCGCGTCCCAACCGGCCCGGCGGGCCCTGAACCGATACCGGGCGCGATAACGGCCCACATGCCCTCGCATGACACCGTTGTGGGCAATCTCGCGCATGATCGTCGACGGCGCCCGGCCCAACCGGCGCGCCATCGAACGGATCGACTCACCGTGCGCGGTGCCGATCATGATCTGTTCACGCTCATCCGCCGACAGCCGCGGCCGTCGCTGTCCTTGAGGCTTTGACCATCGTGGATTCACACCACCAAACCTGCGAAACCACTTGCTACCGCACGTCGCCGACACGCCGACCGCCACCCCGGCATCCTCCGAGGACCATCCCGCAGCGATCAAATCCCAATACCGCCGCTGCACCACCAACAACTGAGGCTGACCCGTCATCAACACCCCTAACTACGAAGTGTTGCAACCACCCCTTGAACTCAAGCGCTGAAAATTCGCGCTGGCTGCACGTTCGGCGAGCGTGAATCCTGTCGGCGGCGCACCGTAGAGTGCGGACATGCCGCCGAGGGAAATGTCCAAGTACGCCGCCATGCAGCCCTACTTCGAGCTTGTCGTCGGGGGCCTCGACGGTCTGGTCGACGGGACCGACTTTTTCGACATCCACGCCGAGAACGCGGTGGTCGAGTTCGTGATCACCGTCCCGACGTATCCGAGGAAAATCGTCGGGCGCGATGCGTTGGCCGAATTGTATGCCGATTACGGGGATTCGATCGTGCAGAGCCACAGCAGCGACGTGCACCGCTACTTCGACCCCGAGAAGTCCACGGTGATTCTCGAGTACACGATGCACGGCACCGTGGTGCAGACGGGCGGCCCCTACGTCAACCGATTCGTCTCGGTCATCACCATCGAGGACCGAAAGATCGTGCACTGGCGTGATTACCTGGATCCGCTGGCCGTGTTCGCCGCGTTCGGCCAGGGACCCGCCCCGTACTGACTCAACGCCGTGCGGTCAGCGAGATCGCCATCTCGTCGTAGATCGACATGTTGGTGGTCAGGTTGGGATACGACACCGTGGCGGGCCCGATTTCGAGGCGATCGCAGCGCAGCAGCAGCTCATCGAGCACCGCCCGCAGTTCGGCGCGCGCCAGCATCGCACCCAGGCAGTGATGTGGCCCGCCGCCGCCGAACGCGACATGCGGGTTGGGCTACCGGCCGATGTCGAAGGTGAACGGGGACGCGAACACCTCCTCGTCGCGGTTGGCCGAGCGCAGCATCGACACCACCCGATCGCCCGCGGGAATCTGCTGGCCGTCCATCTCGACGTCGACCTTCGCGGTGCGCGTCCAGTACGCCACGGGTGACGCCCAGCGCAGCACCTCCTCGACGGCGCTGGGGCGCAGCGCTTCCTGCTCGCGATAGCGCTCGATCTGCTCCGGGTTGGCGACGAACGCCTGCAGCCCCATGGCCAGTGCGTTTTTGGTGGTGTCACTGCCGGCGAAGGCCAGCACGAAGAAGAAGAACTCCAGCTCGTTTTCGGGCAGGCTGAACTGCTCGCCGTCGTCGCCGGTGATCACCGCGGACGCCAGCGTGCTCCAGATGTAGTCGGTCGGGTTGCCCCGCTTGTCGGCAGTGAGCTCCATCGCGTACCCGAAGACCGATGCGAAGAGCTCGAGTTCTACCTGCCCGCTCGGGCTCGCCTCGGGCGCAAGCGCCTTCAGGATGCGTTCGAAGATGTCGAAGATTCGCGGCCGGTCCTCGTCGGGGATGCCGATGATGTCGCCGATCACCGTCATCGGCAACGCGTCCGCGACGTCCTCGATCCAATCCCCGCCGCCCTTGGCGAGCAGGCCGTCGATCATCTGCGCCGCGCGCGCCCGAATGCCATCCTCCAGCTTGGCGATTGCGCGCGGAGTGAACGCGTTCGAGATGAGCTTGCGGCGCTTGTTCAGCTCCGGCGGGTCCAGCGTGATGATCGTCGGGTACGCCGAAAACATGGCGACGGGCTGGATCAGTGGCCCGTCGCCCGCGGTGAACGACTCGGTGTCGCGGTGCAGCCGAACCGCGTGCCGGTGTTTGGTTGCCACCCAGAAATCGCGGTGTACGGTCTGGGCCACGCCCGGCGTCAGCTCGTGCCGGAAAAGCGGCCTGTCATGCCGTAATTCGGCGAACAAGTCGTCGGGAAAACCGTTACGCCACAAGGCGAAATCGGATAGGTCCTCTGCCGCAGCAGTCATGCGCAACTCCGCTCGCTTTGCCAACACGCGGCGACCGGCTGACGCCGCGTTGACGTTCAATGATTAAAATAGTAAGAATAGACTTTAGTCGTCGAAACGCGGTGAGGTAAGAGCGGCCCGGCCGCGTGGGAAACGGAGTTCTCGTGAATACGATTCCAGAGCCAGACCCGTCGGAACGTGAGTTCGGACCGTCCGGCATCGCGCTGTCCACGTATCGGTTCCCGACGGGGTGGTTCATCGTCGCCTTCGCGAGCGACGTCAAGCCCGGCGACGTCAAGCGCCTGCACTACTTCGGCGAGGAATTGGTCCTGTTTCGCACCGCGTCCGGCAAGGTCAGCGTGCTGGACGCGTACTGCCAGCACCTCGGCGCCAACATGGGTGTCGGCGGCACCGTCGAAGACGAAAACATCGTCTGCCCCTGGCACGGCTGGCAGTGGCGCGGCGACGGCAGCAACGCGCTGATCCCGTACAGCAAGATCGGATGCAAGAACAACGTCCGCATCCGCACCTACCCGACCGTGGAGTGGTACGGCTTCATCCTGGTCTGGCACGAACGCCACGGCCGCGCGCCCTACTGGCAACCGCCGGCGCTGCCCGAACTGGAAACCGGCGAGTACTACCCGCTGCACCCACACAGCCGGATGCTCAACCGGGTCAAGGTGCATGCGCAGATGATCATCGAGAACGCGGCCGACCCCTATCACGTCCAGTACGTGCACAAGGCCGCCAACCCGGCCAACACCGCCTCGTTCGAGGTGGCGGGTTATCACCTGCACGCCACCGTCAACGCCCACTTCGGCGGCGGCCGGGCCAAGACGTGGTTGACCCCCAACGGGCCGGTCGACGCCAAGATCATCTACGACAACTACTCGTTGGGGCTCGGACTCGTCCGGTTCCCGAGTGACCTGGTGGCCACCATCGAGGTCACCGGGCAGACCCCGGTCGACGAGGACTACACCGACTACTTCTACACACAGGCCTCGGTCCGCGAACCCGGCGACACCGGCGACCAGCCGACCGGCCGGGCCGCGAAATTCCTGGCGCTGCAACAAGAGGTCATCAAACAGGACTTCTTCACCTGGGAGAACATGAAGTACCTGGAGAAGCCGAACCTGGCTCCCGAGGAGGCACACGACTACGCGGCCCTGCGCCGCTGGGCGCACCGCTTCTACCCGGGGACGGAGCCCTCACCCAGCGACTTCGGGTACACCGCCGCAGGTGAACCCGACCCGGCGGCCGCGAAAGCCTAAGTGGCACAGATTCATTCGGTTCGTGGCAAGCCCCTTGGGCCGTCCGATTTCGGCGTGGACCGCTTCACCGTCCCGGCCGTGCTGGATCGCCGGGCCCAGCAGTACCCCGATCGCGTGATGATGTCGATCGCCGGCACCGAGGTGACATTCGAGCAGATGCGCCGGCGCTCGCGCGCGGTCGCCGACCTGCTGCGCGAATTCGGGGTGGGGCGCGGCGACGGCGTGGCGTTGTTCACCGGCACCTGCCCGGAATGGGTGTACTTCTGGCTGGGCGCGGCCCGCATCGGCGCGGTGAGCGCGGCGGTCAATGCCGCCAACAAGGGGGACTTCCTCGTGCACACCCTGCGGTTGTCGCGGGCCAAGGTGATTCTCACCGACGCCGAGCGCCGTGCCCGCGTCGACGAGGTCGCCGACCGGCTGGACGCGGTGACCGACATTGTGGTGCTGGATGATTCGCTGAGCCACGCGCTTATGCGCGAGGCCGGCTGTGTCGACGATCCCGGGGAGCCCGACGAGGTCGGGGCGCTGTTCTACACGTCGGGCACCACAGGGCCATCGAAAGCCGTTGCCACGAGCTGGAATTATCTGTTCTCGGTCGCCGCGACCGTGGTGTCGTCCTGGGAGTTGCGGCCGGGGGAGGCGTTGTGGACGGCGATGCCGCTCTTCCACCTGAGCGCCGCGCCGAGCGTGCTGGCCCCAATGCTGACCGGTGGGACAACCGTGCTGGCGCAGTCCTTTCACCCCGGCCAGGTGTGGGACGACATCCGCGCCCACGACGCAGTCGGCTTTGCCGGGGCCGGCGCGATGGTGTCGATGCTGTACAACCTGCCCGCCGATCCGCGCGACGCGCAGCTGCCGCTGCGGTTCATCTCCGCCGCGCCGATCGACGCCGGTTCCTACCACGACATCGAAAAGCGCTACGGCTGACGCATTGTCACGATGTACGGGATGACCGAAGCCTTCCCGATCGCGGTCAAGGGGGTGGCCGACGAGGGCGTTCCCGGAACGTCGGGCCGGCCCAATCCCAACTTCGACGTGCGCATCGTGGACGACGGCGGCAACCCGCTGCCCACCGGCGAAGTAGGTGAGATCGCCTGCCGGCCCAGGCACCCGCACGTGATGAGTGAGGGCTACCTCGGCCGCGACGGCCAGGTGGACCCGCACCCGGAATGGTTTCGCACCGGAGATCTCGGCCGGCTCGACACGGATCAGAACCTCACATATCTGGATCGCATCAAGGATTCGCTGCGCAGGCGCGGTGAGAACATCTCCTCGGTCGAAGTGGAGCGCGTCGTCATGGGTCATCCCGCGGTGGCTGAAGCCGCTGCGGTCGCGGTGCCCAGCGAACTCGGCGAGGACGACATCCTGATCGTGGTGGCGCTGCGCCCGGACGCCGCCCTGGATTGCGCCGAGTTGCTCGACTTCTGCGCCGCCCGGATGCCGTACTTCTGCGTGCCCCGATACGTCGAGCAGGTCAACGAACTCCCAAAGAACGTTATCGGACGGGTGCGTAAAGATTTACTACGAGCCAAGGGTTTGAGTTCCGGGGTCTGGGATCGAGAAGAATACGGATATATTGTTAAGCGCTAAGTAAAGTCGATGTTACGTAGTTCGTTTCTTTTTTCCTTCGGGGAGAGGCTGGCGAGTAGAAATGACGTTGTCCTACCAGCAGGAACAGTTCCTGCAAGCCGCGACCGGACGCGATGCGATCTTGAATTTGAACGCCCGGCACAATCGCGCTTACTCCGACGGCGACCGCGATAGCTGGATCGCGACGTTCCGTCATTCCGGTGCCAGCTTCGTGCGGGGCGGTGAACTGTTTGCCGATCTGCGTTTGGCGTTCGATGGCGGCGAAGGACAGCGCCTGGTGACAATCGATCACGAGATCGCCGTCGAGGGGGTCCACGCGATGCAGCGTTGTGTTGCCGTGCTTTTCTCGGCAGCCTTCGGCGACACCACGTTGCGCGCCACCGGGACATACCGGGATGAGCTGATCTACGAGCGTGGCGGCTGGTACTACACGTCGCGCAACCTCTCCTGGGATCTGGTGCCCAGCCGGCACCCGCTTGTCATGTGAGCGACACCGATACGTGGATCGTGATCTCAGCTACGAATTAGCCTTCGGCACATACGAAGACGCGCTGCGCATGGTCGGTGCGACAAGCGAACCGCGGACCGCGGTGAATCCGGTCAGCGGGGCGCGCATTCAGTTGTATGCCTCGATGATTCACGACGGCAATCGTTCGTACTGGGACCGGGATTTCGCGCGGGAGCGGTGGGGAGGCCTGCTGGCCCCGCTGGGTCTGTTGATGGGCTGGCTGATACCCCCGCCGTGGGAGCCCGGCGGCCGGCGCGCGGCGTCGCTGATCTTGCGTGTGCCGTTGCCGGGCACCACATTCATCAATGCCGCCAATGACGTCGAGTTCCTGGAACCGATCGTTGAGGGTGACGTGCTGACCAGTGTCGAGGAATTGGTGTCGGTCTCACCGGAGAAGCAGACCCGGTTGGGGGTAGGGCATTTCATCGAGACGTTGGAGACCTACCGCCGTGAGGACGGGACCGTCGTCGCCCGATCGCGAAATACGTTGTTTCGCTTCACCCCGGGAGCGCCGGCGTGACCGCTGCGGATCTGGACTGGAACGAGATCACCGTTCCCGTCGAGCTGCCCGAGGTGGTCGATGAGATCGGCTACCAGCGGGTGGTGGAGAACGCCGGAGCGACCTGGGACTATTTTCCGGGCCACTTCGATCCCGAATACGCCCAAAGTCAGGGAAGCCCAACGATTTATCTCAACACCATGCATTTGGCCGGATTCGCCGACCGGGTCGCTACCGATTGGGCGGGGCCGAGCAGTCGGGTGGTGCGCCGGTCTTTAAGGCTGGTGAGTTCCGTCTACGCCGGTGACACGATGATCGGCCGGGGCCGGGCCGTGGCCAAGCGGCGCGACGCATCGGTGGACCCACCGCGCTACCTGGTCGAGATCACGATCGAAGTGACCAACCAGCACGGGGCACTGTGCTGTCCGGTCGAGCTCACGTTGCAACTGCCCGAACGTGTTTGACAGCACAGCCGCGCTGCATTTGGCAGTGTGTCGACGCTTCGGCGAGGCGGTCGTGTCGGCCGAGTGCAAATGGGATCGTCGCACCCCATGCGAGGTATGGGACGCCCGGGCGCCGCTCGAGCAGGTGATCGGCTTTCGTGACGTACTTCTGCTGCGGCCCTTGGGATTAAAGCCCGACCGGCCCGGTGATCCGCAGGTGCTATGGCAACTGACCTATGAAACTGCTTGCGCGCCTTGGCCACAATCCGTTCTGGCCGAGCAGTTCATAGCGGCGGCAGTTGTCCCTTGCACACCAGCGTCTGAAGTTCGACGTACTTGTGGAGGCCCTCCGGGCCGAATTCGCGCCCGATGCCCGACTGCTTGAAACCCCCGAAGGGGGCGCCGATATCGAGCGTGTACATATTGATGCCGTAAGTGCCGGTGCGCACCCCTGCGGCGACCTCCAGGCCGTGCGCGATGTCCGACGTCCACACCGAACCAGCCAGTCCGTAGTCGGTCTCGTTGGCGATCCGGATCGCGTCGGCCTCGTCGCGGTAGCGCAGCACCGTCAGCACCGGGCCGAAGATCTCCTCCCGGGCGATGCGCATGTCGTTGGTGGCGTCGGCGAATAGCGTTGGCCGCACGTACCATCCGCGATCGGTCGGGCTGTCCTCACCGCCCAGCACGACGCGTGCGCCCTCGCGTTTCCCGGACTTGATGTAGTCCTGAACCCGGCGCTGTTGCCGTTGGGCCACCAGCGGGCCGATGTCGGTGGCCTCGTCGGCCGGGTCGCCGACGTTCAGCGACGACATCATGCCGGCCAGCGCGTCGACGACGTCGTCATGACGCTTGTCGCTGACCAGGATGCGGGTCTGGGCGACACAGGCCTGGCCGTTGTTCATCAGGCCGGCCGACTTCAACCCCGCGACCGTCTTGTCGATATCGGCGTCGTCGAGAATGATCGCCGCGGACTTCCCGCCCAATTCCAGGCTCACTCGCTTGAGCTGCTCTCCGCACAGCGTGGCGATGCGGCGCCCGACCGCACTGGAACCGGTGAACGCTATCTTGTCCACGCCGGGGTGGCGGACCAGCGCCTCGCCGATTTCGGGTCCGCCGGGCAGCACCGACACCACGCCTTCGGGCAGGTCGAGCTGCTCGATCATTTCGGCCAACCACAAAGCGTCCAAAGGTGTTTCGGGGGCCGGTTTGAGGATCACCGTGCATCCCGCGATCAAAGCCGGGATCAACTTCGGCATGATCAGGAACTGAGGAACGTTCCACGGCACGATCGCGCCTACCACCCCGACCGGGGCCCTGCGCAGGTGCACCTCACCGAGGACGCCGTGGCGGCGTTCCGTCCAGGGAAACGCGCGGGCGTCCGCGAGGGTGAGATGGATCATCGTCGCCGCGGCCGCCGCTTGGCCGAGTCGGCTGAAGGTGCGCGGGGATCCCATTTCTTCGGTGATCAGGTCGGCCATCTCGTCGATGTGCCCGCCGTAGATCCCGGCCAGCTGTTCGACTTTGGCCATCCGTTCGGCATGGGTCATGCGCGGCCACGGGCCGTGGTCGAAGGCCTGGCGCGCCGCGGTGACGGCGGCGTCGAGGTCCTCGGGCCCGGCCACCTGAACGTGGCCGACCGGTTCCTCCGAATGCGGCGAAATCACGGCCAGCTGCTGCGGATTAGCGGGCTTGCGCCACTGCCCTCCGACGAAGAGTTCGGCATAGGTCCGATGGTCGGATTTTTCTGTCATCGGGGCGCTTCCTTGGGACGGGGATGAGGCCGTGACCGTAACTTCGCTATTGACGCTAACATAGCAAAGAATAAGGATAGCGCCGTGGCAAGGAAGCCGATATGAACACCGATTGGCGCAGGTACCCGTATCAGCTGGTGCCCGGTGACGACCAGCTGGATTTCCCCGAGGCCGAGGGCGAACACCCCGACCAGGAGTCCGACACCTGGTTCATCGCCGGACAGTTGCAGGCCGTCGAGAGCGACCGGTCGTTCGCGTTCCTGACCATCTTCAACAAGAACCAACCCGGGGGGACCGTCGTCGCCGACTTCTACACGATGGCGCTGTTCGACCTCGACACCGGCGATTACGGCACCTACACCGATTACGACATGCCGCCGAAGAACATGGAGCCGGGCGCGCAGCGCAAATTGTTCATGGCCGCAGGCTATCTCGACATCAGCTATCAGAGCAGCGTCGGTACCGCGTCGTGGACCACCTGCCGTGACGCCGACGACCAGTTGCTGCCCTACACCTATCGAGTCAGCCTGGTCGGCCGGGATCACCAGGGACGGTCCATGCGGCTGGACTTGGTCGTCACCCCGACGCGCGCGCCGACGCCGGTGGGGGCGTCGACCTACAACGGGAAGATCACCTGCTTCGGTCAAGACGACACGTATTCGTATTTCCAGAGCGGGATGTCGATGACCGGGACGCTACGCTGGGGCGAGACGGTCGAGCAGGTTTCCGGTAGCGCCGGACATGTCGACCGGCAGTGGTTTCCGAAGTATGCGGGCGGCGGCGGAAGCGGGGGAGACCCGCGGGCTCGCTCGCACGAATGGCGGACTATCAATTTCGACAACGGCGTCGACCTCAGCATCTGGCGGCAGTTCGACCGGACGAATGGCAACGCGTTGCAACCCTTTACCGGTGTGACGACGAGTCATCCCGATCCCGCCATCGCGCCGGAGTGCGCCGAGGACGTGGAGGTCACCGTGAGCAGCTATGTGCGCTGGCCACTTACCGTGCGTCCGCTGATGCGCCCGCTGGCCCCGGCTCGGTACATGCCCGACCGGCACCGGATCACCTGCGCCACACTGCAACTGGACCTCATCGGCGAGCCGCTGGTGCCGGCCCCGGCACATGGTCTGCCGATCGAGTACATGGAAGGCCCGTACCGCTACCAGGGGACGTTATGGGGAAAACCCGTGAGCGGCTTCGCCTTCAACGAGCGTTCGCTGGCCATGTATCGGGACTGGGAATTGGTGGAGGTGCTGGCCACCACAGTGGCCGACGTCGATCCCGGCCTGCAGTCGGTGGTCGATCAGCTGGTGGGATTGGTGGCCGCGGGACGTCGCGGCGCAGCCGTGGAATTGTTGGCCGGGATGCTTCCCGTGCAAAACGACACGTTGGCAACGCTTCTCGAAGATTTGATCGCCGTGCTGTCCCAGGAGGACTCAGCCGACGGAAGCTGAGGCGGCCAGCGCCTCGGCCCACGTGATGTGGCGGTGCTGCAGCCCCGGCTCGTTGCGGCCGAACACCAGGTGATCGCGTGCGCCCGACATGAGATTGGCCTGCAGGCCCTCGACCAGCCGGTAGTCTTCGTCGCGCACCGTCGCGTGCGCGTACTCGAACACGGCTTGCGCGCCGGCCGCCACCGATTCCTCCGAAAGGTCCAGCGGCGTCGAATTCTGGTGCACGGTAATCGATCTGCCGGGCTCATCGCCGGGGTAGATACGGAACAGCTCGCCGTTGGCGATCGTCACCGACAGCACGATGTTGGGGAACAGCGCGTAGATCACCACCATGTTGTGGAACGGGTCCCACTGCTCCTCGGGAACATTCTCCAGCTCCAGGATCGCGTTGAGCGGGAAGATCAATCGGTGGTGGGGCCCGTAGGAATCGAAAACCGCGCAGTTGCTGCGGGCGATGGTAGCGAAGGTGTCGCGGTGCACGGTGGCGAAGTGGTAGTTCTCGGCGAAGGTGTCGACGGCCAGCTTCCAGTTGATCGGGGCGTCGAGCACCTTCTCGCCCAACGGAGACCAGCGGCCGATGCCCCACGAGTCGAGCTCGTCGGCCAGCGGCCCTAGGTGCGCGGCAACGTCCAGGGTGGCGTCCTTATCCAGTGCCACCCAGAGGAACCCGGCGAACTCGGCGGCGGGCAGTTCGGTCAGTGAGTCGGACTTGACCGTCGCGTCCGGGAAGCCCTCGCGACCCGGCAGGCCGACCAGCTTGCCGGTGTTGTCGTAGGTCCACGCGTGATAGGGACAGCTGAACCGCTTCGCGGTGCCGCAGCCGGTCACGACGGGCGACTGGCGATGCAGGCAGACATTGTCGAACGCCCGGACCACCTCGTCGGAGGTTCTGGTGAGCAGGATCGACCGCCCCATCACCGTCTTGGTGCAGTAGGCGCCGGGTGCCGCGAGCTCCGAGACGTAACCGACGAGTTGCGGGCTGGCGAGCAGCAACGCCCTGTCACTGAGGTGGCGCTGCATCGAGGTGTAGTCGCTGGCGTCGACCGTGTGCGGTCGCGGAGCCAGGTCGGTGGTCTTGTCGCGGGCCAACTTCAAGGCCCGTCGGGTCAGGTCGATGAGCTGGTCATGGTCCATCCGAAGCCCCTTGTGCCGCTAACTTTGTAAAGTTAATAGTGACAATAACAATGGACTCCGCGACCTGGATCGGCGGCATGGACGAGGCGCTTCCGTGCCGCGGCCGTCGAGTGCGCGCTGGCGGCGCGATTTCGGCGCTTTTGCCGCCCTGGACGCGCACTGAACGCCGTAACGCAACACCTCGACGGCGGAGGAGGCCGAATCGGCGCTCAGCAGCGTGGTGACCGCGCCGCCGCACCGCCAAACTCCAACGACAAACAGCTCCAACGAGATGTGATCGACCTGTGATCAGCGTGACTGATGTGTCTATTGATGTTTGTGTCGTACCCTGTGCGATGTGTCGATTTCGCGTCGTGACGTGCTCAAATTCGCGGCGGCGGCCCCGGCGTTGGTCGGCCTGGGCGTCGCGGCGTCGTCGTTGAGCGCGCCAGCGGCCTCGGCATCGCTTGGCACCCTGCTGGACTACGCCGCGGGCGTGATCCCGGCAAGTCAGATCCGCGCCGCCGGCGCCGTCGGGTCGATCCGTTATGTCTCTGACCGGCGGCCGGGCGGCAACTGGATGCTGGGCAAGCCGATCCAGGTCGCGGAAGCGCGTGATCTGAACAGCAACGGGCTCAAGATCGTTTCCTGCTATCAGTACGGCAAGGGCAATTCCGCCGACTGGCTGGGCGGCGCCAGCGCTGGGCTGCAACACGCCCAGCGGGGGATGCAGTTACACGCCGCCGCAGGTGGTCCGCCCGACGCGCCGATTTACGCGTCGATCGACGACGACCCGTCCTATGAGCAGTACAAGAGCCAGGTAGCGCCGTACCTGCGGTCCTGGGAATCGGTGATCGGACATCAGCGGACGGGCGTTTACGCCAACTCGAAGACGATTGATTGGGCCCTGCACGACGGCCTGGGTTCCTGCTTCTGGCAGCACAACTGGGGCTCGCCCAAGGGCTACGCCCACCCGGCGGCCAATTTGCACCAGGTCGAGATCGATAAGCGCAGCGTGGGCGGCGTCGCGGTGGACATCAACGAGATCCTCAAGCCCCAATTCGGGCAGTGGGCCTAGCAACTGCGCGCCCTCGCACAGAATCCTGACCGCATAGCCTATCCGGCCGGGCTTGTGCAAGCCGATTCCAGCAAACACTCGTTCGCCGCTTGTCGCGCCGCGCGGCCGGCGGCGGGCGCGCGGCGGCTGGGCGGCCGTGGCGCATCGGGCGGCGCGCACTACAAATTCTTAACATAACGATTTGATAACAATGCCGCCTTGAACAGCGCAGTTATAGCTACTCGACCGTAACCACCTGCATGCAGGACGTTTGTTCTGGATACCCGGAAGGGCGGTTAATCCGGGTGTTACCCACGACACGGTTACCCGTGCGTAGAACTCACCAGTAACCGATCTGCGCCGAAAAACGACCGGAATCCTTATGACACTCTTAGTACAGCCGATGCAGTCCGCCGCGCCGCTTGGTCGACATGGGTGGCCCGCCGACAACACACCGGTCAGCCGCTAGTCGGGCTGCGATTCAAAGCGGAATCGACCCAAAGCCAGCTGGGGCTCCGCTCGCCGGGCTCTCAGCAGGCCGAACGATCCGATACGTGAAGACGCAACAGGGAGATACACAAGGTGACGATCCACGAGCACGACCGGGTGTCCGCTGACCGCGAAGAAAATGGACCGCACAGCTCCCATGCTCTGGTCGACCGGCTGACGGCGGGCGAGCCATACGCCGTCGCATTCGGCGGTCAGGGCAGCGCCTGGTTGGAAACCCTGGAAGAACTGGTGTCCTCGGCGGGCATCGAGACCGACATCGCCACACTGGTCGGCGAGGCGGAACTGCTGCTCGAGCCGGTGGCCAAAGAGCTGGTCGTGGTGCGTCCGATCGGCTTCGAGCCGCTGCAGTGGGTGCGCGCGCTGGCGGCCGAGGACCCGACCCCCGCAGACAAGCACCTGACGTCGGCCGCGGTGTCGATGCCCGGCGTGCTGCTCACCCAGATCGCGGCCGGGCGTGCCCTGGCGCGACAGGGCATGGACTGGACCGCGACCCCGCCGGTCGCCGTCGCCGGCCACTCTCAGGGCGTGCTCGCCGTCGAGGCGTTCAAGGCCGAGGGTGCGCGCGACGTCGAGCTGCTGGCCCTGGCCCAGCTGATCGGCGCGGCCGGGACGCTGGTCGCCCGTCGGCGCGGCATCTCCGTGCTCGGCGACCGCCCGCCGATGGTCTCGGTCACCAACGCCGACCCCGAGCGCATCCGCCAGCTGCTGGACGAGTTCGCCCAGGACGTGCGCACCGTGCTGCCGCCGGTCTTGTCGATCCGCAATGGCCGGCGTTCGGTCGTGATCACCGGCACGCCGGAGCAGCTGTCCCGCTTCGAGCTGTACTGCCAGCAGATCTCCGAGAAAGAAGAAGCCGAGCGCAAGAACAAGTTGCGCGGCGGCGACGTCTTCGCGCCGGTCTTCGACCCGGTTCAGGTCGAGGCGGGCTTCCACACGCCGCGGCTGGCCGACGGTATCGACATCGTCGGCGGCTGGGCGGAGAAGGTCGGCCTCGACGTCGAGCTGGCCCGGCGACTGACCGACGCCATCCTGGTCAGCGGCGTCGACTGGGTCGACGAGATCACCGGGGTGCACGACGCCGGCGCGCGCTGGATTCTCGACCTGGGTCCCGGCGACATCCTGACCCGCCTCACCGCACCGGTGATCCGTGGCCTCGGCGTCGGCATCGTGCCGGCCGCCACCCGCGGCGGTCAGCGCAACCTCTTCACCGTCGGGGCCACCCCCGAGGTGGCACGGCCCTGGTCGAGCTACGCGCCGACCGTCGTGACCCTGCCCGATGGCCGCGTCAAGCTCTCGACGAAGTTCACCCGGCTGACCGGGCGTTCGCCGATCCTGCTCGCGGGCATGACCCCGACCACGGTTGACGCCAAGATCGTCGCCGCCGCGGCCAACGCCGGACACTGGGCCGAGCTGGCCGGTGGCGGACAGGTCACCGAAGAGATCTTCAGTGCCCGCATCGAGGAGCTGTCCGGGCTGCTCGAAGAGGGCCGCACCTACCAGTTCAACACCCTGTTCCTCGACCCCTACCTTTGGAAGCTTCAGGTCGGCGGCAAGCGCCTCGTGCAGAAGGCCCGCCAAGCCGGTGCGGCGATCGACGGCTTGGTGATCAGCGCCGGGATCCCGGACCTCGAGGAAGCCGTCGAACTGATCGACGAGCTCAACGAGGTCGGCATCAGCCACGTCGTGTTCAAGCCCGGCACCATCGAGCAGATCCGCTCGGTCATCCGCATCGCCACCGAGGCGCCCACCAAATCGGTGATCGTGCACATCGAGGGTGGGCGCGCCGGCGGTCACCACTCGTGGGAGGACCTCGACGATCTGCTGCTGGCGACCTACTCGGAGCTGCGCTCACGCTCCAACATCACCGTCTGTGTCGGTGGCGGCATCGGCACGCCCGAGCGGGCGGCCGAATACCTGTCCGGACGGTGGTCGCAGTCCTACGGCTTCCCGTCGATGCCGATCGACGGCATCCTGGTCGGCACCGCGGCGATGGCGACGCTGGAGGCGACCACGTCGCCGTCGGTCAAGCAGATGCTGGTCGAGACCACCGGCACCGACCAGTGGATCGGCGCCGGAAAAGCCCAGGGCGGCATGGCTTCCAGCCGCAGCCAGCTCGGTGCCGACATCCACGAGATCGACAACGCCGCGTCGCGTTGCGGCCGCCTGCTCGACGAGGTCGCCGGTGACGCCGACGCCGTTGCCGAGCGCCGCGACGAGATCATCGCCGCGATGGCCGGCACCGCCAAGCCCTACTTCGGCGATGTCGCCGAGATGACCTACCTGCAATGGCTGCAGCGCTACGTCGAGCTCGCGATCGGTGAGGGCAACTCGACGGCGGACACCGCCTCGCCCGGCAGCCCGTGGCTGGCAGACACCTGGCGCGACCGCTTCCAGCAGATGCTGCAGCGCGCCGAGGCCCGGCTGCACCAGCAGGACCACGGCCCGATCGAGACGCTCTTCAATGACGACGCGCTGCTGGAGAACCCGCAGGCCGCCATCGCCGCGCTGGTTGACGGCTACCCCGACGCGGAATCCGTTGTGCTGCATCCCGCCGACGTGCCCTTCTTCAACACGCTGTGCAAGACACTGGGTAAGCCGGTCAACTTCGTCCCCGTCATCGACAAGGACGTGCGGCGCTGGTGGCGCAGTGACTCGCTGTGGCAGGCGCACGACGCTCGCTACGACGCCGACCAGGTCTGCATCATCCCCGGCACCGCCGCGGTCGCCGGCATCACCCGGGTCGACGAGCCCGTCGGTGAACTGCTCGACCGCTTCGAGCGGGCCGCCATCGACGACGTGCTGCGCGCCGGTGGCGAGGCGACAGCCGTCCGGTCGCGCCGGGTGGGCCGCCCGGATGTGAGCGGGCCACTGGCCGTCGTGCTCGACGCCCCCGATGTGCTGTGGGCCGGGCGCACCGCCACTAACCCGGTGCATCGCATCGCCGATCCGGCCGACTGGCTGGTTCACGAGGGTCAGCGTGCCACGCACTCGTCGACTGGAGCTCGCCTGCAGGTCAAGTCTGACGGTGGGGCCGGCAACGAGCAGGTCGTGCTGAGTATCCCGATCTCCGGGGTATGGATCGACATCCCATTCACGTTGAACGCCAACACAATTGACGGTGGTGCGCCGATCATCTCCACCGACGACGCTACCGCCGCGATGCGCGCGGTGCTGGCGATCGCCGCCGGCGTCGACGGGCCGGAGTTTCTCCCGCAGGTGACCGACGGGACGGCCACCGTGACGGTGGACTGGGACCCGGAGCGGGTCGCCGACCACACCGGCGTCACGGCCACCTTCGGCGAGCGCCTGGCGCCCAGCCTCACCACGGTGCCCGACGCGTTGGTCGGCCTGTGCTGGCCGGCGGTCTTCGCCACGATCGGTGCCGCGGTCACCGAGGACGGTGACCCGGTCGTCGAGGGCCTGTTGAGCCTGGTGCACCTGGACCACGCCGCCCACGTCGTCGGCAAGCTGCCCGAGCAACCGGCCCAATTGGCGGTTGCCGCAACGGCTTCCGCCGCGCTCGACACCGACATGGGCCGGGTCGTTCCGATCTCGGTGACGGTGACAGGTCCCGACGGTAAGGCGATCGCGACCCTCGAGGAACGGTTTGCGATCCTTGGGCGTACCGGTTCCGCCGAACTCACCGACCCGTCCCGGGCCGGTGGCGCGGTGTCGAAGAACACGACCGACACCCCGCGCCGGCGCCGCCGCGACGTCGCGATGACCGCGCCGGTCGACATGCGGCCGTTCGCCGTGGTGTCCGGTGACCACAACCCGATCCACACCGACCGGGCGGCCGCGCTGCTGGCCGGGCTGGGATCGCCCATCGTGCACGGCATGTGGCTGTCGGCCGCCGCCCAGCACACGGTGACCGCCACCGACGGACAGGCCCGCCCGCCGGCCCGCCTGATCGGCTGGACCGCCCGATTCCTGGGCATGGTGCTCCCGGGTGACGAGGTCGACTTCCGGGTCGACCGCGTCGGAATCGACCAGGGCGCAGAGGTTTTGGAGGTCACCGCCAAGGTCGGCACCGACCTGGTGATGTCGGCGACCGCGCGACTGGCCGCACCCAAGACCGTCTATGCGTTCCCCGGCCAGGGCATCCAGCACAAGGGCATGGGCATGGAGGTCCGCGCCCGGTCCAAGGCCGCCCGCAAGATCTGGGACGACGCGGACAAGTTCACCCGCGACACCCTGGGCTTCTCGGTGCTGCACGTGGTGCGCGACAACCCGACCAGCCTGATCGCCAGCGGTGTGCACTACCACCACCCCGACGGCGTGCTGTACCTGACGCAGTTCACTCAGGTCGCGATGGCCACCGTGGCCGCCGCGCAGGTCGCCGAGATGCGCGAGCAGGGTGCGTTCGTCGAGGGCGCCATCGCCTGCGGTCACTCGGTCGGTGAATACACCGCACTGGCCTGTGTGCTCGGCGTCTACGAGCTGGAAGCGCTGCTGGAGACCGTGTTCCACCGCGGCTCGAACATGCACGACATCGTGCCGCGTGACGCGATGGGCCGCTCCAACTACCGGTTGGCCGCGATCCGCCCCTCGCAGATCGACCTGCCCGACGACGAGGTGACCGACTTCGTCGCCGAAATCGCCGAGCGCACCGGGGAATTCCTGGAGATCGTGAACTTCAACCTGCGCGGCTCGCAATACGCGATCGCCGGCACCGTGCGCGGTCTCGAAGCCCTCGAGGAAGAAGTGGAGAAACGCCGCCAGGTCAGCGGCGGCAAGCGCTCGTTCATCCTGGTGCCGGGCATCGACGTGCCCTTCCACTCGAGGGTGTTGCGGGTCGGCGTTGCCGACTTCCGCCGCTCGCTGGAGCGGGTCATGCCGCGCGACCAGGATCCCGAGCTGGTCATCGGGCGCTACATCCCCAACCTGGTGCCGCGGCCGTTCACGCTGGATCGCGACTTCATCCAGGAGATCCGCGATCTGGTGCCGGCCGAACCGCTCGACCCGATCCTGGCCGACTACGACACCTGGCTTGCCGAGCGGCCGCGTGAGATGGCCCGCACGGTCTTCATCGAGCTGTTGGCCTGGCAGTTCGCCAGCCCGGTGCGCTGGATCGAAACCCAAGACCTGCTCTTCATCGAGGAGGCCGCCGGTGGTCTGGGCGTGGAGCGGTTCGTCGAGATCGGTGTGAAGTCCGCGCCGACCGTAGCCGGATTGGCCACCAACACTCTCAAGCTGCCCGAATATGCCCACAGCACAGTCGAAGTGCTCAACGCCGAGCGTGACGCGGCGGTGTTGTTCGCCAACGACACCGACCCCGAGCCGGAGGCCGAGGACGTCGCGGAGCCGGCCACCGAGGCGGGCGCACCGGCAGAAGCCGCGCCGGCCGCCGCCGCTCCGGCTCCCGCCGCAGCTCCGTCTGGTGCTCCACGTCCCGATGACATCGGATTCGACGCGGCCGATGCGACTTTGGCGCTGATCGCGCTGTCGGCGAAGATGCGCATCGACCAGATCGAGCAGCTGGACTCCATCGAGTCCATCACCGACGGCGCATCGTCGCGGCGTAACCAGCTGCTGGTCGACCTGGGTTCGGAGCTGAACCTGGGTGCCATCGACGGCGCCGCCGAAGCCGACCTGGCCGGGCTACGCGCGCAGGTGACCAAGCTCGCACGCACCTACAAGCCCTACGGCCCAGTGCTTTCCGACGCGATCAACGACCAGCTGCGCACGGTCCTCGGGCCGTCCGGCAAGCGGCCGGCCGCCATCATCGAGCGGGTCACCAAGACCTGGGAGCTCGGCGAGGGCTGGGCCAAGCACGTCGTCGTCGAGGTCGCGCTGGGAACCCGCGAGGGCACCAGCGTGCGCGGCGGTGCCATGGGGCACCTGCACGAAGGTGCGCTGGCCGACGCCGCTGCCGTCGACAAGGCCATCGACGCCGCCGTTGCCTCAGTCGCTGCGCGCCACGGTGTTTCGGTGGCGCTGCCCTCGGCCGGCGGTGGCGGCGGGGCGACGATCGACGCCGCCGCACTCAGCGAGTTCACCGACCAGATCACCGGCCGGGACGGCGTACTCGCTTCGGCGGCCCGCCTGGTGCTCGGCCAGCTGGGGCTGGACGACACGGTCAGCGCCGCGCCGGTGGCCACCGATGCCGAGCTGATCGACTTGGTCACCGCCGAATTAGGTTCGGAATGGCCACGTTTGGTGGCACCGGCATTCGACGCCAAGAAGGCCGTCGTCTTCGACGACCGCTGGGCCAGCGCCCGCGAGGATCTGGTCAAGCTGTGGCTGACCGACGAGGGTGACATCGACGCGGACTGGGTGCGGTTGTCCGAGCGCTTCGAGGGTGCCGGCCACGTCGTCGCTACCCAGGCCACGTGGTGGCAGGGCAAGGCGCTGGCGGCCGGTCGTCAGATCCACGCCTCCCTGTTCGGCCGCATTGCCGCGGGCGCGGAGAACCCGGACCCCGGCCCCTACCACAGTGAGGTCGCGGTGGTCACCGGAGCGTCGAAGGGTTCGATCGCCGCGTCGGTCGTGGCACGTCTGCTCGACGGCGGTGCCACCGTCATCGCGACGACGTCCAAGCTCGACGAGGAGCGGCTGGCGTTCTACCGCACGCTGTACCGCGACCACGCCAGGTTCGGCGGGGCGCTGTGGGTGGTCGCGGCCAACATGGCCTCGTACTCCGATATCGACGCCCTGGTGGAATGGGTCGGCACCGAGCAGAACGAAAGCCTTGGGCCGCAATCGATTCACATCAAGGACGCCCAGACGCCGACGCTGCTGTTCCCGTTCGCCGCACCGCGGGTGGCCGGCGACCTGTCGGAGGCCGGTTCGCGCTCCGAGATGGAGATGAAGGTTCTGCTGTGGGCCGTACAGCGGCTGATCGGCGGCCTCTCGAAGATCGGCGCCGAGCGTGACATCGCGTCGCGGTTGCACGTGGTGCTGCCGGGCTCGCCCAACCGCGGAATGTTCGGCGGCGACGGCGCTTACGGTGAGGCCAAGGCCGCGCTGGACGCGCTGGTGAGTCGCTGGCATGCCGAATCCTCGTGGGCCGCGCGAGTCAGCTTGGCGCACGCGCTGATTGGTTGGACGCGTGGCACCGGACTGATGGGTCACAACGACGCGATCGTCACTGCCGTCGAGGAGGCCGGTGTCACCACCTACTCCACCGACGAGATGGCCGGGATGCTGCTGGCTCTGTGCGACGTGGAGTCGAAGGTGGCCGCGGCCGGCAAGCCGATCGAGGTCGACCTGACCGGCGGCCTCGGCGAGGTTGAGCTCGACATGGCCGAGCTGGCCGCCAACGCACGCGAGCAGGCAACTGCCACAAGCGAAGAGGCTGACGACGAGGCGGCCGAGGGCACCCTTGCGGCGTTGCCGTCCCCGCCGCGCGGATTCACCCCGGCGCCGGCACCGGAATGGGCCGATCTCGACCTCGACCCCGCCGATCTCGTGGTGATCGTCGGCGGCGCCGAACTCGGCCCGTACGGCTCGTCGCGCACCCGGTTCGAGATGGAGGTCGACAACCAGTTGTCGGCAGCCGGTGTGCTCGAGCTGGCCTGGACCACCGGCCTGATCCGCTGGGAGGACGACCCGCAACCGGGTTGGTACGACTCACAATCCGGTGATCTGATCGACGAGGCCGAACTGGTCGAGCGCTACCACGACACCGTCGTCGAGCGCTGCGGCATCCGCGAGTTCGTCGACGACGGGTCGATCGACCCCGACCACGCGTCGCCCTTGCTGGTCTCGGTGTTCCTGGAGAAGGACTTCGCGTTCGTCGTCTCCTCGGAGGCCGACGCCCGCGCCTTCGCCGAGTTCGACTCCGAGCACACGGTCATCCGGCCCGTGCCCGACTCCAGTGACTGGCAGGTTATCCGCAAGGCGGGCACCGAGATTCGGGTGCCGCGCAAGAACAAGTTGTCACGTGTTGTCGGCGGCCAGGTCCCGACCGGGTTCGACCCGACGGTGTGGGGCATCAGCCAGGACATGCTCAGTTCCATTGACCGCCTTGCGGTGTGGAACATCGTCGCCACCGTCGACGCGTTCCTGAGCGCCGGGTTCAGCCCGGCCGAGGTAATGCGTTACGTGCATCCGAGCCTGGTGGCCAACACCATGGGCACCGGCATGGGCGGCGGTACCTCAATGCAGACGATGTACCACGGAAACCTGTTGGGCCGTAACAAGCCGAACGACATCTTCCAAGAAGTGCTGCCGAATATCGTTGCCGCACACGTGGTTCAGTCCTACATTGGCAGCTACGGGTCGATGATCCACCCGGTTGCCGCCTGCGCGACGGCCGCGGTGTCGGTCGAGGAGGGCATGGACAAGATCCGGCTCGGCAAGGCCGAGCTGGTGGTGGCCGGCGGTATCGACGACCTGACGCTGGAAGGCATCATCGGCTTCGGTGACATGTCGGCCACCGCCGACACCGACATGATGCGCGGCCGCGGCATTGCCGACTCGAAGTTCTCCCGGGCCAACGATCGGCGGCGGTTGGGCTTCGTCGAGGCGCAAGGTGGCGGCACCATCCTGCTGGCGCGCGGTGACCTGGCGCTCAAGATGGGGCTTCCGGTGCTCGCGGTGGTTGGTTTCGCGCAGTCCTACGCCGACGGTGTGCACACCTCGATCCCGGCACCGGGACTCGGCGCCCTGGGCGCGGGCCGGGGCGGCAAGGACTCGCCGCTGGCACGCGAGCTCGCGAAGCTCGGCGTGGGACCCGACGACATCGCGGTGATCTCCAAGCACGACACCTCGACGCTGGCCAACGACCCCAACGAGACCGAGCTGCACGAGCGCCTCGCCGACTCGATGGGTCGGTCTGAGGGTGCTCCGCTGTTCATCGTGTCGCAGAAGAGCCTCACCGGGCACGCCAAGGGCGGCGCGGCGGTCTTCCAGATGATGGGGCTGTGCCAGATGTTGCGCGACGGGGTGATCCCCCCCAACCGCAGCCTGGATTGCGTCGACGACGAACTGTCCGGCTCGGCTCACTTCGTCTGGGTGCGGGACACCTTGCGGCTCGGCGGGAAGTTCCCGCTCAAGGCCGGGATGCTGACCAGCCTCGGGTTCGGTCACGTGTCGGGTCTGGTCGCGCTGGTGCACCCGCAGGCGTTCATCGCAACGCTGGACCCGGAGCAGCGGGAGGACTACCAGCGCCGCGCGGACGCCCGCCTGCTGGCCGGCCAGCGCCGGCTGGTGTCGGCCATCGCCGGTGGCGAGCCGATGTACCAGCGGCCGCCGGACCGTCGCTTCGACCACAGTGCGCCGGAGAAGCGTCAGGAGGCTTCGATGCTGCTGAACCCGGTCGCGCGACTGGGTGAGGACGACGCCTACGAGGTGTCTGCCGGATGACTTCGGTGATCGGTTAACCTGGCCGGCCATGGGCATTGTCGGTGTGGGGATCGATCTCGTCTCCATTCCGGATTTCGCCGACCAGGTTGACCAACCGGGAACGGTGTTCTCCGAAACGTTTACGCCGGGTGAGCGTCGCGACGCCTCGGACAAGAGTTCGTCGGCGGCGCGTCACTTGGCCGCACGATGGGCCGCGAAGGAAGCCGTGATCAAGGCCTGGTCCGGGTCACGGTTCTCGCAGCGGCCGATCCTGCGCGAGGACATTCACCGTGACATCGAGGTCGTCACGGACATGTGGGGACGGCCGCGGGTGCGGTTGACCGGCGACATCGCCAAGCATCTGGCCGACGTGACGATCCATGTGTCGCTGACGCACGAAGGGGACACTGCCGCCGCGGTCGCGATCATCGAAACGCCGTGAGGCGCCGACTAGCCTCGAGGGCATGAGCGATCTGGTTGAGCGCGTCCGCGACGTCTTGCCGTCGGTGCGCCGCGATCTCGAGGACCTGGTACGGATCGAATCGGTGTGGGCCGACCCCGGGCGCCGCGACGAGGTGCATCGCAGCGCGCAGGCGGTAGCGGATCTGTTGTCTCAGGCAGGTTTTGGCGACGTGCGGATCATCAGCGAGGGCGGCGCCCCGGCCGTCATCGCACACCATCCAGCACCCGCCGGCGCGCCGACCGTGCTGCTGTACGCCCACCACGACGTGCAACCCGAAGGCGACCGCGAGCAGTGGGCGTCGCCGCCGTTCGAGCCGACCGAGCGCAACGGGCGGCTCTACGGGCGCGGCAGCGCCGACGACAAGGCGGGTATCGCAACGCATTTAGCCGCGTTCCGGGCGCATGGCGGCCAGCCGCCGGTGGGTGTGACGGTCTTCGTCGAAGGGGAAGAGGAATCCGGGTCGCCGTCGCTGGGCCGGCTGCTGGCGGCCCACCGCGACGCGCTGGCAGCCGACGTGATCGTCATCGCCGACTCGGACAACTGGAGCACCGAAATCCCGGCGCTGACGATCACCCTGCGCGGTCTGGTCGACTGCGTGGTCGAGGTCGCCACCCTCGACCACGGGCTGCACTCCGGCATTTGGGGCGGCGTGGTGCCCGACGCGCTGAGCGTGCTGGTGCGACTTTTGGCCAGTCTGCACGACGACGACGGGAACGTGGCCGTCGCCGGCCTGCACGAAAGCACCGCGGCGGCCGTGGATTACCCGCCCGAGCGGGTGCGCGCCGACTCGGGGCTGCTGGACGGGGTGTCGGAGATTGGCTCGGGTTCGGCTCCGCAGCGGTTGTGGGCTAAGCCGGCGATCACAGTGATCGGCATCGACACGACGCCGATCGACAAAGCGTCGAACACGCTGATCCCGCGCGCGGCCGCGAAGATCAGCATGCGGGTCGCGCCCGGCGGCGACGCCGCCGCACACCTGGACGCGCTCACCGCTCACCTGCACAAGCACGTGCGGTGGGGTGCGCACGTCAGCGTCACCCGCGGCGATATCGGGGAGCCCTACGCGATCGATGCCAGCGGCAGCGTCTACGACGCGGCGCGAGCGGCCTTCCGGCAGGCGTGGCGCACCGACGCGATCGACATGGGTATGGGCGGATCGATCCCGTTCATCGCCGAATTCGCCGAGGCGTTCCCGCAGGCGAAGATCCTCGTCACCGGCGTGGAAGATCCCGCCACCCAGGCGCACAGCATCAACGAGAGCCTGCACCTGGGTGTGCTGGAACGCGCGGCCATCGCCGAGGCGCTGCTGCTGGCCAACCTGGCCGGCGCTTAATCGTCGGCGATCCCGGGCGCGCAAAGCGCCGCGACCGTGTCCTCCCGCTGCAGCACCGAGCGCGCTGTCACCGCAAACTGGTTGAGCTTGTCGATGACGGTTTGCCCTTCCGGCTGGTGGCCCCAAATGCTGATGCCCTGGTGGGTGGTGGGGCTCCAGGTGCTTTCGTCGACGACGATCGGGTTCCACCCCACCTCCCACTCGAATCCCGACGGCGTCAGGGCGTAGTAGGACAGCTCCTTGTCGTTGGTGTGCTGGCCGACCGAAAGGGCCGTCCCGAATCCCAGTTCTTTGACCCGCTGATAGGAGGTGACCATGTCGTCGAGTGAGGCCACCTGGAGGTTGACGTGCTGGACGCGGGTGCGAATCGGATTGATTGGCAAGGCATTCACCGAAGCGATTGCCACGGAATGGTGTCGTTCGTTGACCCGCAGGAAGCGGATCTTGAGCTTCAAGCCGTTGATGGTTTCGTCGATGTAGTCCGAGAGGCGCGCGTCGAACACATGGTTGTAGTAGCCGCGGACGAGTTGCGGTTTCTTGGTGGGGAGGGCCACATGGCCCATGCCGCCTGCGCCGGTGACGAATCCACTGCCCGGCACGTCCAGGGACAGCGGCGCGGTGCGCGCGGTGGTGTAGATCTCCTGGCCGAGACCGTTGGGGCCGGGGAACCGCAGGAAGCGCTCGACCCCGCGGAGCTTCGCCTCTTCGTCGGTGCCCTCGAGGGCAGGCACGCCGTGGTCGGCGACGCGCCGACTGATTTCGTCGAACGTCGCGTGGCCGTCGAGCTGCCAACCCAGCGCGACCACGTCCTCGGCCGGTCCCCGCCGCAGCAGCACGCGACATTCGTTGTCGTCGAGGCGGAATCGAACCGTGTCGGGAGCCATGTCGTCGAGGTGCATGCCGATCGCGTCGCGGCCGAAGCGCTTCCAATCGCTGATCTTGTTGGTTTCAATCACGACGTAACCCAGGTGCACGCTTCCGAACACCGAAAGTGGTTGTGTGGTAGTCATCCTGGATCCTCAGCTTTTCAGGAACGCGGAGGTGACCGCGTTGAACAAGTCGGCACGCTCCCACTGGACCCAGTGTCCGGTGTTGGCGGCGAGCAGGACGTCGGCGTTGGGCAGCCGGTCGGCCAGCATTGCGGCGCCGCTGGGTTTGTTGACCTTGTCGTCGCGCCCCCAGACGATCAACGTCGGCGTCGAGAGACTGACGAGCCTGCGGTCGCGGGTGAAGTCCATCCGCCACAGGGTGCGCAACCCGGACGGGCGTTGTAGGGGCGGGTTGGCGACGACCTCGGGATCGATCGATGCCTCGTAACGGGATTCGATCAGCGAGTCGGGCACCGCGACCGCATCATACACCAGGTACGAGCGGATGAAGGTGCGCAGCTTCTCGAGGCTCGGTCCCTCACCCCGGTAGTAGCCCAGCAGATTTTTCAGGCCGGCGCTGGGGAGCCCCCGGCTTGTCCCGACGCCTCCGGGACCCATCAGCACGAGTTTGTTCACTCGGTACGGGGTGTCCAGCGCGAGCCGCAGCGCGCAGGATCCGCCGTAGGAGTTACCGACCAGGTGCGCGCTGTCGATGCCGAGCTCGTCGAGCATCCCCCGGATGTGATCGGCGAGGTATCCGAACGGATCTCGCCGGTCGACACCCTTGGTGGAGCGGCCGTAGCCGGGCATGTCGGGAACGATGACCCGGAAGTTCTCGGCGAGTGGCTCGATGTTGCGCGTGTAGTTCGACACGCCCGACGCGCCCGGTCCGCCGCCGTGCAACAGCACCACGGCGGGGCCGCTGCCGGTCTCGGCGACGAAGATTTCTCTCCCGTTGACCCGGACGCTGCGTTCCGTGAGTGTGGCGGTAGTCATGTTGTCTCCCTTACGAGTTGAAGCCGGCCGGTGGCGGTGGCAGTGGTTGGCGGTCAGTGGCGCCGGCGTAGACGAAGCCGTCGGGCCGAACAGCCACCGCAGCGGCGCCCTTCTTGTTCAGCCAGGCGCTCAGCACTCCCTCGCTGTCGACGACGGAGTCGGCACGCGGGACGCTGCCGGGCGGGGCGACTTGCAAGACCGGCACGCCCGCGGCCCGCCAGTCCGGGCATTCGGATCGGCCGCCGGTGTGCAGCACGGTCCAGCGGCCGCCGACCACGTCATCGAGGCGCACGCTGTCGCCTTTTTCATCGAAGACCCAAGGCTGCGGGATGAGCCAGCCGACGGCCCGGTTCCCGTTGCGCGCGAGCAGACCGTCTCGGTAGCGGGCGTCGGGTAGCCAGCGGTGATTGCGCAGCCACGTCGTGAAGTACGGCACCTTGCTGGCGGCGCGAAACAAGTGATTGCGGGCCGCCGCCCGGAACCGGTTGCGCTCGATGATCAGCTTGCCGGTCTTGACCGCGCGATCGGTTACTTCTTTTACGTGCGGCAGCCGCTCGCACTGATAGCTGTCGAGCACGGCTTCCGGTAGCGAGCCGTTCAACACGGCCCCCAACTTCCAGCACAGGTTTGCCACATCGCGCACGCCGGCGCACATGCCCTGGCCGATCCATGGGGGCATAGCGTGTGCGGCGTCGCCGGCCAGGAATACCCGGCCCACCCGCCACCGGTCAGCGAATCGGACGTGGTGGCTGTAGCAGGCGAAGCCGAGGATCTGCACGTTCTCCGGCGATATCCCCTGGCGGCGCAGCACCTTCCAGATCGCGTCGTCCGACAGCAGATCGCGCTCATCCTCCTCATCGCGCACCGGAAACTCCCAGCGATGGTGTCCTAGCGGAGTGGGGCAGTCCACAGTGGGCCGCTCAGGGTTGCAATGGAAGCGAAGCCGATCATGGCCCGGCCACTCCTTGAGCACTTTCGTGTCGATGACGATCCAACGCTCGGCGTAGGTGCGACCGCTGAACCCGACACCCAACTGCGCGCGAGTGGCGCTGGAACCGCCGTCGGCGGCGATCACGTAGGACGCGCGGATCCGGCGAAGCTGGTCAGTAGTGAGGTTGGCAAGCAGCAACTCGACGTGATCGTCCTTCTGGACCAGCCGCAGGCATTCGTGCTTGAGCAGGACGGACACATTGGGGAAGCGGTCAACTCCGTCGCGCAGCACCTTCTCCAGCGCGGGTTGGTAGATGAACTGCTGTGGGGGATGGCCGTTGCCCCTCGAGATGGGCATCAACCTGACGAACGGCACACCGTTGGCATCGACGAACGCCGCTCCGCAGCCGGGCAGCATGTCGGCGTTGAGGCGGTCGGCAAGCCCCACCTGCTGCCAGATGCGGACGACCTCTTCGTCGGTGGAGATGGCGCGCGCACGCGCATAGATGTCGGGGTCGCGTTCCACCACGACGACGTTGAGGCCCAACTGGCCCAACAGGTTGGCCGCGGTGCAGCCGACCGGGCCGTAGCCGACGACCGCCACGTCATAGGTTTTCCGCTCTGTCATCTCCGGGCCCCTTCGCCAGCTTGTTAATGTAGCGATCCATACAGTAAGTTTTTATAGCGTGAGCGTCAACACCCACAAGGAGGGAACGTGACGGCAAAACCCGAAAAGTCGGGCGCGACCAGCCCTCGCGGTCACAGGCGCACCCGGGCCAACGGGGAACAGTCGCGCGAGCGGATCCTCGATGCGGCGACCGA
This sequence comes from Mycobacterium stomatepiae, assembly GCF_010731715.1. Taxonomy (NCBI): domain Bacteria; kingdom Bacillati; phylum Actinomycetota; class Actinomycetes; order Mycobacteriales; family Mycobacteriaceae; genus Mycobacterium; species Mycobacterium stomatepiae. Next base: position 5,640,515 of record NZ_AP022587.1, read on the forward strand.
GGTCGCCACCGAACGCGGCTACGAAGGAACCACAATCTCCCTGGTCAGCAAGAAGAGCGGCCTGCCGCCGACTTCCATTTACTGGCACTTCGCCGACAAGGACGACCTGATCGCCGCCGTCATCGAGCGAAGTTTCGCCCGCTGGCTGGCGGCGTTGGATCTGCCCGCCGGCGCAATGGCCGCAGAGCGGGTGACCGAGCTCGGGATGCAGGTGGCCAAGGCGCTGCTGGATGCGCCCGACTTCATCCGCCTGGGCCTGATGCTGGCGCTGGAGCGCCGCCCGGTCGAGCCGCGCGCGAGGGAGATGTTCCTACACGTCCGCGACGCGGCCTTTCACCGGTTCGAGGCGATCGTGCGTGACGTCGCCCCGGGGCTTGACGAGGAGAGCGTGCGACTGCTGACCACCTATGCGATCGCCGGCGCCGATGGCCTGTTCATCGCCAAGGAGGTCGGCGGCGATTCGGTCGACTTGATCAAGCTGTTCGACCTGCATGCCCGCCTGGTCTTCCAGTCGGCGATGAAGCTTTTGGAATCTGGAGAACCGACATGATCGACGTGACCGCACGGGACCCGCGACTCGACGAGGCCGCCCAGCGGCTGTATACGGCACTGGTGGGCAGCAGTCCCATCCCGCCGCTGACCGAGACCTATCCGAATCTCGGTGTGGCGCAGGCCTATTCGGTACAGCGGCGCAACTTGGCCCGTCTCCTGGCTGACGGCGCGCTGCTGTGCGGCCACAAGATCGGGCTGACCTCCGCGCCGATGCAAAGCCTGCTGGGTGTCAGCGAGCCCGACTTCGGCTACATCCTCGACAGCATGATGCTGGCCGACGGGGCTTCGGTGCCCAGGGCTGCGTTCTGTGCGCCGCGGGTGGAACCCGAAGTGGCGTTTCTCCTGCGGGCGCCGCTGCGTGGTCCGGGGGTGACCGTCGCCGAGGTGATGGCGGCCACCGAAGCGGTGGCCGCGGCGCTGGAGATCGTGGACAGCCGCATCGCCGACTGGCGGATCACGCTGGCGGACACCGTTGCCGACAACGCCAGCTCTGGCGCGGTGGTGCTCGGCGAGTGGGTACCGATCTCCGACGCGTCGCCGCTGTCCGGCACCACCGCGGCGCTCTACCTGAACGACGCGCTGGTCGGAAAGGCACAGGGTACCGCCGTCATGGGCGATCCGGCCGTGGCCGTCGCGTGGCTGGCGAACGCCCTGGCCGAGTACGGAACCGGGATCGACGCAGGGCAGTTCGTGATGTCCGGCTCTTACACCGGGGCCGCGTTTATCGGGGCCGGCGACCGCGCGGCGGCGACGATCACCGCCCTGGGCGCCGTCCGCGTCACGTTCGAGTAGAGGAGAAATCCATGACCAGTCAACAATTCGCGGTGGCGATCATCGGGTCCGGCAACATCGGCACCGACCTGATGCTCAAGATCCTGCGCGGTGGCGGACCGCTGACGATGGCGGCGTTGATCGGCATCGACCCGACCTCCGACGGGCTGGCCCGGGCGCAGCGGGCCGGCGTGCCGACGTCTGCGCAGGGCGTCGACGGGCTGCTGGCGATGCCGGGCTTCGACCAGATCCGGTTGGTGTTCGACGCCACGTCCGCCGAAGCTCACGTCAAGCACTGGGAAGCCCTGCGCCACACCGGTGTACGTGTGCTCGACCTCACCCCCGCCGCCATCGGCCCGTTCTGTGTGCCGGTGGTCAACCTGGAGGACCACATCGACGAGCCCAACCTGAACATGGTGACCTGTGGCGGGCAGGCCACCGTCCCGATTGTGGCCGCGGTGAATCAGGTGGCGCCGGTGTCCTACGCCGAGATCGTGTCGGCGATCTCGTCGAAGTCCGCCGGCCCGGGCACCCGGGCCAACATCGACGAGTTCACCGAGACCACTGCCACCGCGCTGAAGGTCGTCGGCGGCGCGCAGCGCGGCAAAGCGGTGATCGTCCTGAACCCGGCCGATCCGCCGGTCATCATGCGCAACACGGTGTACTGCCTGGTGGAAGGCGACTGCGACCAAACCGTCATCGAAGCGTCCATCGCGGCGATGATCGAGCGGGTCCAGGGCTACGTTCCCGGTTATCGGCTCAAGCAGCCGGCGCAGTTCGAGACCTTCGGTCCCGAAAAGCCGCTGCACATTCCCGAGACCGGGAAGTTCATCGGCACCAGGGTCACCACGCTGCTGCAGGTGACGGGCGCCGCGGATTACCTTCCCGCGTACGCCGGCAACCTCGACATCATGACCTCCGCTGCGCTGGCGACCGCCAAAAGCATTGCCGCCCATGAGATGACGAAGGTAGGAGTGTAACCATGGGCGAGCGGCTCTATATCAGCGACGTCACGCTGCGGGACGGGATGCACGCGGTTCGCCACCAATACACGCTGCGGCAGGTCGCCGACATCGCCGCGGCGTTGGACGCCGCGGGCGTCGATTCGATCGAGGTCGCCCATGGCGACGGGCTGGGCGGCTCAAGCTGCGTTTACGGCTTCGGCGGCCACACCGACCTGGAGTGGATCGAGGCGGTCGCCAACGTGGTCCGCCGGGCGAAGATCGCGACCCTGATCCTGCCGGGAATCGGTACGATCCGGGACCTGGCCGCGGCGCATCGGGCCGGGGCCGGCGTGGTGCGGGTCGCCAGCCACTGCACCGAGGCCGATATCTCCGCACACCACATCGCCGCGGCCCGCGAGATGGGCATGGACACCGTCGGATTCCTGATGATGAGCCACCTGACCACCCCGCAGGCGCTGGCCGAGCAGGCCAAGTTTGATGGAGGGCTTCGGGGCCGGCTGCGTGTACGTCGTCGACTCCGGCGGCGCCATGACCATGCGCGACGTCGCCGAGCGGGTCGACGCTGTGCGCCAAAACCTTTGCCCGGAAACCGAAATGGGCATCCATGCGCACCACAACCTGTCTCTGGGCGTGGCTAACTCGATGGTCGCCGTCGAGCACGGGTGTCGTCGTGTCGACGCGTCCCTGGCCGGGATGGGTGCCGGCGCGGGCAACGCCCCGCTGGAGGTTTTCATCGCGGTCGCCACCCGCATGGGCTGGGAGCACGGCTGCGATCTCAATGCCCTCGAGGATGCCGCCGACGACCTCGTCCGCCCGCTGCAGGAACGTCCGGTGCGGGTCGATCGCAAGACGCTGACGCTCGGCTATGCTGGTGTGTACTCCAGCTTCCTGCGCCATGCGGAGGCGGCGGCGGAGCGGTTCGGTGTCGACGCGCGGACGCTGCTCGTCGAGGCCGGCCGTCGGAGAATGGTCGGCGGCCAGGAAGACATGCTCGTCGACATCGCCCTGGACCTGTCGGGCGCGGCGCCGCGCTGACCGTTTCCGAGCGTTTTCGGCGCGGCTCACGCCTCGTCGAGCACCGGAAACAGCAGCTGCTGCCGATCAGTATGGCGCGCGGCCTTCGGGAGTCGGGCATCAATCGGTAGAAGCCTGCGCGGATGCGGCGCATATCGGCGAGAAAGTACACGGTCAGCATGACCACAATGCCGACGTGAGACAGGGCGCCGAAGACTTGGGCACCCTACGGGTTGCGCTTAAAACAGTCTGTCCGTCAACGGGTGCTTTGGCGCTGAGACACGGTGTTGTTGTTGCCCGTCTTATTGATTGTCGGTGACCCGGAGTGGTAGATCATCGCGTTGTCGTCGCCGAAAACACTGATGATGTCGGCGCTGTCAACGGTGACGCGGTTTGCGCTTCCGGAGACGTCAAGCCTGCGACAGTGGCCGGTGACGGTGTAGGTGTTGTTGTCACCTTCCAACCTCAGATTTCCGTCGTTGCAGTCGATCGTTTCCTTCGCACCGCCATTGATCATTGTGAGATTTCCGTGCACGGTGGTGCCGGAGTAATGGCCCCAGAGAGCCGCGATCGCAAACGCGGCAAGGACCGCACCCATTAATAGCCCCCATGCTCGCGGCGTGTTCGCCAGCTTCGCGACGCCCCCACACCACCGCCACCAGGTCCCCCCAGGGTCTTTCTTCTCCGGGTCTTCTTCCGGGTCCATCGCTCAATAGTCCGCTCTGCGGTTCAGTTTTGGTGATGTCGCGCCGAGTCGCGACGTTTCACGGCCAGGGGAAGCCGGGTGCCGGTGGGGGTACGTCGGCCGGATTGGCCTCCTCGAAGTGATACACCGGGCCGGACGGGCCGTTGGTCACGGTCACGGCGAACCAGTGGCACACACTCAAGTCGAATCCTGGCGGTATCGGAACCGTGTATCCCCATTTCTGGCCGGGGCAGTAATGCCAATAGGATGGCCCGGCCTGCGCGGGTGCGGCCAGGCCCAGGCCGGCTACCGCTACGCCGCCAGATATCAACGCGGCCGCGACGATCCGGCCCAAGGTGCGAGGTGTATTCATCCCTTGACCTCTTGGTTAGCAATTGCGCCGCGGGTTATGGCGATCCATTGGCGAAATTCTGGCGATCGCGTGCGGCTACCGATCCCAATTGAAGCCCGGATGCTTTGTAGACGGACAGTCTCGTCGCATACTGCTACTACATGCAGCCACTCGTCCGCAGGAGAGGCCACGGTGACTACGGAAGACACCCTGACCGGCAAGTCAGCTAAGGCCGGCAAGACCAACCGTTACCACTTCGATCGCCACACTCCGGAGTACCGCGAGCGGTTCACCGCGATCACCGAGGAGATGCACGCCAAGTGCCCGATGGCGTGGACCGACACCTACGACGGGCATTGGGTGGCCGCGGGCAGCCGGGAAGTCTTCGAGCTCGCTCGATGCCCACACGTGTCCAACGACCACGACGTGACGGGCGAAGGCACCGGCTATAAGGGCATCACCATTCCCACGCTGCCGCAGGGCACCGGTGTCCGTGGCGGCATGCTCGAGATGGACGAACCCGAGCACTCCGCCTACCGCAGCATCCTGAACCCCTACCTGTCGCCGGCGGCCGTCAAGCGCTGGAAGCCGTTTGTCGACGAGATGGTGCGGGCGAGCATCGACGAGAAGATCGAAAGCGGGCGGATCGACTTCGTCGACGATCTCGCGAACGTCGTGCCCGCCGTCCTGACTCTGGCGATGATGGGCGTTCCCCTGAAGAAGTGGCAGCTGTATTGCGAGCCGGCCCACGCCAGTGTTTACACGCCCGCCGATTCTCCGGACGCCCCAAGGGTTTTGGAGCAGACGATGGCGATGGGGATGGACCTGTTCAACCATCTGCTGGAGATCCGGGAGAACCCGTGCCCCGGCCTGGTGGACGCGCTGGCGAGGCTCCACATCGACGGCGAACCCGCCCCCGATGCCGAACTCCTTGGAATGCTCGGCTTGATCATCGGCGGCGGCTTCGACACCACGACGGCGCTGACCGCGCACGCACTCGAATGGCTAGGCGAAAACCCCGATCAGCGCGAACTGCTGAGGCGGGAATCGGAAACGCTGCTCGACTCGGCGACCGAGGAATTCCTGCGTTACTTCACGCCCGCTCCGGGCGACGGTCGTACGATCGCCGCCGACCTCGAAATAGCGGGCACGCAGTTCAAGGAGGGCGATCGGTTGTGGTTGTCCTGGGCGATGGCCAACCGGGACCCCGCGGTGTTTCCCGAGCCGAATCGCTTGGACCTCGGCCGTAAGAACAACCGGCACTTCAGCTTTGGGCTTGGCATCCACCGTTGCATCGGATCCAATGTCGCGCGCGTCGTGTTCAAGTCGATGCTCATGGCCGTGCTCGAGCGGATGCCCGGCTACCGCTGTGACCGCGAGGGCACCGTGCACTATCCGACGATCGGCGTGATCCAGGGCATGCAGCATCTTCCGGCTACCTTCACGCCCGGCAAGCGCGTCGGACCCGGAATCGACGAGACGCTGGAAAGATTGCAGCGGATCTGCGACGAACAGGGCTGCGCGCGGCCCATCACCGAGTACGCCGAGGCGGTCGTCATCGACTAGACGGACAGGTCGCGGCGCAGCTTGGCGACGTGTCCGGTGGCCTTCACGTTGTACTGTGCGACGGCGATCTTGCCCTTTTCGTCGACGACGAACGTGGAGCGGATCACGCCGGTGACGGTCTTGCCGTACATCTGCTTTTCGCCGTAGGCACCGTACGCGGTCAGCACCTTGCGCTCGGGATCGGACAGCAGCGGGAAGGTCAGCCCTTCCGCGTCGCGAAACTTGGCGAGCTTCTCCGGCTTGTCGGGGGAGATCCCGACGACGTCGAGTCCGGCCTCGTTGAGCTCGGCGAGGCTGTCGCGGAAGTCGCAGGCCTGCTTGGTGCAGCCCGGGGTGGAAGCCGCCGGATAGAAGTACACGACGACACGGCGTCCCTTGTAATCGGCCAGCGACACCAACTTGGCGTCGGCGTCGGGAAGGCTGAAGGCGGGCGCTTTGTCCCCGGGTGCCAGCCGCGTGGTCTCGGTCTTCCCGTCGGTCATAGTGCTTCCCCTTTCGGTTCACCAGAGCGTCGGCACTAGGGTAGTGCCTCAGGTGCACGAGGCTCAGTTGGAGGACAGACACGTGGTGGACCGCGACCCCGACGCCATCAAGCAGGAGATCGACGCCGCCCGCGACCAGCTCGCGGCCACCGTCGACTCGCTTGCCGAGCGCGCTAACCCGCGCCGCCTCGCCGACGACCTCAAGGCCAGGGTGATCGGGTTCGTCACGCAACCCGCGGTGGCCGCCTCGCTGGCCGGTGTCGGTGCGGTGGTCGTCATCGTGGTGGTGCGCCGGGTCAGGAACCGCTGAGCCACGTTCGCCGGGTAGACAGACAGCTCTGTCTACTCACCTGAGCTCTGCTAGCGTCGGCTTATGAACAGCCCCGCCCGCGAGGTCGCCACGGCCGGTGATCAACCCGTGCGCTCGGCGTCCCCGTCCGACCGGCTGCTTGCCGGGGCCACAAGGCTGTTTGCCGCGCATGGGATTCGGGGAGTCGGGATCGAGCGGATCCTGCGCGAATCGGGGTGTGCCAAGGCCAGCCTTTACGACTCGTACGGTTCCAAGGCGGGTTTGGTGCTCGCGTACCTGACGCAGTTGGATCGTGCCGATCGCGACCGATGGGAGAAGGCGACCGCAACGGTGGCCAGTCCCGTCGAAAAGGCGTTGACGTTCTTCGATCTCGCGATCGCCAATGGACTGCGAGGTGAATTTCCCGGCTGCTTGTACGCCAACGTGGTGACCGAGTTTCCGGGCGTGCGTTTCGAACCCGTCGACGCCCACCGCCAATGGGTGCGATCGTGTCTGACCGCGCTGATGACGTCGGCCGGCGCACGTTCGCCGGATTCGACCGCCCGGCGGTTCCAGTTGCTCTGCGACGGGGCGCTGGCGGGCTCCAAGCTCGAACGGTCGGTAGAGCCGATTCAGCTGGGCCGGGGTGTGGCGGCCGAACTGATCGATCGCGCCTGCCGTCGATAGCGGCCGGTCAGAACGGTTCCGATCAACACGATTGAATTCCGGCCGGCGGTGTGACCAGCATCATTTCCCGGCAAGAGCGCCGTGCGGACGCGGTTCAAGGCGGTCGCCAACAACGAGGCGGTTCCAGCTAAAATCTGAATCACACAGTGCCGCATAGAGATTCGTCGCCACGCTGGCGACCTGTCGGACGAGGCGCCGACGACCGGCCACAACAGCACCCGCTATGCGCTGGCAGAACCGCGCAAGGTCCCAACCCGGTCGCGTAGACAGAGCGGTCTGTCTGTGGAAGCGTCGCCCACGTGCCTGCCCTGCGATGTGCGAGGCGCTCCGGGCTTACCGAAAGGACATCAACGTGGCAACTGGCACAGTGCGGATAGTCGGTGGCCACAAGAGCTTTGGGTCCACCAGACCCGCACTCGCCGACGTCGACCTGACAATCGACGACGGCGACTTCCTGGCAATACTGGGGCGCAGCGGAAGTGGCAAGTCCACTCTGCTGCGGGTGATCGCCGGCCTGGAGCAACTCACCTCCGGAACGGTCGAGTGGTCCACCGGAAACGCCGTGGCCCGGCCGCACACCGGTGTCGTGTTTCAGCAACCGCTGCTGATGCCGTGGCTCAACGCCCGCGAAAACGTCCTCTTCGCAGCACGATTCGCCGCGAACCGGGCGTCGTTCGAACCCGCATACGCTCAGGAACTGCTACGGCGTTTCGACCTTGAGCGGGTGGCCGACCAATATCCCGACCAGTTGTCCGGCGGGCAGGCGCAGCGCGTCTCGATCATCCGCGCGGTAGCGACCCGGCCCCGGCTGCTGCTGCTGGACGAGCCGTTCAGCGCGCTGGATCCCGCCATTCGCGGCGACCTGCGAAGCTGGCTGGCCGATCTCGCCGTCGAGCTCGGGATCACCGTCGTGCTGGTCACCCACGACGTCGACGAGGCCCTGCAACTGGCCAGCCGGGTGGTGCTGCTCGGCCCCGACGGGCGGATCCGCCGCGAATGGCAACCGGATGCCGATGACGCCGAGCTGAGAGAACAGATACTCGACCATTACCGACTGGTCGAACAATGATCGGCGTGCTCTCGCGCCGGTCGCTGCTGGCCGCGGGCGCCGCGCTGGCCGCGGCCGGGGGAGTGGCGGGGGTGGCCGACCTGGCCCGCGCCGCGAGCATCGACCGGACCAACACCAGCGGACAGCTTCGGATCGGATACCTGCCCATCACCGACGCGGCGCCGCTGCTGATCGCGCACGCCGCCGGTCTCTACCAGCCGGGCGTGGTCAGCTCGGCCAAGCCGGTACTGTTCCGCAGCTGGGCGTCGCTGGCCGAGGCGTTCGTCACCCGTCAGGTCGACGCCGTGCACATGCTGATGCCGATGGCCATCCAGCTGCGCTTCGCCTTGGGTAGTGCCGTCCGGGTGTTGGCCTGGAACCACACCAACGGTTCGGCGCTGACCGTCGCGCCGAACATCACCGACATCGGACAACTCGCGGGAACCCAAGTGGCGATCCCGTTTTGGTGGTCGATCCACAACATCATCCTGCAGGAGCTGTTGCGCGCGCACGACCTGCTGCCGGTGGTGCGCCGCAGCGCCTCGCGCAGTGCCCGCACGGTCGAGCTGATCGTGATGAGCCCGTCGGACATGGTGCCCGCACTGGCCAACCGTTCCATCGGCGGCTACGTGGTGGCCGATCCGTTCAACGCCATGGCTCAGGTGCGCAAGATCGGCCGCATCCACACCTTTTTGGGCGACGTGTGGCGCGACCACGCCTGCTGTGTGGTGCTGGCGCACGAGGACCTCATCGAGAACCGTCCGCAGGCGGCAGGCTCCCTGGTCAACTCGATTGTGCTTGCGCAGCAACGTATTAACGACAACCGGCCCGCCGCGGCTGCGGCACTGTCGAGTGGTGCCTATCTGCCCCAGCCGCTTCCGGCCATCAAGACCGCACTCACCTACAACCCGAAGGACTTTCGGCTCGCGCATCCGGATTGGCAGCCGCAGCGGTTGGGCTATCAGCCATTCCCGTTCCCGAGCTTTACCCGGCGACTGGTGGAGGCGATGCACGCCACCGTGGTCGACGGTGACCGGGGGTTCCTGGATCGGCTCGATCCCGCGGTCGCGCACGCGCAACTGGTTCACGACAGCTTCGTGCGAGCGGCGCTGGACGGGCACGGCGGCGCCGCGCGCTTCGGTATTCCTTCCGACCTGACCCGAACTGAAGAGGTGCAGCCGCTATGACCGCACAGGGAATCGAGACCGCCGCGCCGGGAGAGACGGACGCACCGGCGACGACGTCCGCGCCCAAGTGGTCCGTGCTGCGGCGCTGGTGGCCACCCGCGCTGGCCATCGGCGTGGCGGTCGCGCTCTGGTGGCTCGTCACCGCCGCGCTTGCCTCTCCGCAATCCCTGCTGCACCAGACCACACCGGGGCAGGTGGCCAAATCCCTTGTCGAGCTGTACAAGCGGGGCGTGCTGATCTCCGACACCGAGGTGAGCCTGTGGCGGCTGCTCGTCGGCTTGCTGGTGGCCGCGGTCATCGGGATTCCCGCCGGACTGCTCGTCGGGCTCAGCGACACCGCAGACCGTGCCACCCGTCCCGTCATCCAATTTCTGCGCATGATCTCGCCGCTGTCGTGGGCTCCGATCTCGGTGGCGATCTTCGGAATCGGCAATGAGCCCGTTATTTTCCTGATCGCCGCGGCGGCGGTGTGGCCGATCCTGATCAACACCGCAGCCGGCGTGCACAGCGTCGATTCCGGCTACCTGCAGGTGGCGAAGTCGTTCGGGGCGAGCCGAATCGAGCAGCTGACCCTCGTGGTGTTGCCCGCGATCCGCGGCCACCTGCAAACCGGCTTACGGGTCGCGTTGGGCATCGCGTGGGTGGTGCTGGTGCCGGCCGAAATGCTGGGCGTGCGTTCCAGTTTGGGCTATCAGATCCTGAACGCACGCGATCAGCTGTCCTACGGACAGGTGGTCGCGGTGATCGTGGTCATCGGCGTCATCGGATACGCGCTGGATCTCGCCGCGCGGCGGTTGCTGTCGTCGGGGCGCGGCTGAATCAGGCTGTGTCGGGTGCGGTACTGCGCTGCACGTGCACCGGCAGGTCGTCGGCCCACGGCTGGGTGGTGACCATGTCGTCGACGTCGATGTAACCACGCTCGAATTCACCGGTCGCCGCATCCACCAGCCGATATTCCTGCCGCTGTTTGTGGATGGGCTGCGCATCCAGAATCACGACCCGCACATCACCGGGCTCGAATCCGCACCGCTGCTGCATCGCCTCGATCAGGCACTCGTTGTGCATGTGCCCGTCGCCGAAGTTCCAGCCGAGCACCATGGAGCAGAGCACCTCGCCCTCGCACAGGTTGTAGTCGTCCTCGTCGTAGCCGGCCAGCGCGCGGTGTACCAGCGTGAGCAGCGCGCGCCCGTGCGTGTTCATCCCGCGGAATGCCAGCGCCAGGTGCAACGGGATCAGCGTTTCCTCTTTGCTGCCGTACAACCGCTCGAGCTGCAGGTGTTGCATCGGGCCAAGCGCACGGGAGCCGATGCGGAATTTCTCGTCCATCGAAGGCTTGACGCACCACACGGTGGTGTCCCAGTTGCCGGCGTAGTAACGCATACCGGGCAGGAAAGAAACCTTGCGCGGGAACAGGTTTCCCACCACCACGACCGTCGTGATGACCGCGAACAGCACGACGGGCCAGAGGCTGGTCAGATCCGACAGCCCGATGGGCGCGTGCGCCACGAACAGCCACAGCACGCCGAAGATCATGAACACGTTCCACTCCAGCGGCACGCCCATCGGAAAGGCCAGGAGGATGTTCAGGTGGAACACGATCATCACGAACGCGGCGATCGTCGTGGGCCAGCCGCCGTGCGCGAACAGCAGTGCCAGCGGCACCAAACCTTCGATCGCAGTGGAGAAGTGCGCGATGAACCCCGACAGCGCGCTGGGCCTCAGGTCGTCGGGATAGTGCTTGAACAGTGACCGCTTGAGCACTCCCGAGGGCAGGAACGGGTTGTTGGCCAGCATCGTCGAGATCACGAACGGGAAGTGCTTGGTGATCTTCGAGGTGGCGGCGCCCAGCCAGATCACCATGAAGACGAGCTTGGCCCCGATCACGATGTCGGCGCCGACGAATAGAAACGCCAGCGCCAGCGGTCCGTATACCTCGGCGCGAGCGGCCAGGAAGATCACCTTGTCACGCAGACTGATAACGGCCAGGACCGCGAGGATCGCGAGGGTCTGCCACCGCGGCAGCACGCCGATCACCGTGTCCAGGACCGGAATTGGACCGGAGCCGTCGGATACCAGCGCCGTCGCGAGCAACGCCAACAGCGCGCCGTAGAGCAACGCGTCGAACGGGGTCCGGTCGATGCCTTTGGTCAGCGGTACCCGGTTGGGCCAGGGTGGCAGCCGAATGGTGCCGGGCCGCAACCAGTACAGGATCGATCCCATCGGCGGGTAGTAGCGCCCGGCCAAAGGTCCGAAACAACAACCGAGACCGACGACTTCGAACAGCATGGTGAACAGCACAGCCTTCTGGAATACGATCGGCTCCGACCACCACGCACTGACGTCGGTGAGGCCGCCGATGCCCGTCGTGCACCAGCCGAAGAACCAGCCACCGAAGATGTAGAGCGCGATCTTCGCGCCGTACATCACATGCATGATCAGGGGAATGCCGAAGCCGTTCTCGGCGACGTGGCGCTGCATCGGGATGAGTCGCTCGGCGCGCGGGAGCTTGCTCCACTCGGGGATGTCGACGACGGGCAGGTTGGGCTGGATGAACCCCATTACAGCTCCTTCGACACGGGCGCCGATCGGCAGTACTGGCCGCGGCGTCACGAAGAAATTACCTGCGGTCAGCGGGCATGCGCAGGCGAAAGCCCGCTGTGTGGGATTCCCGGGAGCGCTACCTAATCTAAGATGATTAGGTTTAGACTCACTTGCGCAGCCCCCGATGCCCGACCAGGCATTTCAGACCACGGCCGACCTGTGAGGTGAGTCGATGACCGCTTTGGAGAGCACCGTCCCGGCAGTGCGGACCGAAAGCGAAGTGGCGGATAGCAAGACGGTGCATACGTCTTGCCGATACTGCCTGGCGTCATGTGGCGTGGAGGTGACGGTCAAAGACAATCGGGTGCTGAAGATCTCGGCCGACAAACAGAACCCGCACAGCTGGCACGACTTCTGCGCCAAAGGCCGGACCGCGAATCAGATGGTCGAACACCCGCGGCGCATCCTGGCCCCGATGCGACGCGTCGGCGATAGCTATGTGGAGGCCAGCTGGGAAGAGGCGATCGCCGATATCGCCACCCGGATGAATGCGCTCATCGAAACCGGCGGTCCCGACGCCGTCGGCTGCTATTGGGGCAATTCGGCGGCGTTTTCGGCGCCCAGCGTCATGTTCATGACCGCGTTCATGGATGCGCTCGGCAGCTACAGCCGCTACTTCGTCGGTTCGGTCGACCAGAACGCGATGCACGTCGTGGCCACGGCGATGTACGGCTCCCAGCTGATGGCGCCGGTGTCCGACATCGATTACTGCGACTACTTCCTGCTGGTGGGGACGAATCCTGCGGTCAGCGCCTGGAATTGGCTGGAGACCGTCCCGGCGGGGTGGCAGCGCACCCTCGACCGCCAGCGCCAGGGCGCGACGGTCGTCGTGGTCGATCCGGTTCGATCCGAGACGGCGGCCAAGGCGGACATGCATTTGGCCGTGCGGCCCGGGCAGGACTGGGCGCTGCTGCTCGGCATGGTGAAGGTCATCCTCGACGAGGGACGCGAGCATCGGCGGGACTGCCTCGAATTGGCAACGGGGGTACCCGAGTTGCGCAAGCTGGTCGCCGAGGCCGACCTCGACGACCTGGCCGCCCGGTGCGATATCCCGCGGGCCCAGATCGAAGCGGTGGCACGCGATTTCGCCGCGGCGCCCGGCGCGATGGTGGTGACCCGGACCGGGGTGTCGCTGCACTTGGCCGGCACGATCGGCGAGTGGCTCGGTCACGTCCTCAACGTCATCACCGGGCGGATCGACCGGCCGGGCGGTCGCCGCTACGAGCAGGGCTACGTGGACTCGCTGAAGCTTTTCGACATGATGGCCAAGCCGGTCGCGCACAAGTCGCGGCTGCACGGTCGTGACATGGTCGCCGGTCATCACGGCCTCGACGAATTGCCCGACGAGATCACCACACCCGGCCGCGGACAGATCCGCGCGATGATCATCAACGGCGGCAATCCTGTGGTGGCCGGACCCAACGGCGCCAAACTGGATCGAGCCCTGCAGGACCTCGACCTGCTGGTCGCCATCGATCTGGTCCAGCGAGAAAGTCACCGGCACGCGCATTGGCTGCTTCCCGTCGTGCACTGGCTGGAACGCGACGATCTGCACGCGCTGACGAGTGGGCTGCACGACGAGCCGTTCGCGATCTATGGCCCCAAGGCCATCGAGCCGCCCCCGGGGGCGCGGCCGGAGTGGCGGATCTTCACCGACCTCGCGCTGGCGATGCGCAAGCCGTTGTTCGGGATGAAGGGTGTCAACAGCTTCGTCAAGGCATCGCGGACGCTCGCCAGGATCACCGGGAGGCCCGCGCTGGAATTCAGTCCACAGTGGATCGACCGGCTGCTGGTGGCCACCGGGCGCAAGGTGAAATGGCGCGACATCATGGCCCATCCACACGGGTTCGTGTTCGGCAAGCCCGAATACGGCAACTTCAAGGCCGAACTCAAGACCGACGACTAGATGGTGCACGCCGCGCCGCCAGAATTCCTGGCCAGGTGCCGGGAACTGCTGGCCGATCCGCATCCGTGCGCGCCGCAGGGCTACCCGTTCCAGTTGGCGAACCGGCGTCACCGGCACTCGATGAACTCGTGGATGAACGATCTGCCGGGACTGCACCCGTCCGGCAAACGCAACGAGGTGGTGATTCATCCCGACGATGCCGCACCGCTGGGCATCGCGACCGGTGACCGGGTCAAGGTGTTCTCACCCGTCGGTGAGATCGATCTGCCCGCGCTGATCAGCGATCAGCCGCGTCGCAGTGTTGTGATCGTCGACCATGGCTGGGGCTCAAGGACTTTCGATCCCCGCGGCGGCGGTGCGCCCGAGTCGTTCGGGGTTAACCGCAACCTGCTCATCGACGGGTCCAAATACGACCCGCTTTCGCAGTCGCCCGCGATGAGTTCTTCCTACGTGGGTATCGCCCCCGCCGAATGAGCGAGCCCGACTAACTAGCCGACCGCCACCGCGCGGGGCCAGGCCAGTGGGTTGAGCTCGCGGAAAGGGTCCTCGGCGCGGACGGCCAACAGATCGCTCAGAATCGTCTCCAGCGATTGCTGGGTCGCGGTGCGCACCGACTCCACCCAATTCTCGGTCGATTCGTTTTCCGGCTTCGCGGTGTCGATCGGCCGGCCGAAACTCAGATACATCCGCTGCGGGCGGGGGATGAAGGTGGGTCCGACGCCGCGCAGCAACGGCATCGCCATATCCGCATTGCCCGACAGCCTCGTGCTGATGGCCTGGCTGAGCCGGCCCATTCTGCTGTCGCGGGTAACCAGGCTCTTGTAGACGTCGTCGCCGCCGACCAAGCCGACGGGGACGATCGGGTAGTTGTTTTCCACGGCGATGCGGGCGAACCCGGAGCGGCCGCGCCAATTGAGGCGGTACTCATCGCCTTTGAACTTGGCGATTTCTCGGCCCCGCCCGGGAAAACCAGGATGGTCTCGTTGTGCCGCATCAGCTCCCGTGCGGTCTCCGGCGCACCGACAACGCCGCCGTAAGCGGTGATCAGATCGTGCCCGAAGCCGGGCCGCTGGGAGAATCTTCGGTCCGCCAGCGGCCGAACCCGAACCCCCAGCGCGCGCCGCACGAAGTGTGGAATCAGCAGCACTTCGCCGCCACTGAACTGAGTGTGATTGCCTACCAACAGGAATCGGCCGTCGGCAGGCAGCGTCTCGAGGCCGGTGACGTAGGGCTGCCACAGGTCGATCAGAGGCGTGATGCCGTCGTGAACCTTCTCCAGCACGCCACGCAAGAACTGCGCGCGGCGTGGATGGTTCATCACGGCATCGATATCGATCGGCATGTTCACGGCAACCTCGGCTCGGGCTGGGGGAAGATGACACCGCTATACCAAACGAACTAGTTCGTATGGTTTATGATCGTCACCATGCGGACCACGACCGAACTTCGCGAGACGATCCTGACGGCCGCACGGTCGGAGTTCGCGCAGTACGGGCTGGCCGGTGCCCGGATCGATCGCATTGCGCGCGACGCGGATGCCAGCAAGGAGCGGCTTTACGCGCACTTCAAGGACAAGGAGACGCTGTTCCGCGGGGTGGTCGCCGCCGACATGGCGGAGTTCTTCGCCGCCGTCACGTTGCGTGCGGACGCGGTGCCGGAGTTCGTCGGCGAGATCTATGACCTGGCCTGCCGGCGGCCCGAGCACTTGCGGATGATGACGTGGGCCAATCTGGAGGGTCTGGTGTTGGACCCGCCGCCCGCCGACGGCCGTGAATCGGTCGCGGCCCGCGACATCGCCACCATCGAGGCGGCCCAGTCGGCGGGCTACGTGGATGCCTTCTGGCAGCCGATGGACTTGTTGGTGCTGTTGTTCGGCATCGCCTTGGCCTGGGCGCAATCGCCTCATCCCGACGCCGATACGGCCGATGTTGCGGTGATTACCGCGCGCCGCGCGGCCGCCGTGGAGGCGGCCCGGCGGATTGTTGCTCCCTCAACCTCAAATTGTGGTGCGCCGTCAGGGTTTCGAACCCCGGACCCGCTGATTAAGAGTCAGCTGCTCTACCAACTGAGCTAACGGCGCCTTGGTCAGCCAAGACCGGTTTGCAACAATAACAGGCCTTCTGTCGCAGGACGAAATTCTGGATTTCTTCCAGGATAGCGGCCCGCTTGGCGGCGGTATTGTGACCTCCGACGCCTAGCCGGCTCGTAGAGCGCGAAAACCCCGCCAGCGCAGGGACATTCGTTTGTGGCGAATATCAAAACAGGGTCCCGCAGTACGGTGCCCGCTCGGTACGGAACACGGCATCCAGGTCGCGCGCGACACCTGGACGAAGCTCCGTGAAACGGCCCGCGCGGGCAAGTTGAGATGCCGAATGAGTACCCATGTACAGGCTGGCCAGATCGGCCAGGCCGAGCTTGACGTCCGCGGGGCCCTCCTCCGGCGTGCATTTACCCACACCGTCGCGGATCTGCAGCCGGAACAGCCCCCCGGCCAGGTCTAGCGGATCCGCGACGTCCAAGACGACGTCGAGGTCGGCGAAGTACTCGCGGGTGCCCAGCGCGTGTGGCACGTCGTTGATCCGTACCCACAGGAAATCGCTTTGGCCCGCGGTCGCCGCGGCACGCTGATCACGCAGTTTGAGCGGAAGTGGATCATCGACCGGCACATCGATCTCGATCTCGTCGAACACCTCCAAGGCTAGCAATGTCTGAAGCAGTTCGGTATGGGCCTCGTCGGTGATGGGGCAGAAGTCTTGGACGACGACGGTGCCCAGCGGCGGCCGAAATCCGTGATTCATCTGACCGAACACGCGGTAGGACAGGAAGCCGTCCGGGTGGACCGTGTAGTTCAGGGCGGTGGCCTCGCTTCGCTGCGTGGCCCGGTCTTCGAAAAAGTCTGTCCACCAGGCGTCGTCCCGACTGACCGCACCAGCAGTGGCGGCGCACCAGCGTTCATAGATCTTCGGCAGCACGCGCCCGGCTTCGGCGGCGCCGACCTCGCGAGCCCGTCGCGCGCTCGGCTTGGCGCGCAGTTTCGCGAAACGACGGTCGAGGGAATAGGTGCGGCTGTAGCTCGTCACGCCCGCGCCGAAACCGTCGTACATCGCGGTCTGGGTCGGGACGCCCACGATGAGCGGGTAGCCCCTGTCCATCAGAATCCCCAGCCCTTGGGCGCTGAGCTGCCCCCAAATTCCCGTCCCCTGATGGGTTGAGGCGACGGTGATCATGGCCAGCCACGCCGCCCGAAGGCTGGCACCACCGGGCACGGTGAGACGCGTTTGGTAGATGATGGACGTCCCCACCAGAAACGGGCGGCTCGGGTCGGAGACATCCTCGGCAATCAGGATGTCGTCGAGTTTGACCCGCCGCTTCCATGCTTCGACGTCTTGCGGCCCGAGCAGATCGCCGAAGGTTCGGGCCTGGCTCTCAAAGATTGCCTGCGAATCGTTGTCGGATGGATGCCTGATGTTGATGGCGTCGTCAGATGCACTCATTGCTCGCCAATCTCCTTCTGGCTCAGCCTAACCGGCGCATGCTGAGCCGAATCCACTTGGTGAGACAGCCTTTCCGTCCGATACCCAGGGACCGGACGCCCAAACCTCATTCCGGGAATCCGATGCGATGCGCTTTCGGATTCGACGGGTCAACCGGCATCTTTCGGGTACTGCGGTATCGCATGCTGCAAGCAATCACTCGACTCGCCATCGCCGCGCCCCGCCGCATCATCGCGGTCGCCGCTTTGGCCCTGGTAGGGGCCGCGATCTTCGGCCTCCCGGTGATCAACAGCCTGTCCGGCGGCGGCTTTCAAGACCCCACGTCGGAATCTGCCCGCGCGACCGGTGTGCTCAGGGACAAATTCGGCCAGACCGATCAGCAGATGATCATCGTGGTAACCGCACCCGCCGGTGTTCGCAGCGATCAGGCGCGCCGAGTCGGCACCGACATCGTCGCCCACCTGAAGCAGTCGCCGTGGGTGCTGAACCTCTCCTCGGCGTGGACGTCGCCGCCGCCGGCCGCCGCGCAGCTGATCAGCAAGGACGACAAATCGGGCATGATCGTCGCCGGCCTCAAAGGCGGCGAGAACGACGCTCAGGAATACGCCAGCACGCTGTCCGACCAACTGGTGTATGACCGCGACGGTGTCACGGTGCGCGCGGGCGGCATGGCCATGGCGTATGCCCAGATCAACGACCAGAACGCGCGGGACCTGCTGTTGATGGAGTCCATCGCGATTCCGCTGAGCTTCGCGGTCTTGGTGTGGATTTTAGGTGGCGTGGTGGCGGCCGCGCTGCCGATCGTCATGGGCGCACTCGCCATTGTCGGCACCATGTCGGTGCTGCGGCTGATCGCCTTCGCAACAGACCTGTCGACCTATGCGCTGGATTTGAGCATCGCCATGGGTCTGGCCCTGGCGATCGACTACAACCTGTTGATCATCAGCCGCTACCGCGAGGAGGTGGCCCGGGCGGGCAACCGCGACCAGGAGCTGCCGCGAGTGATGGATCGGGACCAGGCGCTGCTGCGGACCATGGCGACTGCCGGGCGCACCGTGCTTTTTTCCGCCACCACGGTTGCGTTGTCGATGTCGGTCATGGCGCTGTTTCCGATGTATTTCCTGAAATCGTCCGCGTACACGATCGTGGTCACCGCGGTCATCGTCGCGCTCGCCAGCGTCGTGGTGACCCCGGCCGCGATCACGTTGCTCGGTTCGCGACTTGACGCGTTCGACGTCTCCGGGATCGTGCACCGCGCCCTATTCGGGGTCAGACACCAACGGAAGTCGTGGCGCGATCATGCGCACACGCCGGTCGAGTCGCTGTTCTGGTACCGATCGACGAAGTTCGTGTTGCGCCACGCTGTGCCCGTCGGTCTCTGGGTGGTCGCGCTGCTGCTGCTAATGGGGGTTCCGTTTCTGGGGGTGAAGTGGGGATTCCCGGACGAGCGGGTGTTGCCGAAGTCGGCGTCGGCGCGCCAAGTCGCCGATATGTTGGACGAGGATTTCGGCAACGGGCCGGGGACCGCCGTGACCGTCGTCGTCCCCGACGCCGGTGGTGTGACACCGGCGGCCGTCAGTCACTATGCCGCCCAACTGTCGCGGGTACCCGACGTGTCCGCGGTCAGCGCGCCGACCGGGACGTTCGTGGCCGGCAACGCGGTGGGACCGCCCGCGGCCGCCGCCGGGCTCGCCAACGGCGCCGCATTCCTGACCGTAGATACCACCGCACCGCTGTATTCGAAGGCGTCCAACGCCCAACTCGATCGATTGCACAAAGTCGCCGGACCGGCAGGACGGTCCACCGAGATGACCGGGCTGGCGCAGATCAACCGTGACAGCATCGATGCGATCACCACCCGCTTGCCGATCGTGTTCCTGCTGATTGCGGTCATCACCTTCGCGTTGCTGTTCTTGCTGACCGGCAGTGTGGTGCTTCCGTTGCAAGCCCTGGTGTGCAACGTCTTGTCGCTGACCGCCGCGTTCGGCGCCATGGTGTGGATCTTCCAGGACGGCCACCTCAACGCCCTGGGGACGACGCCGAACGGGACGTTGAACGCCAACATCCCAGTGTTGTTGTTCTGCATCGCATTTGGACTGGCCATGGACTACGAGGTGTTCTTGGTCTCCCGGATTCACGAGTACTGGCTGGCTTCCGCGCCCGCCCACGAAAGACGTCCGATCGCGGTGGAGGCACGCGCTGCCACCGACGAGAGCACCGCGCTGGGCATTGCCGGCATCGGCCGCGTGGTCACCACCGCCGCGCTGGTGATGTCGATTTCGTTTGCCGCGTTGATCCCCGCGCACGTGTCGTTCATGCGGATGCTCGGTGTGGGCCTGACGCTTGCGGTGCTGGTTGACGCCACACTGGTTCGAATGGTGTTGGTACCGGCCTTTATTCACCTGCTGGGCCGGTGGACGTGGTGGGCGCCCGCGCCAATGGTTCGGCTGCGAGAGCGCTCCGCGACCGGTGAAGACGCCGCCGCTGCGGTGGGACGGCGCCGGTGGGCCGCCGACGTGGCCGGCCCACAGCGGCGCTTGATCAGAAGATGGCCTACCACAATGACTTCCGATGGCAGATCCCGTATATCGACGGAGAACTTGCCATGACCAAGGTCGAGATCGCCGTTCTGCTCGCATTGGCTTCCGCGCTTTGCGTGGCGATCGGCGACGTATTACAGCAACGAGCGGCGCACTGCGTCGAGGACTCCTCGATCGGGCACGTCGAGCTGTTCGCCAGCCTGCTTCGAAATCAACGATGGTGGTGGGGTGCAGTGTTGCTGATCGCCAGCCTTGCCCTGCAGGCGGCGGCATTGAGTCGGGGCTCGGTGCTGTTGGTGCAGGCGCTGCTCATGCTCTCCCTGCTGTTCGCACTGCCCATCAACGCCAGATTCGCCCGCCGCACGGTCCACTCGAGCGAGTGGATCTGGGCCGGGGTGCTCACCGCAGCGGTGATCGTGATCGTCGTCGTCGGCAACCCGCAGCCCGGTCATTCCTCCGCGCCGTTGAGGACCTGGATCGCCGTCGCCGTCGTGCTCGGCCCGTTGCTCCTCGCCTGCGTCATCGCCGGCCGCAGGTGGGGCGGCGCGGTCGCCGCACTGTTGTACGCCCTGGTGTCGGGTTCGCTGTGGGGGATTTTTGCCGTGCTCGCCAAGGAGGTCGTCGCCCGGCTTGGCGAGGGGGGCGGGGCGGTGCTCCGAACCCCCGAACTGTATGCCGCGATCCTCGTCGCGGTGGGGGGTGTCGCGGGAAGCCAGTTCGCGTTTCGGGCGGGTCCGTTGACCGCGTCGATGCCCGCCCTGCAGGTATCGCAACCGGTGGTAGCGGCGCTCCTGGGGGTCGTTGTGCTCGGTGAGACCCTGAACGGCGGGCGGGCGGTCATGATCGGCTTGGTCCTAGCGGCCGTGGCGATGACGGCCGCCATCGTCAAACTCGCGCGCGTCGAGGCCGTGGCGACCCGTGAGCAGGTCGAGGCGAGTCGGCAATATCCGGCGAGCCAACCGACTTAGCCGGCGCGACCGCGACACCGAACGGCTCAACCCGCCAATGTCGACGTGGGGCGGGGCAAAAACCCATTAGAATGCTTGCAATTAAGCAAGGTCAGCGGTGACCGAACGTAACCGAATGATGTGGAAGGTCACTTGATGACGGCTTTGCGCAGGCACCTACCTTGGCTGGTTATCGCCATGGTGATGTTTGCTGTGACCAGCACCTCCTGCAGTAGTAACCAAGCTGCGGCGCCGCCGAAGATCATCTTCGACAAAGGCACACCGTTTGCCGATCTGCTGGTGCCCAAGCTGACCTCCTCGGTCTCGGACGGAGCCGTCGGTGTCACCGTCGATGCGCCGGTCACGGTCAACGTTGCCGACGGCGTGCTCGCGTCGGTCACGATGGTCAACGACAACGGCCGGGCGATCAGTGGCCAACTCAGCCCCGATGGACTGCGCTGGTCGACCACCGAACAGCTCGGCTACAACCGGCACTACACGCTGAACGTCAAGGCGACCGGGCTCGGCGGCGCGGCGAGCCGCCAGATGAGCTTCTCGACCAGTTCGCCCGCGCACCTGACGATGCCGTACGTCGCGCCGGGCGACGGCGAGGTCGTGGGTATCGGCGAGCCGGTGGCGATCCGGTTCGACGAGAACATCGCCGACCGCGCCGCCGCGCAGAAGGCGATCAAGATCACCACCAACCCGCCCGTCGAAGGCGCGTTCTATTGGCTGAACAACCGCGAAGTGCGTTGGCGTCCAGAGCATTTCTGGAAGTCGGGAACCGCGATCGACGTGGCGGTCAACACCTACGGCGTCGACTTGGGCGACGGGATGTTCGGCGAGGACAACGTCAAGACCCACTTCACGATCGGCGACGAGGTCATCTCGACCGCCGACGACAACACCAAGATGGTCACCGTGCGGGTCAACGGCGAAGTGGTGAAGACGATGCCGACGTCGATGGGCAAGGACAGCACCCCGACGGCCAACGGCTTCTACATCATCGGCGGCCGGTACAAGCACATCATCATGGACTCGTCGACTTACGGCGTTCCGGTCAACTCGCCCAACGGATATCGCACCGAAGTCGACTGGGCCACGCAGATGTCCTACAGCGGCGTCTTCGTGCACTCCGCGCCGTGGTCGGTCGGCGCGCAGGGCCATACCAACACCAGCCACGGCTGCCTGAACGTCAGCCCGAGCAACGCCGAGTGGTTCTACGACCACAGCAAGAGCGGGGACATCGTCGAGGTGGTCAACACGGTCGGGTCGACGCTTCCCGGCACCGAGGGCCTGGGTGACTGGAACATCCCCTGGCCGCAGTGGAAAGCCGGCAACGCCAACACCTGAGCTAGTCCTCGGGTTTATGCCGATGCTTCCGGCGTGCTCGAGCCGGCTAGTCAGCGATCGCCCGCCTGGGTGGGGCGGAGCCGGCCGGTACCCGCTCGCGCCGGCGCCTCGGCCATCGATTGACGGATTCGCCTGCCGCGCAGTCGCTTAGGGTTATGCGCAGGTGAAGAGCGGGTCGCAGACGACGGTGAACGTGCACCCCGATGCCGCCGGGGCCATAAATGCGAGGACCAGGGCGAGGACAACCTTGTACTCCAGACCAGACATGACCACTCCGAACCTATGAGCAAGTGATGTTACGCGATGTGACCTTGAAGAAACATGGCGCTGGCAAACATCGGCCGCGAGGTTTCGTCGCCCGCGGGCGGCGGGGTGGTCGGGAGGGCCGCCCGCACGGCAAGGCCGCTGCGCCACAACGTAATAGGTAGCCGGGCTCGACGACGGTCGCGCGTCGGTTCCGGCGCCGATTGAGCTGGCTATGGTCCCGGACAAGCAAAAAGGTCAGAGGGCGGATATGCCCTCTGCCCCTGTGGGGTGAGTGACGGGACTCGAACCCGCGACATTCAGGATCACAACCTGACGCTCTACCAGCTGAACTACACCCACCATGACCGCGCTACACGCGGCGACTGTCGATACTAGCGGTTCGGTGGCTCGACAGCCGAATCAATTGGCTGTGCCGCGCCGTCAGTGCCCGCGAGCTCGGCCGCCACCGCCGCGATTTCGCTGGTAGATGGCCCCGGCGGGGACACGAACGCGGTACGGCGGTAGAACTGCAGCTCGCGGATGGACTCGCGGATGTCGGCCAGTGCCCGGTGGGCCAGCCCCTTGGCCGGCTGGCCGAAGTAGACGCGGGGGTACCAGCGGCGGCAGAGTTCCTTGATCGAGCTGACGTCGATCATCCGGTAATGCAGAAACTCGTCCAGGGCGGGCATATCGCGGGCGATGAACGACCGATCGGTGGCGATCGAATTGCCCGCCAGCGGCGCCGTCTTGGGCTGCTTGACGTGCTTACCGATGTATTCGAGCACCATCGCCTCGGCGGTGGCCAGGTCGACGGTCGAGGCCCGCACCTCATTGATCAGCCCTGAGCGGGTGTGCATCTCGGTGACCACGTCGATCATCGACGACAGGGCGGCGTCATCGGCGTGGATCACCACGTCGACGCCGTCGCCGAGGATGTTTAGATCGGCGTCGGTGACCAGGGCTGCGATCTCGATCAACTTGTCCGATCCCAGATCCAGCCCGGTCATCTCGCAGTCGATCCACACCATTTCGTCGCGCACAGCGCTCAGCGTATGCCCACGTGGAGCCCTGCCGCTGGCTCCCCCTGGCAAGTAGTGTTGGGCCTTGCAACTTTCGGGCGAGAGGGGCGCGATGACCACCGAATCAGCGGACGGACCCGCGCAGCGGATCGCCAGCGGCTACGCCGTGGAAGGCCAGGCACTGGAACTGGGCACCGTCGTCATCGACGGCAACGCCGACCCGAGCGCGCAGATTCGCATCCCGCTCGCCACCGTCAACAGACATGGTCTGGTGGCCGGGGCGACCGGAACCGGCAAGACCAAGACCCTGCAGCTGATCGCCGAACAGCTCAGCGCCGCCGGGGTTCCGGTGCTGATGGCCGACGTCAAGGGTGACCTGTCCGGCCTGTCGCGGCCGGGGCAGGCCAACGAGAAGACGGCGGCTCGGGCGAAGGACACCGGGGACACCTGGGCGGCGACCGGCTTCCCGGTGGAGTTCCTGTCGCTGGGCACCGGTGGGCTCGGCGTACCGATACGCGCGACCGTCGCCAGTTTCGGCCCGGTCTTGTTATCAAAAGTGTTGGGGCTCAATGCCACTCAAGAGTCGACGCTGGGGTTGATCTTCCATTGGGCAAAGGAGAACGACCGCCCGCTGGTCACCCTGGACCAACTTCGCGCCGTCATCGGCCACCTGACCAGCGACGCCGGCAAGGCCGACCTGAAATCGCTGGGCGGGGTGTCGTCGACGACGGCCGGCGTCATCTTGCGCGCGCTGGTGAACCTCAAGGGCGAGGGCGGCGACACGTTCTTCGGCGAACCGAAGCTCGACCCGCAAGACCTGCTGCGCGTCGACAACGAAAACCACGGCACCATCTCGCTGCTCGAGTTCGGCGGTCAGTCGCTGCGCCCGGTCATCTTCTCGACCTTCCTGATGTGGTTGCTTGCCGACCTGTTCAACGAACTGCCCGAAGTTGGTGACATCGACAAACCCAAGCTGGTGTTCTTCTTCGACGAGGCGCATCTGCTGTTCACCGACGCGTCCAAGGCGTTTCTCGAGCAGGTCGAGCAGACCGTCAAGCTGATCCGCTCCAAGGGTGTCGGGGTGTTCTTCTGCACCCAGTTGCCCACGGATCTGCCCAACGATGTGCTGTCGCAACTGGGCGCGCGGATCCAGCACGCCCTGCGTGCATTCACCCCCGACGACCAGAAGGCCCTGTCCAAGACCGTCCGTACCTATCCGAAAACCGATGTCTACGACCTGGAGTCGGCGTTGACGTCGCTGGGCATCGGCGAGGCCGTCGTCACCGTGCTGTCCGAGAAGGGCGCCCCGACACCGGTTGCCTGGACACGGATGCGGGTGCCCCGCTCGCTGATGGCGTCGATCGGCGACGACGAGATCGCCAAGGCGGCGAAATCCAGTCCGCTGCAGGTCAAATACGGCCAGACGATCGAGCAGCCGTCGGCGCCCGAAATGCCCTCGGCGCCACCAGCGCCGAAGGCACCGTCGCCGCAGGGGCAATACGACCCGCTGCCGTCGTATCCGGACCCGTACGACATCCCGCCGATGCCGGCGCCCGCCGAACCCAAGGGCCCGGCCATATGGGAGGAAGTGCTGAAGAATTCGGACGTCAAGGACATCGTCAAAACTGGGTTACGCGATTTCGTCCGGGCCAGGTTCGGCACCGGCCGGGGCCGCCGGTGACGCGAGCCTAACGTCACTGCGAAATATCGGGCGGATTTTTCGCAGCCAGGTTAGACTCGCGGACGCGAGCGGGCGAAGGCTTAGCCGCCGCCGAGTTTCTTGTAGAAGCTGCCGACGATCGGCGCCACGATCGCGCGCGGGGCATACCCGCTGCCGACCGACATCGCCTTGGACGTCAGGCCCGGGACGACGCGCATCTTGTTGCGTTCCAACGCATCCAGCGAGATCCGGGCGGTGTGTTCGGTCGAGATCCACAGGAAGTCGGGCACCAGCCGTTCGACCAGTGACCGCTCGGCATCCTGGGGCAGGTCGGTGCGCACCGGGCCCGGTGCCAGCAGCGTGACGTGCACACCGGAGCGGCGTAGTTCGCCGCGCAACGACTCGCTGAAGGTGTTCACGAACGCCTTCGAGGCGGCATAGGTCGCGTTGTAGGGGATCGGCGAATTGCCCGCTGCCGAACCGGAAATCAAGATGCCGCCCGCGCCGCGCTCGACCATCCCCGGCAGTACCGCCAACGTAAGGTCATGCACCGCAACGGTATTCAGTTGCACCTGCGCTTTCTCGCCCGCCGGGTCGAGGCCGGAAATGGGGCCGAATGTGCCGGTGCCCGCGTTAGCGCACAGGATCGAGATGTTGCGGGTGGCCAACTCGTCGCAGAGTTTGGCCCGTTCCGCCGGGTCGGCGAGGTCGGCAGGCCGCGCTTCGACCGTGACCCCGTACTTCTCGGTTAGCCGAGCGGCAAGGTCGTTGAGCTTGTCTTCGCGTCGTGCGGTGACGATCAGGTAGTGTCCGCGTGCGGCCAATTCCGTGGCCAGGGCTTCGCCGATGTTTTGCGAAGCTCCGGTGACAACGGCGCGTGCATCCGGGTTGGGAGCGGGAATCGGCATTCGACAATCGTAGACAGCGGCCGAACCTCGACGACAATGGCTGCAACCGGGCCGCAGCCGCGGGGGGGGGGCGTCTTGTCGGCTCAACAAATAGAGTGCCGGGCATGGGTCAGCCAGAACCGGGGGCGGGCGAGATCGTGCGATCTCGGGTGGTGGCGTGGGCGCTGTGGGACTGCGGATCAACGGGTCTGAACGCGATCGTCGCGACATTCGTGTTCTCCGTCTACCTGACCAGCAGCGTGGGGGAGGGCCTACCCGGCAGGACCACGCCGGAGAGCTGGCTGGGCCGGGCGGGAGCGCTCGCCGGGTTGACGGTCGCGCTGCTGGCGCCGCTGGTCGGTGTGTGGGTGGAGTCGCCGCATCGCCGGCGCGTGACCCTGGGCGTGTTGACCGGCCTGGCGGTGACGCTGACCTGCGCGATGTTCCTGATCCACGACCGGCCCGCGTACCTATGGGCCGGGTTGGTGTTGCTGGGCGCGACGGCGGCCTGCGGCGACCTGGCCAGCGTTCCGTACAACGCGATGCTGCGTCAGCTCTCGACTCCCCAGACGGCTGGCCGCATCTCCGGTCTGGGTTGGGCATCGGGTTACCTCGGCAGCGTCCTGCTGCTGTTGCTGATCTACACCGGCTTTATCGCAGGCTCGGGTGACGGGCCCGGCGCGGTGCGGGGGCTGCTGCGCGTGCCGCTGGCCGACGGGCTCTACGTCCGCGAGGCCATGCTGGCCGCCGCGGCATGGCTGGCGGTATTGGGGCTGCCATTGCTCCTCGTCGCGCACCGACTGCCCGAGACCGGCGAGGTGTACCAGCCGACAACCATGCTCGGCGGCTATCGCAAGCTGTGGACCGAGATCTCCGCGGAATGGCGGCGCGACCGCAACCTGGTCTACTTCCTGGGCGCCAGCGCGCTCTTCCGCGACGGGCTGTCGGCGATCTTCGCCTTCGGCGCCGTGCTGGGCGTCAACGTGTATGGCATCTCGCAGGCCAACGTGCTGATCTTCGGTGTGGCGGCCAGCATCGTCGCCGCCATCGGCGCCGTGGCGGGCGGCTTCGTCGATCACCGGATCGGGTCCAAAACCGTCATCGTCGGATCGCTGGTAGCGATCATCGTCGCGGCGCTCACCCTGATGGTGCTCTCGGGTCCGGTGGCCTTCTGGGCGTGCGGACTATTGCTCTGCCTGTTCATCGGGCCGTCGCAGTCGTCGGCGCGCGCCCTGCTGTTGCAAATGGCCCACCACGGCCGGGAAGGCGTGGCGTTCGGTCTGTACACGATGACGGGCCGGGCCGTCGCGTTCGTGGCGCCCTGGCTGTTCTCGGTGTTCGTCGACGCGTTCGGCGCGGTGCGCGCCGGGCTGGGCGGGATATCGCTGGTGCTGATCGCCGGACTGATCGCGATGATCGCCGTCCGTGTCCCGCCGCGCCACACCGCCGCGGTCGAACAGGTCGAACAGGTCTAACGTCCGGCGGCGTCGCAGACCGTGATGCCGGCGCCGAGGTGTTGGCGTAGCTGCACGCCGTCCACGGTGACCGAGCAGGTGACGTTGTGGCCGATGTTGATGATCGTGACGCTGGCCGGATGAGCGGCCGACGGAGACAGGCTGACCTGCTTGGTCCATGGCAGCGAGACATTGAACTCGGTCTGGATGACGTCGCCGGTATCCCAGTAGGTGATGCTGATCGCGCGTCCCTCGCCGCTGACCGTGTAGACGACGTTGTGCATCGCGCCTGGGGTGGGCGCGGACCCGGCCGAGCTGCTCGGCGGCGGGACCGGCAGCGGGGTCTGCGACGGCCGCGACGTTCGTGTCGACGGGGTGGGCGTCGGGCTCTCACTCGATCCGGGCATCGCGGGCAACGGCGGCACCGCCGTCTGGGTCTTCAGCGCTCCATTGGTGAGGACCAGCGCGATCGTCAGTGCGACGACCAACAGCACGGCCAAGCCGGCACCGATCAACAACCAGCGGGGCGATCTCGGCCCTTCCGGCGGTGGGGGGGCCTCGCCGCCGGAAGGCAGCCCAACAGGTGGCGGCTGGTCCTGGTCCTGCTGCCAGTAGGCCGGCAGCCGTTTTGTCGTGTTGGTCTCGTTCGGGCTCGGCGCCCACTGCGGGGCATACCCGCCGTAGGTAGGCGCGTAGCGCGCTTGGTCGGCGTAGGCCGGATCAACGAGCGGCGCGTTGCGCGGGCCAATCGGCCCGGTCGGTTCCCACCCCGCTTCGGGGGGACTAAACCGCTCGGGTCGACGTGGATCGTTCATGTCCACCTCACAGTTTGCAGGGTACCTAAGCCGAGCGGCCGGGCGTGGATTCTCCCGGTGACGCCCAATCAGCCGGCTTGGCCCCCGGCTCCCAGTGCGGCAATCGTCATGGCCCGCATCACGGCGCGCGACCGTGTCCCGCGGGCGGGCTTTTCCGCTGCCTTCATGCTGTGCGGCGTCGAGTTCAGCAAGCCGAACACCGCGTGCGCCGCAAGCCGGGCATCCGCCTCGGCCAGCGCCGGGTCCAGCTCGCATAGCACGCCGACCCATACCTCTACATATTGGCGTTGCGCCTTGCGGACCTGTCGCTCGGCGGGCGCGGGCAGGTGTGCCAAGTCGCGGTCCTGGATGCGAATCAGGTCGGGCTCGCCGAAGGCGAAGTCGAGATGAAAATCGATCAGCCCTTCCAGGGCGGCGGCCGCGTCCGCACTGCGGGCAGTGACCTCGCGGGCCCCGGCGAGCAGCCGGGCGCTGATCCCGACCAACAACTCGACCAGCATCGATTCCTTGTTGGGGAAGTGGCGGTAGATGGCCGGGCCGCTGACCCCGGTGGCGGCGCCGATGTCTTCGAGTCGCACCGCGAGAAATCCGCGTTCGGCGAAGAGTCGTTCGGCCGCGGCCAGGAGTTGCAGTCGCCGGTCGGATTTCAACTGGCTGCGGCGATTTGCTGGTTCGGATTGACCGGGCGCGGTGTCCGGGCTGGACGCTGTCATGACGGCCCTCCGGAACTTTCGGTTAATCATCGCTAACTTAGCACGGGTTACTGGCTATTAACTCAGCTCACGCAGATATGCCGACACCGCGGTGATGTCGGCGACCGGCAGACTGTGGTCGATCAGGCCGAGTTGGCGCAGCACGGTGGCCTGGTCCCAGTAGAGCCGCTCGCTTGCCATCAGGTCGCCCCGAAATCTGACGACGACCACGGCGGCGATTTCCACCGTCTTGCCGGTGGGCGCCAGTCCCGGCAGCAGGAACGGCACATCACGGTCGTGGTTCATCCGCATGATGAACTCGTCGACCAGCAGGCCGTCACCGACCGATCGTGCGATCGGCGCACTGGTGGTGTCGGCTGGAATGCCCGGAATGAATACGTCGGCGTAGTACCGCCGCAGGTTGTCCTTCCCAGCGCCGCCGCTCATCGTCGGCAAGTGCATGACGGTGGCGTCGTCTGTCATCGTGGAAACCGCGAGATCGGGGTCCTTCAAGTCGAATTCACACGCCATGTGGCGTTCCCATGTCTCGACCAGCTGATCTCGATCCATTGCTAGTAGCCCAGCAGCTGGTGGTAGATCTGCGAGCGCACCGCGCGCGCCTCGTTTTCACCGATCATCCAAGTGATCAGGTCCGCGATCTGTGGGATGACGATGCGCGCGGTGCAGTGCGGTGCCAGCGGGTAGGTCGGTACGACCACGGTCGCCGATGTCTGGCGCGCGATGGCCGCATAGTCTCGCCAGTGCAAGGCGGTGGCCTCGCATACGAAGGCACCGCCGTGAACGGCTAGCACATGTTTGCCCGACGGAGATGCGGGGCGCAGTTCGCACACGTCCCAGTCGTTGAACTCGAGCTGTCCCACGGTCAGGGCGCGCGTGGTATGCCGGGGCGGGTGGCGGCTGGCCATCAAGGTGTTGATCGCAGTGCTCAGATCAATGCCGACCAGGCTGGCGATCGAGCGCAGCTGCCGCAGCGCCGGCGCACTGATACGTGCTTGCAACGAAGGTCGACCGGTGAATTGCGACGAGCGTGCGCCGTTCCTGCCGGCCGGCCTGTCAGGCATGACTTCCCCTGCGGTGATCGCGATTTCTCTCTAGCGATGATCGGCGAAAAACGTCGGGAATTTATGACGGCTCGGGAAGGTAAACACCCGTTGTCAGTGCCGCGCGTCCACCTCTCGTCGACGGGGCTCAAGGTAGAGAACATCCGCCCGATCTTCCGTCCCCCCGAACGGGTCACAAACGAGTTGAAATAGCCGTCCGCCAAACAGGGGACAGCCGGACCTGCATGGAAGCTCACGGCCGATCGGGTCTTAGCGCGCGTGATAACCCGTCCCTGGACGCAGGAATGCGCGCGATGGTATTCTCCGCGCCGAGTTAATGATCATTAACTGAAACGTCGTGTAACGGCGAGGAGGCCCGTCGTGACCGTGTCCGCAAAGGTCGCAGCGTCGTTCGCCGACGAGCACCGTCGGCTGGTCGATGAGCTGAACGCCAAACTGGCGGTCGCGGCGCTGGGTGGCAATGAGCGTGCGCGGGAGCGCCACGTCAGCCGCGGCAAGCTGTTGCCGCGCGAACGGGTGGACCGGCTACTCGATCCCGGCAGCCCGTTTCTGGAGCTCACCCCGTTGGCCGCGAACGGGATGTACGACGACGAATCGCCCGGGGCCGGGATCATCACCGGGATCGGGCGAGTGTCGCAGCGCGAGTGCGTCATCGTCGCGAACGATGCAACGGTCAAGGGCGGCACCTACTACCCGATCACGGTCAAGAAGCGCCTGCGCGCCCAGGAAGTCGCGCTGCAGAATCGACTGCCGTGCATTTA
The DNA here is from genome assembly GCF_010731715.1 of Mycobacterium stomatepiae. Taxonomy (NCBI): domain Bacteria; kingdom Bacillati; phylum Actinomycetota; class Actinomycetes; order Mycobacteriales; family Mycobacteriaceae; genus Mycobacterium; species Mycobacterium stomatepiae. The sequence continues at coordinate 5,671,570 of NZ_AP022587.1, forward strand.
TCTCATCGACTCCGGCGGCGCCTTTCTGCCGCGTCAAGACGAGGTTTTTCCCGACCGCGAGCATTTCGGGCGAATCTTCTACAACCAGGCGACCATGAGCGCCAAGGAAATTCCTCAGGTCGCCGCGGTGCTCGGTTCGTGCACGGCGGGCGGCGCCTATGTGCCGGCGATGAGCGATGAGGCCGTGATCGTCCGCGAGCAGGGCACGATTTTCCTCGGCGGACCGCCACTGGTGAAAGCCGCTACCGGAGAGATCGTTTCGGCCGAAGACCTCGGTGGTGGCGATCTGCACTCGCGCGTCTCCGGGGTCACCGACCATCTCGCCGACGACGACGAACACGCATTGCGCATCGTGCGCGCGATCGCGGCGACGTTCGGTCCGCGCGAGCCCAGTCCGTGGGAAGCGTTGCCGTCGGTCGAGCCTAAGCATGCGCAGACCGAGCTCTATGACGTCGTCCCCCCGGATCCGCGGGTGCCCTACGACGTGCACGAGGTCATCGTGCGATTGGTCGACGGAAGCGAATTCAGCGAATTCAAAGCGAAATACGGCAAGACGCTGGTGACCGGCTTCGCGCGCATCCACGGCCACCCGGTCGGGATCATCGCCAACAATGGTGTGCTGTTCAGCGAATCCGCTTTGAAGGGTGCGCATTTCATCGAACTGTGCGACAAGCGCAAGATCCCGCTGCTGTTCCTGCAGAACATCGCCGGTTTCATGGTCGGCCGCGACTACGAGGCCGGCGGCATCGCCAAGCACGGCGCCAAGATGGTCACCGCCGTGGCCTGTGCCCGGGTGCCCAAGCTGACCGTCGTGATCGGCGGATCCTATGGCGCGGGCAACTATTCGATGTGCGGGCGGGCGTACTCGCCGCGCTTCCTGTGGATGTGGCCCAACGCGCGGATCTCGGTGATGGGTGGCGAGCAGGCGGCCTCCGTGCTGGCCACCGTGCGCGGCGAACAACTGTCCGCCTCCGGCAAACCGTGGTCGCCCGACGACGAAGAGACGTTCAAGGCGCCGATCCGCGCCCAGTACGAGGATCAGGGCAACCCGTACTACTCGACCGCCCGGCTCTGGGACGATGGCATCATCGACCCAGCCGATACGAGAACGTATGTCGGGCTTGCCCTTTCGGTGTGCGCTTAGGCGCCGCTGGAACCGGTCTCCTACGGCGTCTTCCGGATGTGAGTGCAGTGTTTGACACCGTCTTAGTGGCCAACCGCGGCGAGATCGCCGTGCGGGTGATTCGGACGCTGCGCCGGCTCGGTATCCGGTCGGTGGCCGTCTACAGCGATGCAGACGCCGATGCGCGACACGTGCTCGAAGCCGACACGGCCGTGCGGCTGGGTCCGGCGCCGGCCCGTGAGAGTTACCTCGATATCGAGAAGGTGCTCGACGCGGCCGCGCGCACCGGCGCTGCGGCGATTCACCCCGGTTACGGGTTCCTTTCCGAGAATGCCCATTTCGCCGCCGCGTGCGAGCGCGCCGGGTTGGTGTTCCTGGGCCCGCCGGCCCGCGCGATCGAGGTGATGGGCGACAAGATCACCGCCAAGAACGCGGTGGCCGCCTTCGATGTGCCGGTGGTTCCCGGTGTGGCGAAATCGGGACTGACGGACGACGAGCTCGTCGCCGCGGCCGCCGAGGTCGGCTATCCGGTGCTGATCAAGCCATCGGCTGGTGGTGGCGGTAAGGGTATGCGGCTGGTGGACGATCCGGCCCGGCTGCCCGAGGCGCTGGCCGGCGCGCGCCGGGAGGCCGCGTCCTCTTTCGGCGACGACACGCTGTTCCTGGAGCGATTCGTGTTGCGGCCCAGGCATATCGAGGTACAAGTCCTTGCCGACGGCCACGGCAACGTCGTGCATCTCGGCGAGCGGGAGTGCAGCCTGCAGCGGCGTCACCAGAAGGTCATCGAGGAGGCGCCGTCGCCGCTGCTGGATCCGCAGACCCGTGCACGGATCGGAACGGCGGCCTGCAACACCGCCCGCAGCGTCGACTACGTCGGCGCCGGCACGGTGGAATTCATCGTCTCCGCCGAGCAACCCGACGAATTCTTCTTCATGGAGATGAACACCCGTCTGCAGGTGGAACACCCGGTCACCGAGGCGATCACCGGGCTGGACCTCGTCGAGTGGCAGCTGCGCGTGGGCGCCGGCGAGAAGCTCACATTCGCCCAAGACGACATCGAGTTGCACGGGCACGCGATCGAGGCCCGGGTGTACGCGGAGGATCCGGGCCGGGGCTTCCTGCCGACCGGCGGGCGGGTCCTCGATGTCTTCGAGCCCTCGGGTCCCGGCGTGCGAGTGGACTCCTCACTGCTGGCAGGCACGCTGGTCGGAAGCGACTACGACCCGATGTTGAGCAAGGTGATCGCCCACGGAGCCGACCGCGACGAAGCGCTCGCCGAGCTCGACCGGGCACTGGCGCAGACGACGATTCTGGGCGTGCAGACCAACATCGAATTCCTGCGCTTCCTGCTTGCCGACGAACGAGTGCGGGCGGGCGATCTGGACACCGCGCTGCTCGAGGAGCGGCTGCCGGACTTCGCGCCGCTGCCTGCGCCCGACGACGTGCTCGCGGCGGGCGGGCTGCATGTCCAATGGGTGCTGGCCCGCCAGGCGCGGGGTGACGTGTGGGCGCAGCCGTCGGGCTGGCGCGTTGGCAGCGCGACCGCACCGGTACGCACCGCGATGCGTACGCCGCTGCGCACCGAGACGGTCTCGGTGTCCGGCTTGCCGACCGCCGCGACGGTAAAGGTCGGTGACGGCGAAAACCAATCGGCGAGTGTAGAAGTCGAGCGGCGGCTGATGAGCGCGACGCTGGACGGGCTGCGCCGCGAGTACCGGTGGGCCGAGGCCAACCGTCACCTGTGGATCGCCGACGAGCGAGGGACCTGGCATCTGCGCGAGGCCGAGGAAACCAAGATCCAGCGCGGATCCGACACCCGGCAGGCCGAGGTTCTCAGCCCGATGCCCGGCAGTGTGATCGCCGTGCAGGTCGATTCCGGGGCCGAGGTTGCCGAGGGCGACGTGGTCGTGGTGGTTGAGGCGATGAAGATGGAACACTCTTTGGCCGCGCCGGTTTCGGGACGCGTGGAGCTGCTGGTGTCGGTCGGCGATCAGGTGACGGTTGACCAGGTGCTGGCCCGCCTGGTCCCAGACTCCGAAGAGAAAAAGGATTAAAGGATCATGACGACAACGATCACCGCGGGGACGCTACCCAAGGAATACGAAGATCTTCGCGCGACCGTCGCCGATTTCGCGCGCAGCGTGGTCGCTCCCGTATCGGCCAAACACGATGAGGAGCACAGCTTCCCGTACGAGGTCGTCGCCAAGATGGGTGAGATGGGGCTGTTCGGGCTGCCGTTTCCCGAGGGGTACGGCGGCATGGGCGGCGACTACTTCGCGCTCGCACTGGCGCTCGAGGAACTCGGCAAGGTCGACCAATCGGTGGCGATCACCCTAGAGGCCGGGGTGGGCCTCGGCGCGATGCCGATCTACCGATTCGGCACCGAGGAACAGAAGCAGCAGTGGCTACCCGACCTGGTGGCCGGCCGGGCGCTGGCCGGCTTCGGGCTCACCGAGCCGGGCGCGGGCTCGGACGCCGGCGGCACCCGCACCACGGCCAAACTCGACAACGGCGACTGGGTGATCAACGGATCCAAGCAGTTCATCACCAACTCGGGCACGGATATCACGTCGCTGGTCACCGTCACGGCGGTCACCGGCTCCCTGGCCGACGACAAAAAAGAGATCTCGACTATCATCGTCCCCAACGGCACAACGGGTTTCACCGTCGAGCCGGTCTACAACAAGGTCGGCTGGAATGCGTCGGACACCCACCCGTTGACGTTCGCCGGCGCCCGCGTCCCGGAGGAGAACCTGCTGGGCGTTCGCGGCAAGGGGTACGCGAACTTCCTGTCCATCCTTGACGAGGGCCGCATCGCGATCGCCGCGTTGGCGACCGGTGTGGCGCAGGGCTGCGTCGACGAGAGCGTCAAGTACTCCAAGGAACGGCAGTCGTTCGGCCAGCCGATCGGCTCCTATCAGGCGATCAGCTTCAAGATCGCGCGCATGGAGGCGCGCGCGCACGTAGCGCGGACCGCGTACTACGATGCGGCCGCAAAGATGTTGGCGGGTAAGCCATTCAAGAAGGAGGCGGCCATCGCCAAGATGATCTCGTCGGAGGCGGCCATGGACAACGCTCGCGACGCCACCCAGATCCACGGCGGATACGGCTTCATGAACGAGTATCCGGTGGCGCGTCACTACCGCGACAGCAAGATCCTCGAGATCGGTGAGGGCACCACCGAGGTGCAACTGATGCTCATCGCGCGGTCGCTGGGGCTCTCGTGACCGTCGACGATGCAGAGCGGAGCGATGAGGAGCGGCGCTCATGACCGAAGGTAAGTCGGTTATCCCGCGCGGCTTGTGGTTTGAGGAATTCGAGACCGGCACGACCTACCTGCACCGGCCTGGCCGCACGATCACCGAGGCCGACAACGTCCTGTTCACCACGCTGACAATGAACACCCAATCGCTGCACCTCGACGCGGCGTGGGCCGCCGAACAGCCCGGCTTTCGCGGCGAGCGCCTGGTGAATTCGATGTTCACCCTCTCGACGCTGGTCGGGCTGTCCGTGACACAACTGACGCTGGGCACCATCGTGGCCAACCTCGGCTTCTCCGAGGTGTCCTTCCCGAAGCCGGTTTTCCACGGCGACACGCTGTACGCGGAGACCGTGTGCACCGCCAAGCGTGAGTCGAAGAGCCGGCCCGGCGAAGGCATCGTCACCCTGGAGCACACCGGCCGCAATCAAGATGGCGAGATCGTTGCGCGCGCGGTCCGCACCACCCTGGTGCAGAAGCGACCCGCGGACGAGGAGCCTCGATGAACCTAGCCGCCGCCGGCCCCGGGTGGTTGTTCTGCCCGGCCGATAGGCCCGAGCGATTCGCGAAGGCGGCGGCCGCGGCCGACGTCGTGATCCTCGACTTGGAGGACGGCGTGGCGGAGGCGGACAAGCCCGCCGCTCGCAAGGCGTTGCAGGAGACCCCGCTGGACCCGGAGCGCACCGTGGTGCGCATCAACGCGGCCGACACCGCGGAGTACCCCCTCGATCTCGAGGCCCTGGCCGGTACCGCGTATTCGACGGTGATGTTGTCCAAGACCGAATCGGCGGCACAGGTGACGGCGCTGGCGCCGCGCGACGTGATCGCGCTGCTGGAGACGCCGCGCGGGGTGGTGTTCGCGACGGAAATCGCCGCGGCGCACGGCACGGTGGCGCTGATGTGGGGCGCCGAAGATCTGATCGCCACGCTCGGCGGCAGCGCCAGCCGCAAGGCCGACGGCACCTATCGGGACGTCGCCCGTCACGTGCGGTCGGCGGCCCTGCTCGCGGCGAACGCCTTCGGCCGGGTTGCACTCGATGCGGTGCATTTGGACATCCCGGACCTCGACGGCTTACGCGCCGAAGCCGAGGATGCCGTGGCGGTGGGCTTTTCCGGCACCGTCTGCATTCACCCGACTCAGGTGCCGGTAGTGCGCGAGGCGTTTCGGCCCACCGAGGAGAAGCTGGATTGGGCGCGTCGGGTATTGGCGGCGGCCCAGAACGAGCGCGGCGTGTTTGCTTTCGAGGGGCAGATGGTCGATTCGCCGGTGCTCAAGCACGCGGCCGCGCTGGTGCGTCGAGCTGGAGATTCCGGCTCGTAGCCGCTCCGGGCGCGCGTTGTTCTGAAAACGTCATTTGTCGCCTTGGGGCCTGGTCTTGAGCGGCGTCGCCGAATTGGGCCGGCTTACCGTGCATCCCGGCGGGGTGGCCACGCCGATGCTGGAGAACGAGCCGGCGGCACAATGCTTGGCCGAATTTCCGGAGGGCAGCAGCGCATTGGAAAATCTGTTGCCGGTCCCGATGATCGAAGCCGCCGACGTCACGGAAGCAATGGTTTACCTATGCGGGCAGTCCGGCCGCTGCATCACCGGAATCTCACTTCCCGTCGACGCGGCTTATACCGTCAAATAGGGGCCTCACCACCGGTTGCGCCGTCGCGTACCCGGTTCGCGTCTTAACGAAATCGCAAAAAAGCGGAAACATTCGCGAACGCCCAAGCCGCAATTGTGTCGTAATCTTTGATCCACCAGAACAGTTGCTCGCTGCACTGACTAGCTCCACGGAAGGAACCAAATCATGACCATCGCGCGGGGCTTCGCCGCAACCGTCGTTTGTGCCGGCTTAGCTGTCGGTTCGGCCGGCACAGCGTGGGCTACACCGACGATGAGCGGTAGCTACACCGAGACCGTCACGACGCCGAGCGGCAAAACCATCGACAATAGCTGGGCCGTCAACTCCTGTGGTGACGGATGCCTCTGGATCAAGGCCGGGTTGGGCGGTAGCCAGGCCCGCTTGGTCGATGGTCAGTGGGTCTTGGACACGATGAGCAACGTCAGCTGCCCCGACGGTTCCTACACCCTCTACGGCACGACCACTCACACCGTCTGGGATCCCAACACCCTTACCGGCACGTCCGCGCACACCTACGTCGTTGGAGCGTGCGGCCAGCCGCCGGGTTACACGCAGGTCGACCAGATCGCGATCAAGTCGGCTTCCTAACGCATTCTCAGTCTCAAAACCCCTGAAATCCTTGGGATTCAGGGGTTTTGAGCTATCACGACGGTTGCACGCTGTCAGCCGGCCGGTTGGATGCCCAGCGGATCGCTGCTGTATAAGGCAAGCTAACTAATCGCGCCGACAAATCGGCGGCCGGGCACCGAGACCGTGGAGTGTTATGGGCAGCGAGTACTTTCCGTACGTCATTGCGGTGGTCATGCTCGCCCTCGGGCTGACACTGACCGTAGACGACTTCAAGCGGGCCGCCACGCTGCGCCGACCACTGGCGGTAGCTCTGCTCTGCCAGTCCCTGCTGCTGCCGAGTCTGTGCCTGCTGATCGCCGAGGCGTTCCACCTCGAGCCGCATCTGGCGGTCGGGCTGATGCTGATGGCCGCTACGCCGGGCGGGACGATGGCCAACATCGTCAGCCACCTGTTCAACGGCGACCTGGCGCTCAACCTGACGCTGGCCGCGATCAACGCCGCGCTGTCGGTGGTGGCCCTGCCGGCGATCCTGGCCGCATCGATGACCTGGTTCCTCGGCGAGGGACGCTTCATCCCGCTTCAGCTGGACAAGTTCGTCACCGTGTTCGCGTTGGTGCTGATCCCTACCGCGATCGGTATCGCGATCCGCCACCGCTTCCCGGAGCTGGCCCGGCGAATGAAAACGCCCATCAAAATCGTCGCGGTCGTGCTGCTGATCGCGGCGATCGCCGGGGCGATCGCCAGCGGCAAAACGACGCTGCTGAACAACTTCGGCGTCATCAGCGGGGCGGTTGTATCGTTCTGCGCGGTCAGCCTGACCGTCGGCTATCTGGTGCCGCGTTTGATGCGGCTGGGCCCGCCACAGGGGATTGCCATCAGCCTGGAGATCGGTCTGCACAACACCGTGGTCGCGCTGGGGGTGGCGCTCAGCCCGCAACTGCTCAATAGCGTCGAAATGGCAACTCCCGTAGCGATTTACGGCGCTCTCTCACCCGTGATGGCCCTGACGTTCATCGGCGCGGTCCGCCTGCTGGATCCCGCGTTTCGGGTGAAGGCCCAGCCCGAGACCGTCGCGAGCGAACCCGCCGCCTAAGCCCTACTTACGCCGGGCCGCGGCCAGACGGTCGGCGAATTCCGGTGACTGGATCGAGGTCACCTGCGGCCCCAGCTCGGTGCGCATCGCGAATTCGTGGTGCTCGGTGTCCAGCGAGCCCGGGCTGGCGGTGGCGCGCATCGTGGCCTTGGTGGCCAGCACCACCTCGCGTGGCGCCGACGCGGGTCCCGCGGCCAGTTCCAACGCCGCGGCGACGGGGTCGTCGGCAACGCTGAGTGCCAACCCGTGCCGCACGGCGGATTCGGCGTCCAAGCGCAAGCCGAACAGCAGCGCCGCGCGAGCGACTTGCGGGCCCACCGCGCGCTGCAGCATCCAGGTCGCGCCGCCGCCGGGGTGCAGCCCCAGCCTCTGGAAACGGGGGTCGAACAGTGCGCCGGGCCCGGCGATGCGCACGTCGGCGGCCAGGGCCAGGTTCAGGCCCGCATGGACCGCGGCGCCGTTGACCGCGGCGTTGGTCGGCAGCGCGCAGCTGCCCACGGCCATGAAGCCGTCGTAGACCTGCTTGAGACCCGATTCCGCGGCCCCGGCGCCCGCGGCGGCCAGCGCGCTGAGGTCGGCGCCGGCGCAAAACGCCTTGCCCGCCCCGGTGACCACGACGGCGTGCACGCCCGGATCGGTTTCGGCCCGCTCGACCGCGGCGCGCAACTGAGCCGAGCTCTCGCTCGTCAGCGCGTTGCGCCGATCGGGGTCGTTGACGGTGATCAGCGCGACACGATTTTCCACGCTGAAAAGGATGGAGTCGGACTCGGCCATCGGGTGCCTCCACGGTCGATGTTGGGCGAGCTAAAGGCTACGTGGAGCCGAGCCTTCAAGAATTCGCAGAGGATGCTGCAAGCCCCGCCGCTGATGCTGAAAACGCCGGTGACCGGCATCACGAGGAGGGGCATCCAATGAGCACGACGACGATCACCACCACATCGCAGGCGATCCGCTGGGCGATCTTCTCGGCGATAGTGGTGGGCTTGATCGCGCTCGGCCTCGGTATGGCGGCGCCCAATCCACCGCAGCGGCAGCAACCGTGCTCGCTGCGGTACGCGACGATGCGCGACGCCGACGGACACATGATGCAGTGCGACCGGGCGATGAACGGAAATCACCGCTTGGTGTGGCAATACACCCCGGGGTCGTAATCGTCGCTAGTCTGGCCGGGTGAGCGGCAACTCGGTGCCCGGCGGGGTGGTGCACAAGCTGCCTGCGGACCTGCGCGAGGCACTCACCACGAACTCCACCGCACTCGCGGCGTGGAAGGACATCACGCCCCTGGCACGCAACGAATTCATCTGCTGGGTCGAGGACGCCAAGCAGGAGGCCACCCGCCAGCGCCGGATTCGCCGGACTCAGGAGGAGCTGGAAGAAGGCCAGCGCCGGCCCTGCTGCTGGCCGGGGTGCAAGCACCGCGAGCGCAACGGCCGGCCGTAACGGGCGTCAGAGGTGGCCAGCGACGAAAGTCGCGGCCTGCCCGGGCATCCCGGACTGCGCGTAGGACAGGTGCACCGGAGAAAACAGCTCATCGTGTGACGGCAGCGCCAAGGCCCCGCCCGGGGTGCACACCGGATCGGCGGGCGCGCACAGGTCGATGGCCTTGGACCCGTACCACGGGCTGACCTCGCTGACCGGCGCCCCGAGATACCGGTCCGAAGGATTGCCGAACAGGGCGAGCGCCGCGACGTGGCCGGCCTCGTCGGCCGTGAGGATGTCGGGGATCAGTCCCGCGATCGGTGCCCGGGCGATAGTGGCCTCGTCGATTGCCATGGCGCCCAACGAATATCCACCGAGCACCAGCTTGGTGCTGGGACAGGTCGCAACCATGGACCCGACGTGCGCGTGTACGTCGCTGGCGCCGGCCGAGGCCGACGGGGCGAAGTCGTCGCCGGCGGGGTAGTTGACCGCATACACCCCGAGGGACCGACCGCCGACCTGCGAGCGCAATGCGTCGATGAATTGCTGGCCGACCACTCCGACTCCGGGCGCTTCGTTGGTGGCCCGGGCGAACGTCACCTCGACGTCGGGGCAGGGGGCAGCGGATGCGGGGGCAACCAGGGTTGGTGCACTCAGGGGCGATGCCCAAGCCAGCACCGCGGCACCCAGCGAACAAGCGAACTGGCGTCCGTTCACGTCCCCATGCTGACACATCGCCGGTGGGTGCTGCAGGGTGCCGTCTCGCCCTGGGGTCGGCTAGGTGCTGCCCCGGGTCTTGATAACCTGACGGGCGACGTCGACCAGTCTCTCGTTGGACTCTTGCGACAGCTTCCGCAGCAGGTCGAAGGCGGCGAAAGCCTCAAGGTTGAACCGCTCCATGATGATCCCTTTGGCTTGACCGATGACGTCGCGAGTGCTCAACGCGTCGTCGAACTGAGCTTCGGCGGCCGAGCCGAACAAGGCCACAGAGGCGTGCTGGGCCAGCAGTTCGCCCGTGAACACCGCGTCTTCTGGGAACGCTTCGGCTTCATCGCCGTACAGGTTGAGCGCGCCGAGGTTTCGTGACGCGACGTAAAGCTGGAAGGAGAGCAGGCTTCGGGCGCGGTAGTCGATTGCGGCGTCGCAAAATCGCGGCCAGCGGGGCTCGGTCGCCATGTCTTTGATCAACACCGTGCGGTGCTCACGCAGCGCGCTTAAACAGGGCCCCTCGTTGGCTTCCGACTGCAGGGTGTCGAGTTTGGCCACCAAGGGATCGCTGGGCGCCCGTGCCTCCACCGCGTTTCCGTGGACCAGAGAGATGCCTGCCCAGGTTGCGCCCGGCACGAGCTTGACGGCGCCCGCGACAATCGACTGCAGTGTGGCCTCGATGTCCAGCTGGTTCTGCATTTCGATGGCAAGCAGCCCCATTGCGCTTGCCAAGTCGTTGCACGACTTGCCGCCCACAGTCATAACGTCTTGTGTTCCACGGGCGCCTGCCGAATTAAACCTTGACGGGCGTCACGATGCCTTGCCTGGTAGGCGGCGACATTGCTGGCAGCCCGCTGGCTGGCAATTCGGGTGCCGCACGGGCGACAAGCGGGATACTCGAACGCCTGAGCGAAAGCGCGAGCGTCTAGACGGGACATGGATCTACCTGCGGAAACCGTTGGTGCCCCCGGCACGACTCGAACGTGCGACCTAGGGATTAGAAGGCCCTTGCTCTATCCACCTGAGCTACGGAGGCAATGCGCAGGTCAGTCTATCCAACGAACGGCGACAACCCGACTCGCCGACGCGACACGCGCGAAAAGCCTTGCCCCACCGTCAATATCGGTTGTCGTATTGAGCCTCGACATACGTCCAACACCAGCTGGTAATCAGCTGTTAACCGCAACGAGGCGTGTGCATAAGGTCGAGGAGACCGTTTCAATGGGCGTGGCCACGAGCATGACCGCGCGGTACGCGAGGGCGGGTTCCCAAGCGTTTCGCCTGGTAGCAGATGCCAGAGGTGCCTCAAAGGCCGCCGGCCTGTTGCTGCGCGGATCGCCGTTTGCCCTGGGCTGGTTTGCTGGGTGGTTGTCCACCGAATTTCCCCCGCATGTCGTGACCGGACACGCGTTGTCCCGGGTGTCGGCCCCAGCCATCGGTCGAGTGGGCGCCTCGTGGGCCGGGCAGCGTGCGGAGCAAACGCTCACCGCCGCCCTCGAGGAGTCCTTCGGGACGAATTACGCGGACCTGGTGAGCCACCCGGCGTGCGACGAATCCGAGTTCCCGCCGCGCGGCGGGCTGTTGCACCGACCGGGACCACACGCGCGGTATGCGGCTGAAACGTCGGACATTTCGTACGGCCCGGGTGGTCGCGACAACCTGCTTGACATCTGGTGCCGTCACGACCTGGCGCCGGGCCGTCGCGCACCGGTGCTGATCCAGGTCCCCGGCGGCGCGTGGGCGGTCAACGGCAAGCGCGGCCAGGCGTACACGCTGATGAGTCGCATGGTCGAACTCGGCTGGATCTGCGTATCGATCGACTACAGCAAGAGTCCGCGGTCGACCTTTCCGGCGCACCTGATCGACGTCAAACGCGCGATCGCCTGGGTCCGCGAGAACATCGCCGACTACGGTGGCGACCCCGGCTTCATCGCGATCACCGGCGGGTCCGCCGGTGGCCACCTGGCCTCGCTGGCCGCGCTCACTCCGAACGATCCACGTTTTCAGCCCGGGTTCGAGCACGCCGACACCGCTGTTCAGGCCGCGGTGCCCTACTACGGCGTCTACGACTTCACCAACGCCGAGGTGATGCACGAACTGATGCTGCCGTTCCTCGAGCAGTTCGTCATGCGCGCTCGCTACGCCGAGACACCCGAGCGATTCGCGGCGGCGTCGCCGATCAACTATGTGCACGACGAAGCGCCCCCGTTCTTCGTGCTGCACGGCGAGAAGGACGAACTGGTTCCCTGCACGCAGGCCCGCACTTTCTGTGCGGCGATGCGAGCCGCCGGAGCCCCGCTGGTGGCGCACGCCGAGCTCGCCAACGCCCACCACGCGTTCGACATCCTGTCCACGGCCCGGTCGCGGCTGGCCGCCAAGGCGGTCGCCGATTTCCTGGGCATCGTCTATGGGCGCCGGTCGACCGCACTGCTCGATTCGTGGCCGCTGTCGGCGACGTCGGCCAGCTGATTTGCCCAGCTCAACTGGCTTGTCGCAGCGTTTCTTCGCCCGTTCGCCGCACCTGCTGTAGCGACTGAATCGTGCCTTTCACCAGCGCGTCAACCCGACTAGCGTTGGTGGGGCTATCCGGTTGGCGGAGCTGGGGCAGGAGGCTTGACGGCGGTGACAAGGTTGGCGCGTCGGGTGGGTGAGCATGACTGAGCCCGAGGGGGGCCTCGGATTATCCGACGAACTCGGACCGGTTGACTATTTGCTGCATCGCGGTGAAGCGAACCCGCGGACCCGGTCGGGGATCATGGCGCTGGAACTCCTCGACACGACGCCGGACTGGGAGCGGTTCCGCACCCGGTTTGAGAATGCATCGCGCAAGGTGCTGCGGCTGCGGCAGAAGGTGGTGGTGCCGACGCTGCCGACGGCCAATCCGCGCTGGGTGGTGGATCCCGACTTCAACCTGGACTTCCACGTCCGGCGGGTGCGGGTGTCCGAACCCGGCACGCTGCGTGAGGTATTCGATCTCGCCGAGCTGATCCTGCAGTCGCCGCTGGACATCTCGCGGCCGCTGTGGACGGCGACCCTGGTCGAGGGTCTGCCCGACGGCAAGGCCGCGACGTTGCTGCACGTCAGCCATGCCGTCACCGACGGGGTGGGCGGCGTCGAGATGTTCGCCGAGATCTACGACCTCGAGCGCGATCCGCCGGCGCGACCGACGCCGCCGCTTCCGGTCCCGCAGGATCTGTCGCCCAACGACTTGATGCGGGAGGGCTTCAACCACTTGCCGATCGCCCTGGTCGGCGGTGTCGTGGGGGCGGTCTCCGGAGCGGTGTCGGCGGCCGGTCGGGTGCTGATGGAACCGGTGTCGACCGTGTCGGGGATCGTCAACTACGCCATCTCCGGCATCCGGGTCGTCAACCGTGCCGCCGAGCCGTCACCTTTGCTGCGCCGGCGCAGTCTGGCCACCCGCTCCGTAGCGATCGACATCCCGCTTGCCGATCTGCACAAGGCCGCGAAGGCCGGCGGCGGATCGATCAACGACGCCTATCTGGCTGGCTTATGCGGCGCCTTGCAGCGCTACCACCACGCACTCGGTGTGCCGATCGGCTCGCTGCCGATGGCGGTGCCGGTCAGCCTGCGGGCCGACGCCGACACCGCCGGCGGCAACCGGTTCACCGGCGTCAACCTGTCGGCGCCGGTGGGGGCCGGCGACCCGGTTTCCCGGATGCGCAAGATCCGCGCCCAGATGACGCAGCGGCGCGACGAGCCCGCGATGAACATCATCGGCTCGTTGGCGCCGGCGCTCAGTGTGCTGCCTACCGCCGTGCTGGAGGGCATCACCGGCTCGGTGGTGGGCGCCGACGTGCAGGCCAGCAATGTTCCCGTATACCCGGGCGACACCTACATCGCCGGTGCAAAGGTGTTGCGGCAGTATGGGATCGGCCCGCTACCGGGTGTGGCGATGATGGTGGTGCTAATTTCCCGGGGCGGATGGTGCACCATCACGGTGCGCTACGACAGAGCATCGGTACGAAAGGAAGCCTTGTTCGCTCAATGCCTCTTGGAGGGCTTCGACGAAATTCTCGCGCTGGCCGGCGATCCGGCGCCGCACGCGGTGCCGGCGTCGTTCGCTGCGCAAGCCGGTTCGGTGACCCAATCGGTGTCGGGCTCATGAGCGCGGCAAAAGACCGCGGGATGCCAACGCCGCCAAAGGATTTACGTTTGCCCGGCTCGGTCGCCGAGATCCGCGCCAGCGCCCCCGGACCCAAAGTCGGTGCCTTCTTCGACATGGACGGAACGCTGGTCGCGGGGTTTACCGCGGTCATCCTCACCCAGGAGCGCCTGCGTCGACGAGACATGGGCGTGGGAGAGCTGCTCAGCATCGTTCAGGCCGGTCTGAATCACCGGCTCGGGCGCCTCGAGTTCGAAGACCTGATCAGTAAGGCATCGGAGGCATTGCGCGGCCGGATGCTGACCGACCTCGAGGAGATCGGCGAGCGGCTCTTCGTCCAACGGATCGAGTCGCGGATCTACCCCGAGATGCGTGAGTTGGTGCGCGCGCACGTCGCCCGCGGCCACACCGTGGTGCTCAGTTCGTCGGCGCTGACCATCCAGGTCAACCCGGTGGCGCGCTTCCTCGGCATCGCCAACACGCTGACCAACAAGTTCGTGACCAACGAAGACGGGTTGCTGACCGGTGAGGTGGTCGAGCCGATCCTCTGGGGGCCGGGCAAAGCCGCTGCGGTACAACGGTTCGCGGCTGAGCGCAACATCGACCTCAAGGACAGCTACTTCTACGCCGACGGAGACGAGGACGTCGCGTTGATGTACCTGGTCGGCAATCCGCGGCCCACCAACCCGGAAGGCAAGATGGCCGCCGTCGCCAAGCGGCGGGGTTGGCCGGTGCTGGAATTCAGCAGCCGTGGCAGTGTGGGCATCCGGCCGCAGGTGCGCACGCTGGCCGGCGTCGGTTCGATGATCCCGGTCGCGGCCGGCGCGCTGGGCGTCGGCCTGCTGACCCTGAGCCGACGGCGCGGGGTCAATTTCTTCACCTCGACGTTCCCCCAGACGTTGTTGGGGGCCAGCGGCGTGAGCTTGAACGTCCTCGGCAAGGAGAACCTGACCGCACAGCGTCCGGCGGTGTTTATCTTCAACCACCGCAACCAGGTTGATCCCGTCATCGCCGGAGCGCTGGTGCGCGACAATTGGATCGCGATCGGGAAAAAGGAGCTACAAAAAGATCCGGTGGTGGGCACGCTGGGCAAGCTCACCGACGGGGTGTTCATCGACCGCGACGATCCGATCGCCGCGCTCGAGACGATGGCCGAGGTTGAGGAGCGCGCCAAGAAGGGGCTGTCGATTCTGATCGCCCCCGAAGGCACCCGGATCGATACCACCGAGGTTGGGCCGTTCAAGAAGGGGCCGTTCCGCATCGCGATGGCGGCCGGAATTCCGATCGTGCCCATTGTGATTCGCAACGCGGAGATCGTCGCCGCCCGCAACTCCTCCACGATCAACCCCGGCACCGTCGATGTCGCGGTGTTCCCCCCGATCCCGGTGACGGACTGGACGGTCGAGACGCTGCCTGAGCACATCGCCGAGGTACGCCAGCTGTATCTGCACACCCTGGCCAACTGGCCCGAAGACGAGCTGCCTGAGGCCGATCTGTACGCCGAGAAGAAAGCCGCTAAAAAGACCCGGGCCAAGCCGGCCGCCAAGGCCGCCGGGAAGAAGACTGCCGCGAAGAAGGCTCCGGCGAAAAAGGCTGCAGCGAAAAAGGCTGCGTCCCGAAAGTCTACGGCCAATGCCAAAGCTACGACCAAAGCGCAACCGGCACGGCAGAATTCGAGTAAGTCCGCTGTCAACGACGGTGAGGCCCCGCGGCCCCGGGAGGGCCAGCCCGGTAGCGCGGATTCCACGTCTGCGCCACGAGGGCGCACGTGACACAACCGGTCGCAAATGCCAGCGCAGTCCTGACCGCGCAAGATTCGCTGGTGTTGGCGTCCATGGGGTCCGGTGTCGAGACACAGCTGGTGATGGAGTGGCTGGACCAGCAGCGATCCCGTAATCCGGATGTCAAGTTCGACGTGCTCAAACTGCCCCCCGGCGATGCGCCGCCCACGGCGTTGAAGCTGCTTGTGGACCAACTTGAGTCCGGCGACGACCGCTCGATCGTGCCGGTGCGGGTGTTCTGGCTCCCGGCACCGGATCGCGGCCGGGCAGCCAAGCTGGCCGGGCTGCTTCCCGGCTGGGATCCTTACCATCCCAACCAACGGCGGCAGCGCCACATCCTGAGTAAGGATCGTCACCGGGCCCGGGTGGTGGCCGGCGAGGCGGCCAAGGTGTCCGAACTCCGCCAGCAATGGCGCGACACCACCGTCGGCGGCGGTGAGCGTGAATTCGCGCAGTTCGTCACGCGCCGTGCCCTTTTGGCGCTGGAACGGACCGAGTACCGAATCCTCGGGCCGCAATACAAATCGCCGCGGCTGCTCAAGCCGGAGATCCTGGCGTCCACGCGGTTTCGCGAGGGGCTGAAGAAGATCCCGGACGCCAGCCTCGAAGAGGCGGGCAAGATGCTCGACGAGCTGGCCACCGGCTGGAGCCGTGTGTCCGTCGACCTGGTTTCCGTTCTGGCCAGGGCGATTTGCCGCGGATTCGAACCGGAGATCGACTACGACGAGTTCCAGATCGCGGCGATGCGCACCGGGCTGGAAATTCATCCGGCGGTGCTGCTGTTCTCGCACCGGTCCTACATCGACGGCGCGGTGGTGCCGGTCGCGATGCAGGAAAACCGGTTGCCGCCCGTGCACGTGTTCGCCGGTATCAACCTGTCGTTCGGGTTGATGGGCCCGCTGCTGCGCCGCTCCGGCGTCATCTTCATCCGCCGCGACATCGCCAATAACCCGCTCTACAAATACGTCCTGCGCGAATACGTCGGCTACATCGTCGAGAAGCGATTCAACCTGAGTTGGTCCATCGAGGGCACGCGCTCGCGCACCGGCAAGATGCTGCCCCCCAAGCTCGGTCTGATGTCGTACGTGGCCAACGCTTATCTGGATGGCCGCAGCGAAGACATTCTCCTGCAACCTGTTTCGATCGGCTTCGATCAGCTGCACGAGACCGCCGAATATGCCGCCTACGCTCGCGGCGGCGAGAAGACCCCCGAGGGCGTGCTGTGGCTCTACAACTTCATCAAGGCCCAGGGTGAACGTAACTACGGCAAGATCTACGTCCGCTTCCCCGAAGCGGTGTCGATGCGGCAGTACCTCGGCCCGCCACACGGCCCGCTAGCTCAAGACGACGACGCGAAACGGCTTGCGCTGCAGAAGATGACGTTCGAGGTAGCGTGGCGGATCCTGCGCGCGACCCCGGTGACGGCGACGGGTTTGGTGTGCGCGCTACTGCTCACCACCCGCGGCGCGGCGCTGACGCACGACCAGCTTCACCACACCTTGCAGGACTCGCTGGACTACCTGGACCGTAAGAAAACTCCGGTGTCGACGAGCGCGTTGCGGCTGCGCCGGCCCGACGGTGTGCGCGCGGCCGTCGACGCCCTGTCCAACGGGCATCCGATCACCCGCGTGGACGGCGGGCGTGAGCCGGTGTGGCTGATCGCGCCCGACAAGGAGCACGCCGCGGCGTTCTACCGCAACTCGGTCATCCACGCCTTTCTGGAGACTTCGATCGTCGAGCTCGCCCTCGCGCATGCCCGGCACGCCGAAGGCGACCGCATGGAGGCGTTCTGGGCGCAGGCGATGCGGCTGCGCGACCTGCTGAAGTTCGACTTCTACTTCGCCGACTCGACCGCGTTCCGCGACAGCATCGCCGAGGAGATGGCGTGGCACGACGACTGGGAGGCCCACGTCGCGACCGGCGGCGCCGCGATCGACGCGCTGCTGTTCGGCAAGCGGCCGTTGATGTCCGGCGCGATGCTGCGGGTGTTCTTCGAGGCCTACGAGATCGTCGCCGACGTACTGCGCGATGCACCCGCCGACGTCGGGCCGAAGGACTTGACGGAGTTGGCACTCGGGGTGGGCCGGCAATATGTCGCGCAGACCCGGGTGCGTAGCAGCGAATCGGTGTCGACGCTGCTGTTTGCCACCGCGCGTCAGGTCGTCGCCGACCAGGATCTGATCGCGCCGGGCCCCGATCTGACCGAACGCCGCATCGCCTTCCGGCGCGAATTGCGGTCGATTTTGCGGGATTTCGACTACGTCGAGCACATCGCGCGCAACCAATTCCTCGCCCGGGAATCGCAGGCCCGCCAGGAGCGCATCGCGGGCGCTGCCGGGTAGCGCGGGCTTTGCGGGTGCGCGCCCATACCCTGGACGTATGACGGTTGGGCAGTCCGCGGCCAAGGCCCCTGCGCTGGTGTGGCCGCTGCTTACCGGCGTCGCGGTGCTGGCCGGCTGCACGGCCTCCGGTATCGGGGCGTTATCGCTGGCCGATGCGCTGACCGCTACCGGCTTGCCAAATCCGGGGCCGGCGACCACCCTGGGCCTGCCGTTCGTCCGGGCGGCGGGCGAGATCGCCGCCGTGCTGGCCGTGGGGTCGTTTCTGCTCGCGGCTTTCCTGGTGCCGCCGCAGAAGTCCGGCGTGCTCGACGCCGGCGGATACCGGGCGCTTCGGCTGGGGACGGCCGCGTCGGGTGTGTGGGCGGTGTGTGCCGTCCTGCTGATTCCGCTGACTATTTCCGACGTATCCGGGCACCGGTTGGCCGAGATCCTCGATCCCGTACGGCTCTGGTCGTTGGCCAGCCTGGTCAATACCGCCTCGTCGTGGCGCTGGACGGCGTTCCTGGCCGCCGGCGTCACGCTGGCCAGCTTGGCGGTGCTGCGCTGGTCGTGGACGCCGCTGCTGCTGGCCGGCTCGCTAGT
This sequence comes from Mycobacterium stomatepiae, assembly GCF_010731715.1. Classification (NCBI taxonomy): domain Bacteria; kingdom Bacillati; phylum Actinomycetota; class Actinomycetes; order Mycobacteriales; family Mycobacteriaceae; genus Mycobacterium; species Mycobacterium stomatepiae. The sequence goes on from NZ_AP022587.1 coordinate 5,690,201, forward strand.
CACGCTGATCCCGCTGGGGCTGACGGGTCACTCGTCGGCCGGCGGCTCGCATGACCTGGCCACCAACAGTCTTTTGATCCATCTCGTCGCCGCCAGCTTGTGGGCCGGCGGGCTGCTCGCGGTGCTGGGGCACGGGTTGCGCCGCGGCGACCACCTCGCCCTCGCGGCGCGGCGGTTTTCGACGGTCGCGTTGTGGTGCTGGGTCGCGATGGCGCTCAGCGGTCTGATGAACGCGCTGGTGCGGGTGCTGCCGTTGGACCTGCTGACCACGACCTACGGGCGGCTGGTGCTGGTCAAGGTCGTCGCGCTGGGTGCCCTCGGTGTGCTGGGCTGGCGTCAGCGGCGTGCCGGAGTCGTCGCGCTGCAACGCGATTCCACCGCGCGCAGCGGACTGATCCGGCTGGCGCTGGTCGAGGCGGCGTTGTTCGGCGTCACGTTCGGCGTCGCCGTCGGACTCGGCCGCACCCCGCCGCCGCCACCGCCGCTCCGGCTGCCGTCGATCCCCGAGGCCGAGATCGGTTACGACTTCGACGGCGGGCCGACCGTGGCGCGCGTCCTGTTCGATTGGCGCTTTGATCTGGTCTTCGGCACCGCCGCGATCATTTTGGCCGGGCTGTACGTGGCGGGGGTGTTGCGGCTGCGCCGCCGCGGCGATCGCTGGCCGACAGGCCGCATCGTGGCCTGGCTGCTGGGCTGTCTAACCCTGCTGTTCGTCACGTCGTCCGGGGTCGGCCGTTACATGCCCGCGATGTTCAGCATGCACATGGCCGCACACATGGGGCTGTCGATGCTGGTGCCGATCCTGCTGGTGCTGGGCGCGCCGGTCAGTCTGGCGCTGCGGGCGCTGCCCGCCGCCGGCCGCGACGACCCGCCGGCCATGCGTGAATGGCTGTTGGCTGCCCTGCACAGCCGGGTGTCGCGCATCCTAACCAATCCGATCGTGGCCACGGTGCTGTTCGTCGCGGGCTTCTACGGCCTGTACTTCACCTCGATCTTCGACAATGCGGTCGCCAGCCACGCCGGCCATCTCGCGATGAACGTGCACTTCCTGGTCAGCGGTTACCTCTTCTATTGGGTCGTGATCGGCGTGGACCCGGCGCCGCGGCCGATCCCGCCCCTGGCCAAGGTCGGCGTGGTGTTCGCGTCCCTGCCGATGCACGCGTTCTTCGGTGTGGAACTGATGGGCACCCCCACCGTGCTGGGTGAGGCTTACTACCGGTCGCTGGGCTTGAGTTGGCACACCGACCTGCTGGGCGATCAACACTTGGGTGGCGGAATCGCTTGGGCGGCAGGCGAAATACCGCTCGTCATCGTGATGCTCGCGCTGCTCGTGCAATGGGCCCGCAGCGACGAGCGCACGGCACGGCGCCTCGACCGGGCGGCCGACCGCGACGACGACGCCGACCTGACCGCCTACAACGCGATGCTGGCCGAAATGGCCCGCGGTCCGAGGCCCGCACCTCAGGGACCCCCGGCCGGCGAGTAAATCGCCCGGCTTAGTTCACGTTAGTGCGCACGTCGGTGCGGATCGTGGCGAGCAGCATTGCGGAGGTCGTCGGGTCAGCGGATAGCGCGGCTGTGGTTGTCGGCCGCAACTGTCACGAAACGGTAGATGCGCGTACAACGAGCAAATTCTCGATGCCCCAACATGTTTCATGACCGGCGTTGGTGAGTTATCTAGTTGGTTGTTGGTGGTGGTATCGGTTGGAAGGGTTGGTACCACCACCATTGGGCGCGTTCGCCGGTGGGCCCGGGGCAGGGTGGGACTTGGGGTGGGGCGTGGGTGGGTGGGCGTGCCAGTGATCCTGGGTTCAGTGGTTGGCCGTCCTCGTCGGTGATGGTGAGATCGTTTGCGGGTCCGGTGAGGGTGATGAGGCCGCGGTGGTGTGCTCGATGGTGGTAGGGACAAACCAGGACCAGATTGGACAACTCGGTGGGGCCGCCGTCTTCCCAATGCTGGAGGTGATGGGCGTGCAGACCGCGGGTGGCCCCACAACCGGGGACCACGCAGGTGCGGTCGCGGTGCTCGAGCGCGCGGCGCAGCCGCCGACTGATCACCCGCGTGGTCCGGCCGGCGCCGATGACCTCGCCGTCGCGTTCGAACCACACCTCGCCGGTGGCATCACAGGTCAGGTAGTGGCGTTGCGCGTCGGTGAGCAGCGGACCCACATGCAGGGCGGCGGCGCGCTTTTCCACATCGAGGTGCACGACCACGGTGGTGTGCTGCCCGTGCGGACGCCGCGCCACCTCCGCGTCCCACCCGCCTCGACCAGGCGCATAAACGCCTCGAGGGTGCCCGGCACCGGCGCCGCCACCTCCGATGCACGATCGCCCTCGTCGTGGTCGTGCTTCCACTCGGCGATCAGCGCATCACGATGAGACGCCAGTGCCGCGTCGAACGTCGCCGCATCCGGGTGCGCAAGTTTGATCCGCCAGCACGTGAGCTCCTCGTCAGAGGTCTGGGTGATCGAGGCCTGCGGCCGCGGCCGGGCCGGTTCGGGGTGTGGTTCCAGCGTGACCGCGGTACGCAACTGGCTGACGGTGGCAATGCTGGCCAACGCCGCGTAATGCTCATCAGAGCCGTCGCTCGCTCGGGCCGCGATCACGCCGACCTGATCCAGTGACAGCCGACCCTCCTTCATGCCCTGCGTGCAGCGGGGAAACTCCTCCCAGCGGCGCGCCACCGTGGCGATCGTATGGGCATTGGCCGAGGAAGAACCCAGCTTCCAGCCCAGCAACGCCGCCACCGACCGCGCCCCCGTCATCCCACACAACCCGTCACGATCGATCTCGGCGGCGATCTCCACAATGCGCCCATCAACCGCATTACGCTGACCAGCCAACTCCGCCAACTCATCGAACAACACCTCAAGCCGCTGCTTAGGGCTCACCACCACGGCACACGACGCGCTCGACGACATAACCACATCCTCGCAGCCACCTACGACAAATTTCGGCCGCTCAAATCCGCGCCGGGCGTAACGGGGTTCGTATCCACAGTCACGAGTTTGTCCACAACTCCACCGACCATGGGCCGTGGACGGCGGTGGGCCGTCGGTGCCGTCGAGCTCAATGGGTCCCAGTCACGCGCAATACGAAAGGAACCAAGTCATGTTCGAAACACCGCTTACCGTCGTCGGCCACATCGTGAACAATCCCGAGCGCCGGCAGGTCGGCAATCAGGAACTCATCAAGTTCCGGGTAGCCAGCAATTCGCGCCGTCGCAACGGTGACGGCAGCTGGGAGCCGGGGAACTCGCTTTTCATCACCGTCAACTGCTGGGGAAGGCTGGTCACCGGGGTCGGCGCCGCACTGGGCAAGGGTGCGCCGGTGATCGTGGTCGGCCATGTGTACACCAGCGAGCACGAGGACCGCGACGGCAATCGTCGCTCTTCGCTGGAGATGCGCGCGACGTCGGTCGGCCCGGATGTGTCGCGCGCGATCGTGCGCATCGAAAAGCCCGGCTATACCGGCCCCGACGCGGAGCCGGCTGCCGCCGTCGCGGACAGCGAAGCGTCGTCGTCAGCCGACGATGACTCGCCCGAATCCGCCGACCACGCCGAGGAGCCCAACCCCCTCTCCCTGTCGGCCTAGCCGACGGCGTCGGGCCAGCACCGTCGAGCGATGCCTAGGATGGTCGCGAGATCAATCTCGAAGACCAGAAAGGCAAAACCGCGGCATGGCTGAGTTCATCTACACGATGAAAAAGGTCCGCAAGGCGCACGGCGACAAGGTGATCCTGGACGACGTCACGCTGAGCTTCTTCCCGGGCGCCAAGATCGGTGTTGTCGGCCCGAACGGCGCCGGTAAGTCGAGCGTCTTGCGGATCATGGCTGGTCTGGACAAGGCCAACAACGGCGAGGCATTCCTGGCCACCGGTGCCACGGTCGGCATCCTGCAACAAGAGCCGCCGCTGAACGAGGAGAAGACCGTTCGCGGCAACGTGGAGGAGGGCCTGGGCGAGATCAAGGTCAAGCTCGACCGCTTCAACGAGGTCGCGGAGCTGATGGCCACCGACTACTCCGACGAGCTGATGGAGGAAATGGGCCGGCTGCAAGAGGACCTGGACCATGCCGACGCGTGGGACCTCGACTCGCAGCTGGAGCAGGCGATGGATGCGCTGCGCTGCCCGCCGCCCGACGAGCCGGTGACCAACCTGTCCGGCGGTGAACGCCGCCGGGTGGCGCTGTGCAAGCTGCTGCTGTCCAAACCCGACCTGCTGCTGCTCGACGAGCCGACCAACCACCTCGATGCCGAGAGCGTGCAGTGGCTCGAACAGCATCTGGCCAGCTGCGCGGGCGCGATCCTGGCGGTCACCCACGACCGCTACTTCCTGGACAACGTCGCCGAATGGATCCTGGAACTCGACCGCGGTCGTGCCTACCCCTACGAAGGCAACTACTCGACCTACCTGGAGAAGAAGGCCGAGCGGCTGGAGGTCCAGGGCAAGAAGGACCAGAAGCTGCAGAAGCGGCTGAAGGAGGAGCTCGCCTGGGTGCGCTCGGGCGCCAAGGCGCGCCAGGCAAAGAACAAGGCCCGCCTCGGGCGCTACGAAGAGATGGCCGCGGAGGCGGAGAAGACGCGCAAGCTCGATTTCGAGGAGATCCAGATCCCGGTCGGGCCGCGGCTGGGCAACGTGGTGGTCGAGGTCGACCACCTGGACAAGGGGTACGACGGGCGCACCCTGATCAAGGATCTGTCGTTCACCCTGCCCCGCAACGGCATCGTCGGCGTCATCGGTCCCAACGGTGTCGGCAAGACCACGCTATTCAAGACCATCGTCGGGCTCGAGGAACCGGACAGCGGCACGGTCAAGGTCGGCGAGACCGTCAAGCTCAGCTACGTCGACCAGGGCCGCGCGGGCATCGATCCGAAGAAGACCGTGTGGGAGGTCGTCTCCGACGGGCTGGACCACATCGTCGTCGGCCAGAGCGAGATGCCGTCGCGGGCGTATGTGTCGGCGTTCGGATTCAAGGGCCCTGATCAGCAGAAGCCGGCCGGGGTGCTCTCCGGTGGCGAGCGCAACCGACTCAACCTCGCGCTGACGCTCAAGCAGGGCGGCAACCTGATCCTGCTCGACGAGCCGACCAACGACCTCGATGTCGAAACGCTGGGTTCGCTGGAGAACGCGCTGGAACAATTCCCCGGCTGCGCGGTGGTGATTTCACACGACCGCTGGTTCCTCGACCGCACCTGCACGCACATCCTGGCGTGGGAGGGCGACGATGACAACGAGGCCAAGTGGTTCTGGTTCGAAGGCAACTTCGGTGCATATGAAGAAAACAAAGTAGAGCGACTTGGTGTCGACGCCGCCAGGCCGCACCGCGTTACTCACCGCAAGCTCACGCGGGACTAGTGTCAGCTCTGCCAGCTGCCCCGCGACGATGCGGCCGAACGGTCGCCGAGAAGTGCGGCGACTGAGCGTAGTGCCATCCGTCCTGAGTAGGGAGCTAGCGGCATGACGATCGGTTCGGGACCGAAGCAGCAAACCACGCCGTGGACCACGTTCACCACGATGGCGGACGTTCCCGAGTGGATCTCGAAGGCCTACATCGAGACCTATCGCGGTCCCCACGACAAAGAACCCGGGACCCTCGAAACCGGCGTCATCGACCTGAACATCCCGGCCGCGATCCTCACCCCGGCATTGCTCAGCGCGCACTACCGGCTGGGCCAGCATCGGGCGCCCGGAGCGAGCTGCGTCGCGGTCTACCCGCCCGGGAACCCCGCGGGTTTCGGGCCCGCGCTTCAGGTCGTCACCGACCACGGCGGCATGCTGATGGACTCCGTCACGGTGTTGCTGCACCGGCTCGGGGTCTCCTACTCCGCGCTGATGACCCCGGTGTTCGACGTGCAGCGCAACCCGTCGGGTGAGCTGCTGAGCATCGAACCCAAGGCGCCGGGCACGCCGCAATACGTCGGAGAGGCGTGGATCCACATCCAGTTCGTGCCGCCCGTCGACACCAAGGCGCTCGCCGAGGTCGAACGGGTGCTGCCCAAGGTCCTCAGCGACGTCCAACTGGTGGCCGCCGACGCGGCATCCATCATCGGCGCCCTGAGCAACCTGGCCGCCGACGTCGAAACCAACATCCGGGGGCGATTTACGGCGCCCGACCGCCAGGACGTCGCGGCACTGCTGCGCTGGCTGGGGGAAGGCAACTTCCTATTACTGGGGTACCAGCGGTGCCGGGTGCACGACGGCCTGGTCTCCGGCGATGGGACAAGCGATCTCGGCGTGCTGCGCGGCCGCACCGGCTCTCGCCCGCGCTTGACCGACGACGACAAACTCCTGGTGCTGGCCCAGGCCACCGTCGGCAGCTACCTGCGCTACGGCGCATATCCCTACGCGATCGGGGTGCGCGAATACGTCGACGGCGGCGTGATCGAGCACCGCTTCGTCGGGCTGTTCACCGTCGCCGCGATGAACGCCGACGTCCTCGAGATCCCGACGATCTCCCGCCGCGTCCGCGAGGCGCTGGCGATGGCCGACAGCGACCCCGTCCACCCGGCGCAGTTGATCCTCGACGTGATCCAAACCGTTCCGCGCTCGGAGTTGTTCACCCTCAGTGGCGAACGACTTTTCACGATGGCCAAAGCCGTGGTGGACCTGGGATCCCAACGGCGGGCGCTGTTGTTCGTGCGGGCCGACCGGCTGCGCTACTTTGTCTCCTGCCTGGTGTACGTGCCCCGTGACCGCTACACCACGGCCGTGCGGCTGCAGATCGAGGACATCCTGGTTCGCGAATTCGGCGGCACGCGACTGGAATTCACCGCACGCGTCAGTCAATCTCCTTGGGCGCTCATGCATTTCATGGTGAGGCTGCCCGAAGACGCGGGCCCGGTCGACGTCTCCGAAACGAACCGGATGCGAATCCAGGCGCTAGTCAGCGAGGCCGCGCGCACCTGGTCCGACCGACTCATCGCCGCCGCGCCCACCGGCGCGATCTCATACGCCGATGCCGAGCACTACGCCGAGGCATTCTCGGAGGCTTACAAGTCGGCGCTCACTCCCGACGATGCGATCGGTCACATCGCCATCATCAACGAGCTGACCGACGATTCGGTCAAGCTGGTGTTCACCGATCGCGGCGAGGAAACCGCGCAGCTGACCTGGTTCCTGGGTGGACACAGCGCCTCGCTGAGCCAGCTGCTGCCGATGCTGCAGAGCATGGGTGTCGTCGTGCTCGAGGAGCGGCCGTTCACGGTCGTGCGGCCGGACGGATTGCCGGTGTGGGTCTATCTGTTCCGGATCTCTCCGCACCCGACCATCCAGCTGGCGCAGACGCCGGCCGACCGCGACGCGACGGCGGAACGATTCGCCGAGGCGGTCACCGCAATCTGGCACGGCCGGGTCGAAGTCGACCGGTTCAACGAGCTGGTGATGCGCGCCGGGCTGAGCTGGCAGCAGGTCGTGCTGCTGCGTGCCTATGCAAAGTACTTGCGGCAGGCCAACTTTCCCTACAGCCAGTCCTACATCGAATCGGTGCTCAACGAGCACCCCTCGACCGCGCGATCCCTGGTGCGGCTGTTCGAGGCGCTTTTCGATCCCGGCGCGGCGGGTTCGGCGTCCAGCGATGCCCAAGCGGCCGCCGCGGCGGTCGCCACTGACATCGACGCGCTGGTCAGTTTGGACACCGACCGTATCCTGCGCGCCTTCGCGTCACTGGTGCAGGCCACCCTGCGCACCAATTACTTTGTCACACAAGAGGCTTCGGCCCGAGTCCGTAATGTGTTGGCGATCAAGCTGGATGCCCAGCTGGTCGACGAGCTCCCGCTGCCAAGGCCCAAGTACGAGATCTTCATCTACTCGCCGCGCGTCGAGGGCGTGCACTTGCGGTTCGGCCCAGTGGCCCGCGGCGGGCTGCGCTGGTCGGACCGGCGCGACGACTTCCGCACCGAGATCCTGGGTCTGGTCAAGGCGCAGGCGGTGAAGAACGCCGTCATCGTGCCGGTCGGCGCCAAGGGCGGGTTCGTCCTCAAGCGGCCGCCCCTGCCCACCGGCGATGTCGCGGTCGACCGCGACGCGATCCGCGCCGAGGGCGTCGCGTGCTATCAGCTGTTCATCTCCGGGCTGCTCGACGTCACCGACAATGTCGACCACTCGACCGGAAAGGTCAGCCCGCCAGCACAAGTGATACGCCGCGACGGCGATGACGCCTACCTGGTGGTCGCCGCGGACAAGGGCACCGCCACCTTCTCCGACATCGCCAACGACGTTGCCAAGTCCTACGGCTTCTGGCTGGGCGACGCCTTCGCTTCCGGCGGATCGGTCGGCTACGACCACAAGGCCATGGGCATCACCGCCAAGGGCGCCTGGGAAGCCGTCAAACGACACTTCCGCGAGATGGGCGTCGACACCCAGACCGAGGACTTCACGGTGGTGGGCGTCGGCGACATGAGCGGCGACGTGTTCGGCAACGGCATGCTGCTGAGCAAACACATCAGGCTGGTCGCCGCCTTCGACCACCGGCACATCTTTTTGGACCCCGACCCCGACGCTGCGACGACGTGGCCGGAGCGCGAGCGGATGTTCAACCTGCCGCGATCCAGCTGGGAGGACTACGACAAGTCGCTGATCAGTGCGGGCGGCGGGGTGTACAGCCGCGAGCAGAAGGCGATCCCGATCAGCCCGCAGGTGCGCCTGGCCCTCGGTATCGACGACGAGGTCAGCGAGATGGCTCCGCCCAACCTGATGAAGGCGATCCTGCTCGCCCCGGTGGACCTGCTGTTCAACGGCGGCATCGGCACCTACGTCAAGGCCGAATCCGAGTCCGACGCCGACGTGGGCGACCGCGCCAACGATCCGATACGGGTCAACGGAAACCAGTTGCGCGCCAAGGTGATCGGCGAGGGTGGCAACCTCGGTGTGACGGCCCTGGGGCGCGTCGAGTTCGACCTGGCCGGTGGCCGGGTCAACACCGACGCGATGGACAACTCCGCCGGAGTGGACTGCTCCGACCACGAGGTCAACATCAAGATCCTGATCGACTCGCTGGTCACCGCCGGCAAGGTGAACGCCGACGAGCGCAGCGCGCTGTTGGAGTCGATGACCGACGAGGTCGCCAAATTGGTGCTCACCGACAACAAGGACCAGAACGACCTGATCGGCACCAGCCGCGCCAACGCTGCCAGCCTGCTCCCGGTGCATGCGATGCAGATCAAGTTCCTCGAAGAAAACGGGGTCGACCGCGAACTGGAAGCGCTGCCGTCGGAGAAGGAGATCGCGCGGCGCACCGAGGCCGGTCTCGGGCTGGCCTCTCCCGAGCTCTGCACGCTGATGGCCCACGTCAAGCTGCTCCTCAAAGCCGAGATGCTGACCATGGAACTACCGGAGCAGGACGTCTTCGCATCAAGGTTGCCCCGTTATTTCCCAACACCTTTGCGGGAGCGCTTCACCCCGGAGATCCGCACCCATCAGCTACGCCGTGAGATCGTCACGACGATGCTGATCAACGACATGGTGGACGCCGCGGGCATCAGCTACGCCTACCGGATCACCCAGGATGTCGGCGTCGGTCAAATCGACGCGGTCCGGACCTGGGTCGCCACCGACGCCATCTTCGGGATCGACGAGATCTGGCGCGGCATCCGCGCCGCGGACATTCCGGTCGCGCTGTCGGACCGGATGACCCTGGATACCCGACGGTTGATCGACCGTGCGGGACGCTGGCTGCTCAACTACCGTCCGCAGCCGCTGGCCGTCGGCGCCGAGATCAACCGGTTCGCCGCCAAGGTCAAGACGTTGACCCCGCGCATGTCGGAGTGGCTGCGCGGCGACGACAAGGCCATCGTGGAACAGGAAGCCGGAGCGTTCGCCGCCGAGGGCGCGCCCGAAGAGCTGTCCTACCTGGTCGCCGTCGGGCTGTACCGCTTCAGCCTGCTCGACATCATCGATATCGCCGACATCACCGAGACCGAGACGGCCGACGTCGCGGACACGTATTTCGCGCTGATGGACCGGCTGGGCACCGACGGCCTACTCACCGCGATATCCGCGCTGCCCCGGTATGACCGGTGGCATTCATTGGCGCGCTTGGCGATTCGCGACGACATCTACGCATCGCTGCGGTCGCTGTGTCTCGACGTACTGGCGGTGGGGGAGCCGGACGAAAGTGGGCAGGAGAAGATCGCGGAGTGGGAGCACATCAGCGCGTCCCGGGTGGAGCGGGCGCGGCGCACGCTCACCGAAATCTATGCAAGCGGCGCTAAGGATCTCGCGACGCTGTCGGTGGCCGCGCGACAGATCCGCCGGATGACCCGCACCAGCGGACGGGGGACGCCGGGGTGACAATCGGGTATGTCGCGTCGGTGCCGGTGCGTTGGTCGGACATCGACATGTACCAGCACGTCAACCACGCCACGATGGTTACGTTGCTCGAAGAGGCGCGGGTGCCCTTCCTCAAACCGGCCTTCGAGATCGATATCTTGGAGATCGGGCTATTGATCGCCGACGTGCGGGTCACCTACAAGGCACAGCTGCGGCTGATCGATTCGCCTCTGCAGGTGACCATCTGGACCAAGCAGCTGCGGACGGTCGACTTCACGTTGGGATACGAGGTGCGTTCGGTCTCCGCGGACCCGGAGTCCAGGCCTGCCGTCATCGCCGAGTCGCAATTGGCCGCGGTTCACATCGAAGAACAGCGGCTGGTGCGGCTTTCGCCACAGCATCGGGAGTACCTGCAACGGTGGCTGCGTTAGCTGATCGCGGTTTGTGGTTGGGCCCGGCATCGCTGGACGCCCACCGCGCCGATCTGGCTGCGTTCGTCGCTCGTGCTCTGCACCTGGATGACGCCGCCGTCGTTCGGCTGCGGACCCGCTCGCCCGGTTCGCTAACCGCTTGGATAGCAACCGGTTTCGACGTGCTGGCCAGCCGGGTGGTGGTGGGCCGGGTGCGCCCCGACGACATGACGGTCGCCGCGGATGCGCTGGCGCGCGGGCTGTCCGCGATGGACGACACCGGCTACGTCGACCCGGGGTTCGCGATCGACTCGTCGTGGCGCACCGCGCTGCCGCCGGAATCCGGCTTCACCTACCTCGACGACGTGCCGGCCCAAGTGATGCTGGACCTGGCGCAAGAAGGCGCCCGGCTGGCCAAGGAGCACAGCAGCTCGCATGGCCCGCCGGCCTCGCTGCTCGACCAGGAAGTGATTCGGGTCAGCGCGGCCGATACCAGCGTCGGGCTACCGATGCGTTGTGTGTTCGCTTTGACCGCAATGGGTTTCCTGCCGCAGTCAAGGGATTCCATCGACGCGAGCGAAATGATCCGGGTTCGGACACTTCCGGCGTGGTTGCGCCTCGATGCGCGCTTCGGCTCGGTGTACCGCCGGCGCGGCGAGGCCGCGGTGGTACTGCTTTGACCGTGTCTCAGGTCGGGTAGCGCAACCACAACGGCAACACGGCGTCGAGGTAGTCCATGAACTTCTTGAGCCCCACCCGGTACTGCCCGAATCCGTATGGATCTTCGGCATATTCCGGAAATGCGATGCCCAGGCCGAACAGTCCGGGGGCGAGTATTCCGTTGCGCTTGTTGTAATCCAGGGCGCCCCACTGCGGCGTCTCGGGCAGTTTTCTGCGCTCGAAGCCGACGGTGTAGACCACGCGATTGCACTGCGCGAGTTTGTCGTCGAATTCCGGGCTTGATACCCAGCACCTGTCCAGTCGCTCCGGATAGACGCCGTCGATGTTTTCCCGGGCCCAGGTGGCGGCCCGGCCTTTGAGGCCGGTGTCGTCGAAAAGAATCCAATCATCGAGATGCACAGCGTATTTCAGCGGACCCTGGTAGAAGTTGATCACCCGTTCGACGGGGTGGCGCAGCAGATTCGGCAACACGATCATCGACGAGTGCGACGAGCCGAAGACGGCCACCGTCGCACCATCGAGCGACTGCTCGGCTAGCCGGTCCGGGTCCAGAGCGGCCTCTACCGGAATCTCGTCGAGGCCAGGGTAGGCGAGCTTCTTGGGCACCGCGCCGACGGCGAGGATCACATTTTCGGAGACGATTTTCTGTTGCTCGGTTTCAATTCGCCACCGCCGGTTGTGCAAAACCAGCGACGTCGCGATCGTTTGAAAGACCTGGACCCGCTCGCGCAGGTGCTGGGTTATCCACACCAGCGGATCGGCGACCAGGTCAAGGGCACACGTCTGCCCCGGGTCGATATCGTGCAACGGCAACGACGGTGCCTCCGAGAACCGAAACGCCGCAGAGCCGTTCAGGAAGTTCAGGAAGGTCTCGGCGATGGTATTACTCGATACCGCCCGCCACTTCTGGCCGAGATCGCCTGCCGCAAAAGCCGGATCGATCCAGGCGATCTTCTCCGCAGCGACGCCCTGATCTAAAAGCCTTCCCACCGCAGCAATTCCGGCGGGGCCGGCTCCGATCACTGCCCACGCATACGCTGCCATGTAACACATATAGGCCAGCGCGCGCCACGGCGCGAATCGGCCCCCCGCCCGGCTACACCAACCAGGCCGCCGTGTCGCTCGGCAGCTGGCCGTCGACCAACGGCGCGCTGGACAAGATGAGTTCGCCGGCGGGCAGCGCCATCGGACGCTTTCCGGTGTTCAGTGCGCACATCAGACCGCCCTCTCGGCGCCGGAATACCAGGGCATCGTCGGTTGCTGTCAGCCACTCCAGCTCGACGCCGTCGAATTCGTTCCGCCCCCTACGCAATTTGAGCGCCGTGCGGAAAAACTCCAACGTCGAGTTCGGGTCGGCATTCTGCTTTTCGACGGTCAGTGACGCCCACTCCGCGGGCATCGGCAACCAGGTGTCGGGCGAGGTGGAGAAGCCGAACGGGGGAGTGTCGCCCGACCAGGGCAGCGGAACGCGGACCTTGTCGCGGCCCCGCTCGGTGCGCCCGGACCGTTCCCAGGTCGGGTCCTGCAGCACCTCGTCGGGCAGGTCCAGCACGTCGGGTAGCCCGAGCTCCTCGCCGTTGTAGATGAACACCGTGCCCGGCAGGGCGAGCATCGCCATCAACATCGCCTTCGCTCGGCGCAGCCCGATCTCGCCACCGCCGTAGCGGGTGACCTCACGGTCGATGTCGTGGTTGGACAGCGTCCAGGTCGGAACGGAGTCATAGATCGCGGTGGCTGCGAGCGAATTCACGACGGCGTCGTGCACCTGCGCGGCGTCGAAGCCGACCTTGGTCAGCCGGAAGTTGAAACCGAGGTGCAATTCGTCGGGCCGCAGATACTCGGCCCAGAGCATGTTGTCCAACACCCAGACCTCGCCGATGGTCACGGCGCCGTCGTACTCGTCGACGATCTTGCGGATCTTGCGGTGGATGTCGTGCACGGCCGGGTTGTTGAAACGCGGGTCGTCGTCGGCGTGCGACAACACCTTGACGGCTTCCTTGGCGTCGGGCAGGCCGGCCGGCTTGGCCATGCCGTGCGCCACGTCGATGCGAAAGCCGTCCACGCCACGCTCCAGCCAGAACCGCAGCGACGCCTCCAAGTCGTCGAAGACCTCGGGGTTGTCCCAGTTCAGGTCCGGCTGGTGGGTGTCGAAAAGGTGCAGGTAGTACTGACCGGGATTGCCGTCCGGCTCGACCACCCGCTCCCAGGCGGAGCCGCCGAAGACGGAGGTCCAGTTGTTCGGCGGCAGCGACCCGTCGGGCCCCTTGCCGTCGCGGAAGTAATAGCGCTCCCGGGCGTCAGTGTCCGGTCCGGCGGCCAGCGCGGCCTGGAACCATGCGTGCTCCGAGCTGGTGTGATTGGGCACCACGTCCATCGTGATCTTGATGTCGCGCTCGTGCGTCGCCGCGATCAACCGTTCGATCGCGGGCATCCCCCCGAACAGCGGGTCGATGTCACGGGGATCGGAGACGTCGTAACCGTGGTCGGCCATTGGCGAGACGGTGACCGGGCTGAGCCAAATCGCGTCGATCCCCAGCCGCACCAAGTGATCAAGATGGGTGACGATTCCGTCGATGTCGCCGACGCCGTCGCCGTTGCTGTCGGCAAACGATCGTGGATAGACCTGGTAAAAGACCGCGTTCGACCACCATGCTGCGGGGCTCATGCTGCTCCGATCGGTTGGCTGGACATCAAAGGTTATGGATCAAAAAGGGGCATTGACCAGGGAGTGGGCAGCCATCTCGAGATAGTTGAGCAACTCACGGCGATGGTCGTCGTCAAGAGTCTGTGAGTCGATCGATGCGACGGCGGTCTGCATGCACCGCAGCCACGCGTCGCGCTCGATCGGGGTGATTCGGAACGGCACGTGGCGCATCCGCAGCCGGGGGTGTCCGCGCTGGTCGGAGTAGGTCCGCGGACCGCCCCAGTACTGCTCGAGGAACATCCGCAGCCGCTCTTCGGCGCCCTGCAGGTCGTCGAGGGGATACAGCTCACGCAGGATTTCGTCCTCGGGGACCTGCGCGTAGAAGCGCGCCACGATCGTTTTGAAGGTCTCGGCACCGCCGACAGCGTCGTAGAAGGACTGTTGCACCTGATCCATCACACCCCATTGTGGTGCATCGGGCGTTTTGCGCAGTCAAACGGCCGTACTCGCTCCTGCTGTTCACCGGTTCGACACGGCGTGCACCAGCAATTAGGCGTGCGATTGGCGGCGAATCATGGTGGACTATTCGCGGAGGATTTATGGCGCAGGGCAAGAGACGCCGCAGCCACCGAAGTTCAGGGGCCGCGGCAGGGCTAACCGGACCCCCAACCGCGTCGTCTCTGCATAGCTTTGATACCCATCCGCCCAACCGGATCGAGACCGCATCGATCTGGAGTCGCCGCCGGGTACTGCTGCTGAACTCCACCTACGAACCGTTGACCGCGCTGCCGATGCGGCGGGCGATCGTGATGGTGATCTGCGGCAAGGCTGACGTCGTGCACGCCGACCCCGGCGGGCCGATCATCCACTCCGCGACCGAGTCGATCGTGGTGCCATCGGTGATCCAGCTGCGGTCCTATGTTCGGGTTCCGTACCGGGCCCGCGTCCCGATGACCCGCGCCGCGCTGATGCATCGTGACCGGTTCTGCTGTGCCTATTGCGGGGCGAAGGCCGACACGGTCGACCACGTGGTGCCGCGCAGCCGCGGCGGCGGGCACTCCTGGGAGAACTGTGTCGCCTGCTGCTCGACCTGCAATCACCGCAAGGGCGACAAGCTGTTGGCCGAACTCGGTTGGACGCTGCGCCGGACACCGCTGCCGCCGACCGGACAGCACTGGAGACTGCTGTCGACGGTCAAGGAAATGGATCCGTCCTGGGTCCGGTATCTCGGCGAGGGCGCAGCCTGACCGCCAATCTTGTGTCCAGGCGCGCCGCGGGATCACTGCGTGGGATACGGTTTCGGTCGTGAGCGCTATGGAGATTCACCTGTACCTGGTTGGAATCCCGGCGTTGCTGGTCATCGTGCTGGCGGCGCTGATCTGGTCGCGCAAGGGGCCGCACCCCGCGACGTACAAGATGTCCGAATCGTGGACGCATCCACCGATTCTGTGGGCTGCCACCGACGAGTTCGTCGGCCACTCGCACGGACATGACGAGTTCTCGGTCGGAGGTGGCGCCAGTGGCACATGGTGAGGTAGCGACGAAGGCACCCGCCGCACTGCCGTTGGGCTTTGCGATCACCACCAGCGGACGGGTGTCCGGGGTCACCGAGCCCGGCGAAATCTCGGTGCACTACCCGTTCCCGATCAAGGACCTCGTCGCCATCGACGACGCCTTGAAATACGGTTCGCGCCAGTCGATGACGCGGTTCGCCATCTACATCGGCGACCTGGGTAGCGACACCGCGGCCCGGGCTCGCGAGATCCTGGCCGACGTGCCGACGCCGAATAACGCGGTGCTGCTGGCCGTCTCGCTCGACCAGGCGGTCATCGAGGTGGTCTACGGCTCGGAGGTACGCGGGCGTGGTGCCGAGTCGGCCGCCCCGCTGGGCGTGGCCGCGGCCTCGTCGGCGTTCGAGCAGGGCCACCTGGTCGACGGCCTGGTCAGCGCGATCCGCGTACTCAGCGCCGGGATCTCACCAGCCTAAGCACCGTCGAACCGGCGCGCGCGCAACGCCCGCTTCACCCCGGCCTGGCCCTCGACCACGAGGCGGCGCAAGGCCGGGGGCACCTCGGGGTCGGACAGGAATGTGTCGGCGGCGGCGATGCCGTCCTCGCTGATGTCCCAGGACGGGTACAGCCCGACCACCACGGTCTGCGCGACCTCGCAGGAGCGCCGCGCCCAGACGCCGGGAATGGCCTGGAAATAGCGCGCGGCGAACGGCCTGAGCAACTCACCCTGGCCGGGCGCCCCGAAGCCCGCGATGATCGAGCGGGCCGACGTGTTGGCCAGGGTGTCGTCCTCGACCACCGTGGTGAACGCCTGCTCCTTGACCTCGAGCTGCGGACGGGCCGCGGCGGCCTGGGCGCCGTGCCGCTTGCCGGTGGCCGTCGGGTCGCGCCGCACCTCGGCGTCGATGAACGGCGTCTGGATTCCGTCGGCGTCGATATCGCCGGCGGTGGCCAGCGCGGTCACGATGCGCCAGCGCAGATCGGTGTCGATCTCGAGGCCCCCCAGGCCCAACTCGGACGGGTCGCGATCGAGCAGGTCGGCCAGCGCCGCGAGGTGCCGGTCGGACAGCACCGACGAGCACAGCGTGTTGACGTAGGCGAGCTGGTGATCCGATCCCGGCTGGGCGGCGCGGGCCAGCTCCAGCACCCGGTCGGCGAACTGCGGCCAGCCGTGCTCACGGGCCCAGCCCGGCTCGGCATAAGCGCCCAGCGCCGTCTGCGCCTGCAGCAGCAGTCGTTGTGCCACACCCACTTCCGTCTCGGCCTGCACGCCGCCGGAGACTAGGGCGACGGAATCGCGGGCACGCATTTCCGCCTCGCGAGTCATCTCCCACGCCGCGGACCACACCAGCGAGCGGGGCAGTGAGTCGGCGATGTCGGCGATGCGCTCCAGCGCGGTCCGCAACGACCGGGCATCGAGGCGCAGCGAGCAGTAGGTCAGGTCGTCATCGTTGACCAGAATCAGCTGCCCGGACGAAACACCAACCAGCCCAGGGACTTCCGTCTCGGCTCCATCGACGTCGAGTTCCTCCCGGTGCACCCGCACCAGCCTGCCCGCGCCGTCGTCGTCGTAGATCCCGACCGCCAGCCGGTGCACCCGGGTCTCACCCGCTCCCGGAGCGGCGCCGCTCTGCGTCAGCACGAACCGGGTGAACTTCCCGTCGGCGTCGGTGTCGAACTCCGGGCGCAGGGTGTTCAGCCCGGTGGTCTTCAGCCACTGCTGACCCCAGTTCGACAGGTCGCGGCCCGACGCCTTTTCCAGCGCCCCGAGCAAGTCACTGAATGTGGCGTTGCCGAATGCGTGCGCGCGGAAGTAGTCGCGCAGCCCGGCCAGGAAATGCTCCAGCCCGACGTAGGCGACCAGCTGCTTGAGCACCGAAGCGCCCTTGGCGTAGGTGATGCCGTCGAAGTTCACCTCGACAGCGTGCAGGTCGGGGATGTCGGCGGCGATCGGGTGCGTGGACGGCAATTGGTCCTGGCGGTAGGCCCACGACTTCTCGACGGTGGCAAAGGTTGTCCACGCCGAGGTGTATTCGGTCGATTCGGCCTGGCACAGCACCGAGGCGAACGTGGCGAAGGATTCGTTGAGCCACAAGTCATCCCACCAGGTCATGGTGACCAGGTCGCCGAACCACATATGCGCCATCTCGTGCAACACCGTCTCGGCGCGCCGCTCGTAGGAGGCGCGGGTGACCTTGCTGCGGAACACGTAATCCTCGAGGAAGGTGACCGCCCCGGCGTTTTCCATTGCGCCGGCGTTGAATTCGGGAACGAACAGCTGGTCGTATTTGCCAAACGCGTAGGGAACCCCAAAGTTCTTGTGGTAGAAGCTGAATCCTTGTTTGGTCTCGGTGAACAGACGCTCGGCGTCCATGTGCTGGGCCAGCGAGGTGCGGCAGTAGATGCCCAGCGGGATCTCGCCGTGCTCGTCGCTGTAGGAGTCCTTCCACTCCGAATACGGGCCCGCGATCAAGGCCACCAGGTAGGTACTCATCCGCGGCGTGACCGCGAAACTGTGCACGCCGTTGTCGACCGACGTGGTGGCGCCGTTGGAGATCACCTTCCAGTGCGCCGGCGCGGTCACCCGCAGGTCGAACGTGGCCTTGAGGTCGGGTTGGTCGAAGCAGGCGAACATCCGCTTGGCATCGGCGGTTTCGAACTGCGAGTACAGGTAGGTCTCGTTGTCGACCGGGTCGACGAAGCGGTGCAGTCCCTCGCCGGTGTTGGAGTAACGGCAGTCGGCGTCGACGACGACGACGTTGCGGTCGGCCAGTCCGCGCAACGGGATGCCGGTCGACTCGTCGTATCCGGAGACGTCCACATCGCGCCCGTTGAGGGTGGCGCTGCGGACGGTCTCGGCGGCCAGGTCGATCACCGTGTCGGCGCCGGCGACGGCGTCGAACACCACGGTGGTGGTGGACCGGAAAGTACGCGAAGTTCGTTCGCCAGGCGCGCCGCCAGGACCGGAGCCGTCGGTGACGTCGAGGCTGATTTGATAGCTGTCGACGGTGATCAGCGCCGCACGTTCGACGGCTTGGTCGCGGGTGAGGTGAGGAAGTGCCACCCGTCCAACTTAGTAGCGTCGCGAGCAAACAGTGCGGAACGGGAACGCGCGGGCGGCGGCTGCGGTTGTGTTGAGCGGTGTTCTGACCGTTCCCGATCTCGTCCGGAGAGGACTGCGCAATGTCCGACAAGGCCCCGTCAAAAACCAAGCCGACTTCTGGTTCGACCCGCTATGCCCCTGGGCATGGATCACGTCACGCTGGATCCTCGAGGTGGAAAAGGTTCGCGACATCGACGTGAACTTCCACGTCATGAGCCTGGCGGTGCTCAACGAGAACCGCGAGGGCCTGCCGGAGGAGTATCGGGAGAAGATGAAGTCGGCCTTCGGTCCGGTAAGGGTGGCGATCGCCGCCGAGCAGGCGCACGGCGCCGAGGTGCTGGCCCCGCTCTACACCGCGATGGGCACCCAGATTCACAACAAGGGCAACAAGGAACTCGCGGACGTCATCAAGCTGGCGCTCGACGAGGTCGGTCTGCCCGCGGAGCTGGCCGAGGCCGCGACCAGTGGGGCCTACGACGAGGCGCTTCGCAAGAGCCACCACGCCGGCATGGACGCGGTCGGCGACGACGTCGGCACGCCGACCATTCACGTCAACGGTGTCGCGTTCTTCGGGCCGGTGCTGTCGCGGATCCCGCGCGGCGAGGAGGCCGGCAAGCTATGGGACGCCTCAGTGACCTTCGCCGCCTATCCGCATTTCTTCGAGCTCAAGCGCAGCCGTCACGAGAAGCCCGAATTCGACTAGGCCTGCCGGGGCGACCGGGTTCACCCGGTCGCCCCGCGCTTGCGATCGCGGCTAGTCGGTCCCGCGTTGCGGAGCTCGGATCCGGCAAGGAAGTATGTCGGGCATGCGCGTCTACCTGGGTTCAGACCACGCTGGATTCGAGCTCAAGCAAGCGATCATCGAGCACCTCGAGAGCACCGGACATGAGCCGATCGACTGCGGCGCCTTCACCTATGACGCCGAGGACGACTACCCCGCGTTTTGCATCGACGCCGCGACACGCACGGTGGCCGATCCCGACAGCCTCGGCATCGTGATCGGCGGATCGGGCAACGGCGAGCAGATCGCGGCGAACAAGGTGCCGGGCGCGCGCTGCGCGCTGGCGTGGAGCGTTGAGACCGCGTCGCTGGCCCGTCAGCACAACAACGCACAGCTGATCGGCATCGGCGGCCGGATGCACACCGTCGCCGAGGCGCTGACGTTCGTCGACGCCTTCCTTACCACGCCGTGGTCGAAAGCCGAACGCCACCAACGGCGTATCGACATACTCGACGAGTACGAGCGCACCCATCAGGCGCCGCCGGTACCCGGCGTGCCGGCGTAAGGGCGCCCGTTGCCCGAAGGGCATACGCTGCACCGGCTGGCCCGGCTGCACCAACGGCGCTTCGGCGGCGCGCCCGTCGCCGTGTCCAGCCCGCAGGGCCGCTTCGCCGAGGCGGCGGCCGCCGTCGACGGCCGGGTGCTGCGCAAGTCGAACGCATGGGGCAAGCATCTGTTCCATCACTACGCCGGCGGCCCGATCGTGCACGTGCACCTCGGTCTGTACGGCACCTTCACCGAATGGGAACGCTCCGAGGAGCTTCCGGAGCCGGTCGGACAGGTACGCATGCGGATGGTCGGCGCCGAGTACGGAACCGACTTGCGCGGCCCGACGGTGTGCGAGGTGATCGACGAGGCTCAGGCGAGTGAGGTCGTGGCGAAGCTCGGCCCTGACCCGCTGCGCAGCGATGCCGATCCGGCATGGGCGTGGAATCGAATCACGAAGTCCCGCAGGCCTATCGGTGCATTATTGATGGATCAGACCGTCATTGCCGGAGTGGGCAATGTGTACCGCAGTGAGTTGTTGTTCCGGCATCGCATCGACCCGTACCGGCCCGGCCGGGCAGTGAGCGAGGCCGAGTTCGACGCCGCCTGGACCGATTTGGTCGCGCTGATGAAGGTCGGCTTGCGCGGCGGCAAGATCGTCGTTGTTCGGCCCGAACACGATCACGGCCCGCCGTCCTATGCGCCCGACCGGCCCCGCACCTATGTGTACCGGCGCGCCGGCGAGCCGTGCCGCGTCTCGGGGGACCCCATCTGCACGGCAGTGCTCGAGGGCCGAAACGTGTTCTGGTGCCCGACGTGTCAAAGTGAGCCACCCGGCTGAACTGACAGGAAGAGACGCTGGCGTCTACAGTTTGGGGCGCGACGCTCTCGGGTACGACGTGGCTCGTGAAAACAATTCCACGTTTTGCTGCAACGATTTTGGCCGGGCGAGTTCTGGGACCCGGGCTGGGGCAATAACTGGGACTGGAACAGCTGCCATGACTGGCGCGGCGGGCCCGGGGGCTGGAACCCGCCCGGACCGGCCGGGGGCCCTGGGTGGGGACCGCCGCCGCCGCCGGGCTGGGGACCGCCTGGACCGCCGCCGCCTCCGGGCTGGGGGCCGTCGGGACCGCCCGGATGGCATCCCTGATAGAAGTCCACATCAACAACCGCGCCCGGCCGGCATCGTTCGGCAGGGCGCGGTTATCTCGGGAGAATCAGGAGGCGTCGACGCCCAGCACGGCGTAGACCTCGTTGGACAGCGCGGTGCTGCGCGGGTCCGCGTTGGCCTTGGTGGCGTCGAAATGGTTCGCCACGTACGCGTAGCCGATGCGGTGTTCCAGGTCGACGAACCCGAATGAGCCACCCAGACCGCCGTGGCCGAAGATCCGCGGGTTGGGTCCGTTGACGCGACGTTGGTTGAGCATGTAGCCCAGGCCCCAGCCGTGGTCGGCGACCCGGGGTCCCAGCACCAGGTCGGTTTCCAGGCCGCCCTGGCATTCCCGGATCAGGTCCATGTGCTCGCGGCTGAGCAGTTTCTCCTGGGCCAGCGCGTTGTAGAACGTCGCCAGCCCCAGCGCGGACACCTGGCCATTGGTGCCGGGGAACTCGAGGCGGCGCCACAGGTCGAGGTCATACGAGCTGACCTCGTCGTCCGGGGCCCACCCCATTGCGACCGAGAGGCCGGCCTTGGGGTGCTCGGCGAGTGAGGTGGGCTGGCTGGGAACGTGCGTGAGCAGATCGTGCATGTGCGGTTTGTTCACCCGCTCGGCGCAGCGGAGCTGCTCGGCGTCCGACAGTCCGATGTGGACGTCGGCGCCCAGCGGTTCGGCGATCTCGGCGCGCAGGTACTGACCGATCGTGCGGCCGGTGACCCGGCGGAACACCTCGCCGAGGATGAAGCCGAACGTGGTCATGTGATAGCCCTGGGCGGTGCCCGGCTCCCACCAGGGTTCGGCGGTTGCCAGCTGATCGCAGACGAAGTCCCAGTCGCACACCTGCTGCCAGGTGATCGGTGCCGGGGGTCCGATCACTCCGGATCGGTGGCTCATCACCATGGCCAAGGTGATGTCTTCTTTGCCGGCCTGCCCGAATTCCGGCCAATACCGGGCCACCGGCGCCTGCAGGTCCAGCTGACCACGGTCGACGAGCTGGTGGACGCAGGTCGCCGACAGACCTTTGGTGCCGGACAGCACGGTGGTCAGGGTGTCTTGCTGCCAGGGCCGGGTGCCGGCCGCGTCGGCCCAGCCGCCCCAGAGGTTGACGACGAGGTCACCGTCTACCCATACGGCGACGGCCGCGCCCTGCTCGTTGTTCTGCGTGAAATTGCGCTCGAATGCGCTGCGTATCCCGACGAAGTCGGACGCGCACGAGCCGCGAATGTCAGCATCCGTCTTCAGGTCGCTCATGGCGCCTTTCTGTGGAGCAGCACTTACCCCGAGCGGGCGACGGGAATCGAACCCGCGTAGCTAGTTTGGAAGACTAGGGCTCTACCATTGAGCTACGCCCGCATGCATTAGTCGAGCGTGACTGTATCTGGCGGCGAACATCAAATCTAATCGACGCGGTCTCGTGATCGCTCTGTTAGGTCTGCGAGGTCGCTGTCGGGGCGACGCGGTCGAGCCGTAGGATCGCGAGGTCAGCGCGGGGTGTAGCGCAGCTTGGTAGCGCATCCGCTTTGGGAGCGGAAGGCCGCAGGTTCAAATCCTGTCACCCCGACCAGCACTGCCGCACCAACGAAACAAAGAACGAGGAGCACATCCGTGAAGAGCAGCGTCGAGCAGTTGAGCCCCACCCGGGTGCGCATCAACGTGGAGGTGCCGTTCACCGAACTCGAGCCCGATTTCCAGCGCGCCTACAAGGAGCTGGCCCGGCAGGTCCGGCTGCCCGGGTTCCGGCCCGGCAAGGTACCGATGAAGTTGCTGGAGGCCCGCTTCGGCCGCGAGGAGATGCTCGACCAGGTCGTCAGCGAGGCGCTGCCCACCCGATACGGGCAGGCGGTCAGCGAAACCGAGGTGCACCCGATCGGACGTCCCGAGATCGAGGTGACCAAGAAGGAGTACGGCGAGGACCTCGCATTCACCGCCGAGGTCGACGTCCGCCCCAAGATCACGCTGCCGGACCTCAGCACGCTGAAGGTGTCGGTGGATCCGATCGAGGTCAGCGACGACGACGTCGACGCCGAGCTGCAGTCGCTGCGGGCCCGGTTCGGCACCCTGACCGGAGTGGACCGTCCGGTCGCCGACGGTGATTTCGTCTCGATCGACCTGTCGGCGACGATCGACGGCGAGGACATACCGGGCGCCGCCGCGCAAGGCTTGTCGCACGAGGTCGGCTCCGGCCGGCTCATCGAGGGCCTCGACGATGCGATCATCGGCCTGTCGGTCGACGAATCCAAGGAATTCACCGCCAAGCTTGCCACCGGCGAACACGCCGGCAAGGACGCGCAGGTGACCGTAACCGTCAAGACCATCAAGCAACGCGAACTGCCCGAACCCGACGACGAATTCGCGCAATTGGCAAGCGAATTCGACACGATCGACGAACTGCGCACCAACCTGCGCGACCAGGTGGGCAACCTCAAGCGCGCCGAGCAAGCGGGCAAGATCCAGGAAGCCGCGATGGACGCGCTGCTCGAGCAGGTCGACGTGCCGCTGCCGGAGGGCATCGTCGCCGAACAGTTCGACAGCGCCATGCACGGCGCCATCGACAGCGTCAATCACGACGAAGCCAAGTTCGCCGAGGTGCTGGCCGAACAGGGCAAGACGCGCGAGGAGTTCGAAACCGAAACCCGCAGCGCGGTGGAGAAGGACGTCCAGCGGCAGCTGTTGTTCGACGCGCTCGCTGACGAGTTGGAAGTCCAGGTCGGCCAGGACGATCTGACCGAGCGACTGGTGGCGACGTCGCGGCAGTACGGCATCGAGCCGCAACAGCTGTTCTCCTACCTTCAGGAAAACAACCAGCTGCCGGCCATGTTCGCCGACGTGCGGCGCGGTCTGGCGATCGCCGCGGTGGTATCGAAGGCGACGGTCACCGACACCGACGGCAACACGATCGACACGAGCGAGTTCTTCCCGGATCGGGCGAAGAACGACGCCGACGATGAGGACTCCGATGACGCCGACGACGCGGTCGAAGAGTCCGGCGAGGAATGACCCAACCGTGACGCTGTGAGCGAACGCGCCCGTTTCGGGGGTGCGTGGCCGCGAAACGGCGCGCGCGGTTGGTTAGTGTCGTCAGTACAGATCTGAAAGAAAGCAGGTAACCCAGTCGTGAGTGATATGCGTTCGAATTCGGTGGGTCTCAACCTCACGGACTCGGTCTATGAGCGCTTGCTCTCCGAGCGCATCATCTTCCTGGGTTCGGAGGTGAACGACGAGGTCGCCAACCGGTTGTGCGCGCAGATTCTGCTGCTCGCCGCCGAGGATGGCGACAAGGACATCTCCCTGTACATCAACTCCCCGGGCGGATCGATCAGCGCGGGGATGGCGATCTACGACACGATGGTGCTGGCCCCCTGTGACATCGCCACCTACGCGATGGGCATGGCCGCCTCGATGGGCGAGTTTCTGTTGGCCGCGGGCACCAAGGGCAAGCGCTACGCGCTGCCGCACGCCCGCATCCTGATGCACCAGCCGCTGGGCGGGGTGACGGGCAGCGCGGCCGATATCGCGATCCAGGCCGAACAATTCCACGTCATCAAGAAGGAGATGTTCCGGCTCAACGCGGAGTTCACCGGACAATCGATCGAGCGGATCGAGGCGGATTCCGATCGCGACCGCTGGTTCACCGCACCGGAGGCCTTGGAGTACGGCTTCGTCGACCACATCATCACCCGCGCCGCCCACATCACCAATGGAGAAGCCCAGTGAACCCCGAAACCCAACCCCAGGCGCGCTACATCCTGCCGTCGTTCATCGAGCACTCCAGCTTCGGTGTCAAGGAGTCGAACCCGTACAACAAGTTGTTCGAGGAGCGCATCATCTTCCTCGGCGTGCAGGTCGACGACGCCTCGGCGAACGACATCATGGCCCAGCTGCTGGTGCTGGAGTCGCTGGACCCCGACCGCGACATCACCATGTACATCAACTCGCCCGGCGGCGGGTTCACCTCGCTGATGGCGATCTACGACACCATGCAGTACGTGCGGGCCGACATCCAGACGGTGTGCCTGGGTCAGGCCGCCTCGGCCGCCGCGGTGCTGCTGGCCGCCGGCACGCCGGGGAAGCGGATGGCACTGCCGAACGCGCGCGTGCTGATCCACCAGCCGTCGCTGTCCGGCGTGATCCAGGGGCAGTTCTCCGACCTGGAGATCCAGGCCGCCGAGATCGAGCGGATGCGCACGCTGATGGAGACCACGCTGGCCCGGCACACCAATAAGGACGCCGCGGTGATCCGCAAGGACACCGATCGGGACAAGATCCTGACCGCCGAAGATGCCAAGGACTACGGGATCATCGACACCGTACTCGAGTACCGGAAGCTCTCCGCGCAGAACGCCTAACGGCTTTCGGCGTCTTTTGCGACGGCCGCTCGCTCGGCAATTTCTGCGACGGCCGCCAGCGCGGCGATATCGGCCGGCCCGACCCGGCAACATCCTCCGACGATGCGCGCCCCGGCCGCGATCCACTGCCGGGCGAGCTCGGTGGAGAACCGTGACCGCCCGATCCATTGCCGCTTGCTCCCATCCCATCGTTCGCCGCTGTTCGGATAGACGATCACCGGCTTACCGATCGTCGACGCGACCTCAATGGCGGGCAGCACGTCGTCGGGGGCGCAGCAATTGACGCCGACCGCGACGATCTCGTCGACACCGGCGGCCACCGCGAACGCCTCGGCGAGCGGCTGGCCGGCGCGCGTGCGCGACCCGTCGATCGTGTAGCTGAGCCAGGCCGGCACGCCGGCCGCCCCTACCAGGTCGACCAGCGCCTCGGCTTCGTCGGCGTCCGGCACGGTCTCGCACGCCAGCACGTCGGCGCCCGCCGCGGCCAGAGTCTCCAGTCGCGGTCGATGCCAGCGCTTGAGCGCCGCGACGGAAAGCCCGTAACGCCCGCGGTATTCGGATCCGTCGGCCAGTGCCGCGCCGTAGGGTCCGACCGATGCGGCGACGAGGAGGTCGCCGGCGCCGGCCTCGTCGCGCGCCGCCCGCGCGAGTTCGACGCTGCGGCGCAACAATTCGACGGCCCGCTCGCGGTCAAAGCCATGGGCCGCAAAGCCTTCGAACGACGCCTGGTAGCTGGCGGTGGTCGCGATCGTGGCGCCGGCCCGAAAATAGGCGGCATGTACCGCGGCGATTTCCTGCGGCGCATCCGACAGCAGCCGCGCCGACCATAGCGGGTCGGACAGGTCGTGACCACGTGCTTCCAGCTCGGTCGCCAGACCTCCGTCGCTGATCAGCACGGATTCGTCCGCCTTGCAAATTCCGGCAGCCAATCCCACCCGGCCACTGTATGGTGGTGGCCTGGCAACCAGCCCGTTTCGCATTAGCAGCCTCGGTCGGGTAACGACCGCGACACGCCAAAGACACGGAAAGCGCGTCTGCGCCAGTGACGGGGGTTGTCGGGCTATATGTTTTCGGACAGGCACGAATACCACCGACGCGATTCGGCGCTAATGGTCGCGGCGGGCCCGATCCAGCGGGTAGCGTCGGGGGGAATACATGCGGCACGTTAAAAGACGTACGGCTACAGGAAGTAGGCACTGAGGCACCATGGCGCGCATCGGAGACGGCGGTGATCTGCTGAAGTGCTCGTTCTGCGGAAAGAGTCAGAAGCAGGTTAAGAAACTCATTGCGGGCCCGGGGGTCTACATCTGCGATGAGTGCATTGATCTTTGTAACGAGATCATCGAAGAGGAGCTGGCGGACGCCGACGACGTCAAGCTGGACGAGCTGCCCAAGCCGGCCGAGATCCGGGAATTCCTCGAGGGATACGTCATTGGGCAGGACACCGCTAAGCGCACGCTGGCCGTCGCGGTCTACAACCACTACAAGCGGATCCAGGCCGGCGAAAAGGGTCGTGACTCCCGGTGCGAGCCGGTCGAGCTGACCAAGTCCAACATCTTGATGCTCGGCCCAACCGGCTGCGGTAAGACCTACCTGGCTCAGACCCTGGCCAAGATGCTCAACGTGCCGTTCGCCATCGCGGATGCCACCGCCCTGACCGAAGCCGGTTACGTCGGGGAGGACGTCGAGAACATTCTGCTCAAGCTGATCCAGGCCGCCGACTACGACGTCAAGCGCGCCGAGACCGGCATCATCTACATCGACGAGGTCGACAAGATCGCCCGCAAGAGCGAGAACCCGTCGATCACCCGCGACGTCTCCGGCGAGGGCGTGCAGCAGGCGCTGCTGAAAATTCTGGAGGGCACGCAGGCGTCGGTTCCCCCGCAGGGCGGCCGCAAACACCCGCACCAGGAGTTCATCCAGATCGACACCACCAACGTGCTGTTCATTGTCGCGGGTGCGTTCGCCGGCCTGGAGAAGATCATCTACGAGCGCGTCGGCAAGCGCGGTCTGGGCTTCGGTGCCGAGGTTCGCTCTAAGGCCGAGATCGACACGACCGACCACTTCGCCGAAGTGATGCCCGAGGATCTGATCAAGTTCGGACTGATCCCCGAGTTCATCGGCCGGCTCCCGGTCGTCGCCTCGGTCACCAACCTCGACATGGAGTCGTTGGTCAAGATCCTGTCCGAGCCAAAGAACGCGCTGGTCAAGCAGTACACCCGGCTGTTCGAGATGGACGGCGTGGAGCTGGAGTTCAGCGACGACGCGCTCGAGGCGATCGCCGACCAGGCGATTCATCGCGGCACTGGTGCCCGTGGCCTGCGCGCCATCATGGAAGAGGTCCTGCTGCCGGTGATGTACGACATCCCGAGCCGCGATGACGTCGCCAAGGTGGTCGTGACCAAGGAAACGGTGCAGGACAATGTCTTGCCGACGATCGTGCCGCGCAAGCCGTCGCGCACCGAGCGCCGCGACAAGAGCGCCTAGCTCTTAAAGCGCCGGCGGCCGGGTTGCCCCCGCCAGAATCCTCGTGACGCCCGAAACGGCGTCACTGAATCACACCCCGGACAACGGTGGGTTACAACCCGGTGCCGAAGTGACCAAAACCACAGTTTTGTGTCGTACTCGTCGGTAGCCCTCACTGACTACGCGTTTTGCCTAAGATATTGGTAAGTATGCGCAGCCGGAGACGTCCTTGTGACCCGAAAACCAATGCAATAATTGGTACTACCAGTCTCATTCAATCGTGTGAGAGCGGGGCTCCCTTTGACGGCGCGTAACCTGAAACTTCGGATGAGTGCCTGTCCGGTTAACAAATGGAAGGCGGAGACGTGGATTTGAACGGCAGTGGAGCCGGGTCAGATTCTCATGGCGGGTCCTCGGACCGCCAACGTCTGGAACAGGTTGTCATCCGATTCGCCGGCGACTCCGGCGACGGCATGCAGCTGACCGGTGACCGGTTCACCTCTGAGGCCGCACTTTTCGGTAACGACCTGGCGACGCAGCCGAACTATCCCGCCGAGATCCGGGCCCCCGCAGGCACATTGCCCGGGGTCTCGTCCTTCCAGATTCAAATCGCCGACTACGACATCCTGACCGCGGGCGACCGGCCGGACGTGCTCGTCGCAATGAACCCGGCCGCGTTGAAGGCCAACATCGGCGACCTGCCGCGCGGCGGAATGGTGATTGCGAACTCCGACGAATTCACCAAGCGCAACCTGACCAAGGTCGGTTATGTAGCAAACCCGCTGGAGACCGACGAGCTGTCCGACTACGTCGTGCATTCCGTCGCGATGACCACGCTGACGCTGGGTGCCGTCGAGACGATCGGCGCGAGCAAGAAAGACGGGCAGCGCGCCAAGAACATGTTCGCGCTGGGCCTGCTGTCGTGGATGTACGGCCGGCCGATCCAGACCAGCGAGAACTTCATCCGGGAGAAGTTCGTCCGCAAGCCCGACGTCGCGGAGGCCAACGTGCTCGCGCTCAAGGCGGGCTGGAACTACGGCGAAACCACCGAGGCATTCGGCACCACCTACGAGGTGTCCCGGGCGACGCTGCCGACCGGTGAGTACCGCCAGATCTCCGGCAACACGGCGCTGGCCTACGGCATCATCGCGGCCGGTCAGGTTGCCGACCTTCAGGTCGTCCTCGGCAGCTACCCGATCACTCCGGCGTCGGACATCTTGCACGAGCTGTCCAAGCACAAGAACTTCAACGTGATCACCTTCCAGGCCGAGGACGAGATCGGCGGCATCTGCGCCGCGATCGGCGCCTCGTACGGCGGCGCGCTGGGCGTCACCACCACCTCGGGGCCGGGTATCTCGCTGAAGTCCGAGGCGATCGGCCTGGCCGTGATGACCGAACTGCCGCTGCTGATCGTCGACGTCCAGCGGGGTGGACCGTCGACCGGTCTGCCGACCAAGACCGAACAAGCCGACCTGCTGCAGGCGCTGTTTGGCCGCAACGGCGAGTCGCCGGTGGCGGTGCTGGCGCCGCGGTCGCCGTCGGACTGCTTCGAGACCGCGCTCGAGGCGGTGCGCATCGCGGTGTCGTACCACACGCCGGTGATCCTGCTGTCCGACGGCGCGATCGCCAACGGCTCTGAGCCGTGGCAGATCCCGGATGTCGGCTCACTCCCGCACATCCAGCACACCTTCGCCAAGCCCGACGAGCCCTTCCAGCCGTATGCGCGCGACCCGGAGACGCTGGCCCGCCAGTTCGCCGTTCCGGGCACCCCCGGTCTCGAACACCGCATCGGTGGCCTGGAAGCCGCGAACGGTTCGGGCGCCATCTCCTACGAGCCGGTCAACCACGACCTCATGGTGCGGATCCGCCAGGCCAAGATCGACGGCATCTCGGTTCCCGACCTGGCGGTCGACGACCCGACCGGCGACGCGGAGCTGCTGTTGATCGGCTGGGGCAGCTCGTACGGCCCGATCGGCGAGGCTTGCCGGCGCGCGCGGCGCAAGGGCATCAAGGTCGCCCACGCCCACCTGCGCTACCTCAACCCGTTCCCCGCCAATCTTGGTGACGTGCTGCGGCGCTACCCGATGGTGGTGGCACCGGAGATGAACCTGGGCCAATTGGCGATGTTGCTGCGGGCGAAGTATCTGGTCGACGTCCAGTCGGTCACCAAGGTTCAGGGCCTGGCGTTTTTGGCCGACGAAATCGGGCGTGTTATCCGGGCGGCGCTCGCGGGAACACTGGCCGAAATCGAGCAAGACAAGACGATGGTCGCCAGAATGGCGGCAGCAACGGTTGGAGCTAACGCATGACTTGCGCAGTGGCGATGCAGAGCGAAGCGATGAGGAGGAGCGGCGCTCATGACTGACGTGATCGCTGGCGACCTGGCGGGCACGGACCTCGGCCTGACTCCGAGGCTGAAGAAGAACGACGGTGTGCCCACTCTGTCTTCTGAGGATCCGCCGCAGAAAGGCAAGGACTTCACCAGCGACCAAGAGGTGCGCTGGTGCCCGGGTTGCGGCGACTACGTCATCCTCAACACCATCCGCAACTTCCTGCCGGATCTGGGTCTGCGCCGCGAGAACATCGTCTTCGTCAGCGGTATCGGCTGCTCGAGCCGGTTCCCCTATTACCTGGAGACCTACGGGTTCCACTCGATCCACGGCCGCGCTCCGGCGATCGCCACCGGTCTGGCACTGGCCCGCGAAGACCTGTCGGTCTGGGTGGTCACCGGTGACGGCGACGCGTTGTCGATCGGCGGCAACCACCTGATTCACGCGCTGCGCCGCAACGTCAACATCACCATCCTGCTGTTCAACAACCGGATCTACGGGTTGACCAAGGGCCAGTACTCGCCGACGTCCGAGGTCGGCAAGATCACCAAGTCGACGCCGATGGGCTCGCTGGACCACCCGTTCAATCCGACCTCGCTGGCGCTGGGCGCCGAGGCGACCTTCGTCGGTCGCGCACTGGACTCCGATCGTGCCGGGCTCACCGAGGTGTTGCGCGGTGCCGCCGAGCACCGTGGCGCCGCGGTGCTCGAAATCCTGCAGGATTGCCCGATCTTCAACGACGGCTCGTTCGACGCGCTGCGCAAGGAGGGCGCCGAGGATCGGGTGATCAACGTCCACCACGGTGAGCCGATTGTGTTCGGCGCCAACGGCGAATACTGCGTGGTGAAGTCGGGCTTCGGCCTCGAGGTAGCCAAGACCGCCGACGTGGCCGTCGAAGAGATCGTCAAGCACGACGCGCACGCGGACGACTCCGGTTACGCGTTTGCGCTGTCGCGGCTGTCGGATCAGAACCTGGATCACACGGTGCTGGGCATCTTCCGCAACGTCGACCGCCCCACCTACGATGACGCGGCCCGTGCTCAGGTCGCCGCGGCCCGGTCCGCAACGCCGTTCGACGCGGCCGCGCTGCAGTCACTGCTGCGCGGGCGCGACACCTGGACCGTCGACTAAGGGGCTGCGCTGGTGTCCGATGCAGTGTCATTGGCCGCAGTAGTACTCGCCGGAGGCGAATCGCGGCGCATGGGCCGCGACAAGGCCACCTTGCCGGGTCCCGGCGGAACCGCCACGATGGCCGAGTATGTGGTCGGCGTCGTGGCTCAGCGTTGCGAGCCGGTATTCGTCGTCGCTGCCCCGGGCCAACCGCTGCCAAAGTTGGAGGCGGCGCGGGTGATCCGTGACGAGATCCAGGGATTGGGGCCGCTGCCGGCGACCGGGCGCGGACTGCGTGCTGCTGCGGAAGCGGGCGCTCAGTTCGCCTTCGTCTCCGCGGTCGACATGCCTTTGCTGACACCGGAATTGATCGACGACCTGATGGCACTCGCCACCAAGACCGACGCCGAAGTGATCGTGCCGTGGGACGGTCGCAGCCACTTCCTGGCGGCGGTGTACCGCACCGAGCTGGCCGACCGAATTGATGCCCTGGTGGCCGCCGGCGAGCGCAGGATGAGCGCGCTGATCGATGCGTCCGACGCCCAGCAGATCGTGTTGCCGGATTCGCGCGCATTGACCAACGTCAACACCGACTCCGAGTTCCGCGCCCTGGTGCACCCCGGAGCCTGATAGGCCCGGCGAGTTTTCGCCATTCTTGAAACCGATCACTCGGATTCTGCTCGATTTATCGAGATAAACATATCGCTGAACTGCGCGGTTAGTTAACCGATTATAAATCCTTTCTCTTAATCGGTGCGCCCGCAATTGATCAAACCATTATGTGCTTATTGCGGATGCATCCGGATTCATGCCGGCTAGTGCTGACCGGATTATGTTGGGGCACAGTAGTTTTCGAACGACCAAGAACGCATCGGCGCAGGAGCGATGCCCGGGCGCCACAATGCGGACCCGTGGACATGGCTGCGGGAATTTACTCAGCAAATTGTTTCGCGCAAATCCAGGCGGGACGGTAGGTCCCGTCACGCCGGTGGCCATAGGCGTTGTCGCGTCGGCACCCGCGGCTGGTCTTCGGCGCGTTCGCCTGACTAAAACCGTTGAAAAACCGCGCAACTCAGGCGACGCGGTTGTCAAGGCGTGTTAACACGTTGCTAACACCCATGCTTTGGTAGCCCTTTCTCGACAGTGGTGAATGACGTTGCGAAATAGCATGTTTGGGCTGATAGAGGCTGTTTTTCGCCCGCACTGCGGCGCCGGATGAAGCATCAAGAAACTGCTCATGAGGCGCCAGGGACGTCTGGGACCGAAGTGAGGTTGGCGGCAGCTTGGCTGCTAGGGCAAATGCGTGGTCCAGCTCACAAAATATGCGTGATTCGAGTCACGATTGCGTCTTTGATCTTGACCTGGGACTTTGCGAAGAAAACACGGGGTTGACCTGCAAAGATAAATTTCTACTCGGACCGTGATCTGCTCGTTATTGTTCCGATATAGCGGCGTGTCGGATATGACGAATGTTCCGCGGTCTCGTACGGTGCCTTTTAGCCCGAAAGGGGTCATAGAAAATTTAATCCACGGACCCGTGTGTGAGCGGGGCTGCGGGCGGCAACGGCCGTCTGCGGCCAGCGGCTTTTCGCCCGCCGGGCAGATGATTGCCCCCCGCTGCCGTGCCGAAACGAGACGGCACGTTCCAGAGCACCTATCTCCACTTCACGAACCACCTAAACCCACCTGTGAGTTTGCTTTGGCGCGCGCGCTTGCGAAAGGAACACTTTGAACAACGTCCGTAAGACGCTCATCCTCGCTGCAATCACAGGGTCGCTGGTGACGCTTCCGTCCGCCACGGCCAGCGCGGATGTGCCCCCGCCGCCGGCTCCTGACGCCCCGGCCCCTGACGCGCCCGCCGCGCCGGTCGGCTTCGACGTCCCGCCGCCTCCGGCACCGGACGCCCCGCCGGCCGCGCCGGTGGGTTTTGACCCGAATGTCCCGCCGCCTCCGGCGCCGGACGCTCCGCCGCCGGCCGCTCCGGTGGGCTTCGATGCCCCGCCGCCTCCGGCACCGGACGCCCCGGCGCCAATCAAGGCGTACAGCGTGAACTGGGATGCCATCGCACAGTGCGAGTCGGGTGGTAACTGGGGGATCAGCACCGGTAACGGCTACTCGGGTGGGCTGCAGTTCACCCCGAGCACCTGGCGTTCCAACGGCGGGTCGGGTTCCCCGGCCGGCGCGAGCCGTGAGGAGCAGATTCGGGTGGCCGAGAACGTGCTGCACTCGCAGGGCATCGGCGCGTGGCCCGTCTGCGGCCGTCGCGGCTGACGTTTGACGTTGCAAGTAAAGGAAGATGCCGGGCCGGTGCCCGGCATCTTCCTTGTTGCGGGGATTCGCGGCCGCCGAGCCGTCGCTATCGATCCGGTACCGTCGCGACGATGACCGCATCGTGGCGTGAATTCGACATCGTGCTGTACGGGGCGACCGGCTTCGTCGGGAAGCTGACCGCCGAGTACCTGGCCCGGGCCGGAGCCGGAGCGAGGATCGCCCTGGCCGGCAGGTCGACAGACCGCGTGCGCGCCGTTCGCGACACCCTGGGAGCAGCCGCGCAATCCTGGCCCGTGCTCAGCGCCGACGCCGCGTCCCCGTCGAGCCTGGCTGAGATGGCCGCCCGCACCCAAGTCGTCGTCACCACGGTTGGGCCCTATGCCCGCTACGGAATGCCGTTGGTGGCGGCGTGCGCCGCGGCCGGCACCGACTACGCGGACCTGACCGGCGAGGCGATGTTCATCCGCGAGGTCATCGACCTCTATCACAAGCAAGCCGCCGACAACGGTGCCCGCATGGTGCACTGCTGCGGATTCGATTCCATCCCTTCCGATCTGACGGTGTACGCGCTGTACCGGGCGGCGCAAGACGACGGCGCCGGCGAACTCGGCGATACCAACTTCGTGATGCGTCGGTTGGTCGGCGGGGTCTCCGGCGGGACCATCGCGTCGAGTCTGGGCGTGCTGCGCGCCGCCTCCAGCGACCCCGCCGTACGCCGCCAGCTTGCCGATCCCTACACGCTGAGCACCGATCGCGGCGCCGAACCCGAGCTCGGCCGCCAACCCGATCTACCTTGGCGGCGCGGTCGCTACCTCGCCCCGGAATTGACCGGTGTCTGGACGGCCGGATTCTTGATGTCGTCGATCAATACCCGAATCGTACGGCGCAGCAACGCATTACTGGATTGGTCGTACGGACGGCGGTTCCGTTACACCGAACACATGAGCCTGGGTTCGTCGCCGGTGGCGCCGGTGGCGTCGGCCGCCATGGCCGGGATCGGCAACGCGACGTTCGAGCTGGGCAGCCGCTATTTCCGGCTGCTTCCGGCCACGGTGCTGGACCGGATCACACCCAAACCCGGCACCGGTCCCAGCGCCAAAGCCCGCGACCGCGGCTATTACCGGCTAGAGACCTACACCACCACAACCAGCGGTGCACGGTATGTGGCCAGGATGGAGCAGCGCGGGGACCCTGGTTACAAGGCGACCGCGGTGTTGCTGGGGGAGTGTGGCTTGAGCCTCGCACTGGATCGTGACAAGCTCTCGGACCTGCGCGGCGTCCTTACCCCCGCGACCGCGATGGGTGATGTTTTGCTGGCCCGGCTCCCTGCCGCCGGCGTGTCGCTGCGGACCGAGCGGCTGGATTAATCCCGCTGCCGCAACACCTTTCGATCGGCAGTGCATCGGACTAGTGTCGTAGGCGACTTGCCTCAAACAGCCGTGCAATCAAGGTGGAGATAGCGATGGCCGGTCTCGATGATCTGTACGCGCAGATTCCGACAGCTGACATAGCGCGCACGCTCGGCGCCGAAGAAGGCGAGGTCGATACGGCAGTGCGCACGCTAGTGCCGTCACTGTTGGGCAGTCTGCAGCAGGATTCGCAAGATCCAGAGCAGGCCGGCAGAATCGAATCCGCGGTGATCGCTGCCGACTATGACGGGCATCAGGCAGTCGCGACGCTCTTCGGTGGCAGCGATGCCGACCAGGTCGCGTCGGCGCTGGCCAACGAGGGAGCCGGGAATAGCGACCTGCTCAACCAGCTGTTACCGATTGGGCTCCCGATTGTGTTGGCGTACATCGGAAAACAACTATCGCGCGGCTCGGGGCCGCAGACCAACGAAGCGCCGGCCGGCGGCCTCGGCGAGGTTCTGGGCAGCATCCTGAGCGGCGGTAGCGGCGACAAGTCGCTGGGCAACATTCGCGGAAGCGTGCTGAGCGGCAAAAGCGGCGGGCTCGGCGACATACTCGGTGGCCTGCTCGGCGGTAAGAAGTAGGCAACCGGGCACCCACTCATCGGGCACCGGCAAGCGTGTCCAGCGCCACGCGGACACGATGAAGAGAGGGAAATGCTATGTCAGACACGCTTACTGAAGAACAGCAACTGCAGCGGGGGGAATCGCTTGCCTCCAACAACGGGGCCTACACCCTGACGCTGCAAGACGACGGCAACCTCGTGCTGGCCGCGCGGGGCGAGGCGTTGTGGGCGACGGCGACCAACGGCCAGGACGTGCAGCGCGCCGAGGTGCAGCGCGACGGCAACTTCGTCCTGTACACATCCGACAAGCCGGTTTGGCACACCGACACACAGGGCAAGAAGGACGTCCGGCTCGTCCTTCAGGACGACTGCAACCTGGTGCTCTACGCCGCCGACGGGCCGGCCTGGTCCAGCCACACCGAAACCGAGGGTCCGCCGCCTCCGGCGCCGGCCGCCGAGCCCGCCGGCGCGGATGTGACGATCGACACCGCCGAACCCTCCCCGGCGCCCCCGGCAGAGGCCGCGCCCGAGCCCGCGCCGCGCACCTACACCGTCGTCTCCGGCGATACGATGTGGGCCATCGCCGAGCGCTTTTACGGTGACGGCAGCAAGTATCGGGTGATCGCCGACGCCAGCGGCGTCGCTGACCCCGACCTGATCCACCCTGGCCAAGTGCTCACGATTCCCTGAGCGGGACGGCCAAACCGACACTGGCCGATCACCTGCGTGTTCGGGCGCTTACACGCGGGCTCGTCGCGGTTCCTAGAATTGACCGGTGACCGCCAGCCCCCGCTCTGCCGCCGACCTGCCCAAGTCGTGGGATCCCGGTGCGCTGGAGACGGCGATCTACCAGAAGTGGGCGGACGCCGGTTACTTCAAGGCGGACCCGACCAGCTCCAAGCCCGGGTACTCGATCGTGCTGCCGCCGCCCAACGTCACGGGCAGCCTGCACATGGGCCACGCGCTGGAACACACGATGATGGACGCCCTGACCCGCCGCAAGCGCATGCAGGGATACGAGGTGCTCTGGCAGCCCGGGATGGACCACGCCGGCATCGCGACGCAGAGCGTGGTGGAAAAGCAGCTCGCGGTGGACGGCAAGACCAAAGAGGACTTCGGTCGCGAGCTCTTCGTCGACAAGGTCTGGGACTGGAAGCACGAGTCCGGCGGCGCCATCGGCGGCCAGATGCGCCGCCTCGGCGACGGCGTGGACTGGAGCCGCGACCGGTTCACTATGGACGACGGCCTGTCCCGCGCGGTCCGGGCGATCTTCAAGCGGCTCTATGACGCCGGGTTGATCTATCGGGCCGAGCGGCTGGTCAACTGGTCGCCGGTGCTGCAGACTGCGATCTCGGATATCGAGGTCGACTATCAAGAGGTCGAGGGCGAGCTGGTGTCGTTCCGGTACGGCTCGCTGGACGACTCGCAACCGCACATCGTGGTCGCCACCACCCGGGTCGAGACGATGCTGGGCGACACCGCGGTCGCGGTGCACCCCGACGACGAGCGTTATCGCCACCTGGTCGGCACCACACTCCCGCACCCGTTCGTCGACCGACAGCTGATCATCGTCGCCGACGAGCACGTGGACCCCGAATTCGGTACCGGCGCAGTCAAAGTCACGCCCGCACACGACCCGAACGACTTCGAGATCGGTCTGCGCCACGAGTTGCCGATGATCTCGATCCTCGACACCAAGGGCCGGATCGTCGATACCGGAACACAATTCGACGGCATGGACCGCTTCGAAGCCCGCGTGGCGGTTCGCGAGGCGCTGGCAGCGCAGGGCCGGGTGGTCGCCGAGAAGCGGCCCTATCTACACAGCGTCGGGCACTCGGAACGCAGCGGCGAACCGATCGAGCCCCGGCTGTCGCTGCAGTGGTGGGTCCGGGTGGAAACGCTGGCCAAGGCCGCCGGTGACGCAGTGCGCAACGGCGACACCGTGATTCACCCCACTAGCCTCGAGCCGCGCTGGTTCGCCTGGGTCGACGATATGCACGACTGGTGCATTTCGCGACAGCTGTGGTGGGGACATCGCATCCCGATCTGGTACGGACCCAACGGCGAGCAGGTCTGCGTCGGCCCCGACGACACGCCGCCGAAGGGCTGGGAGCAAGACCCCGATGTGCTGGACACCTGGTTCTCGTCGGCGCTGTGGCCATTCTCCACTCTGGGATGGCCGTCGCAGACTGCGGAGCTGGAAAAGTTCTATCCGACAAGCGTTTTGGTGACCGGATACGACATCTTGTTCTTTTGGGTGGCGCGGATGATGATGTTCGGCACCTTCGTGGGCGGCGACGACGCGATCACGCTCGGTGGCTCCCGTGGCCCGCAGGTGCCGTTCACCGACGTCTTCCTGCACGGCCTCATCCGCGACGAATTCGGCCGCAAGATGAGCAAATCCAAGGGCAACGTGATCGACCCGCTGGACTGGCTGGAGACGTTTGGAGCCGACGCGTTGCGGTTCACCCTGGCGCGCGGCGCTAGTCCCGGCGGCGACCTGTCGGTCGGCGAGGACGCGGTCCGGGCGTCACGGAACTTCGTCACCAAGCTGTTCAACGCGACCCGCTTCGCGTTACTCAATGGTGCGGCATGGCGTCCGGAAAAGGCTTTGCCGGCTCTCGCCGAGCTGACCGATGCCGACCGGTGGATCCTCGGGCGGTTGGAAGAGGTTCGCGCCGAGGTTGATTCGGCATTCGACAGCTATGAGTTCAGCCGGGCCTGCGAGGCTCTCTACCACTTCGCCTGGGACGAATTCTGCGACTGGTATGTCGAAGTGGCGAAGGTGCAGCTCGCCGACGGGCTCACCGAGACCACCGGGGTGCTGGCCGCGACACTGGACACGCTGCTGAGGTTGCTGCAGCCGGTCATCCCGTTCGTCACCGAGGAGCTGTGGCAGGCGCTGACGGGGGAGGAGTCGTTGGTCATCGCCGAGTGGCCGAAGCCCTCCGGTATCAGCCTGGATCCTGTTGCGGTGCAACGCGTCAGCGATATGCAGCGACTGGTGACCGAGGTTCGCCGATTCCGCAGCGACCAGGGCCTGGCCGACCGGCAGAAGGTGCCGGCCCGGTTGGCCGGTGTCGAAGACAGCGATCTGAACACTCAGGTGTCGGCGGTGACGTCGCTGGCGTGGCTGACGGCGCCGGGTCCTGAGTTCAACCCCTCGGCGTCCGTGGAAGTGCGGCTGAGCGGCGGCACCGTCGTCGTCGAACTCGACACGTCGGGCACCATCGACGTTGCCGCCGAGCGTCGTCGCCTGGAAAAGGATCTGGCCGCCGCCCGGAAGGAATTAGATTCCACCGCAGCGAAATTGGCCAACGCGGACTTCCTGGCCAAGGCGCCAGACCAGGTTGTGACGAAGATCCGCGATCGTCAGCGGCTCGCCCAAGAGGAAACCGAACGCATCAACGCCAGGCTGGCCGGGCTGCAATGACCGAGCCGCCCGACTGGCTCGACCAGCCTGAGGCCACCAACACTGCCCCGACGCCGGACGAGATCGCATCCCTGTTGCAGGTCGAACATCTGCTGGACCAGCGCTGGCCCGAGACCAAAATCGAACCGAGCCTGACCCGGATCAGCGCCCTGATGGATCTGCTCGGCTCGCCGCAGCTCGGTTATCCGTCGATCCACGTCGCGGGCACCAACGGCAAGACGTCGGTGGTACGCATGATCGACGCGCTGCTGACCGCGTTGCACCGGCGCACCGGCCGAACCACCAGCCCGCACCTGCAGTCGGCGGTCGAGCGCATCGCAATCGACGGAAAGCCAATCAGCCCAGCGCAATACGTGGCGACTTATCTCGAGATCGAACCGTTCGTGCAGATGATCGACGCACAGTCGGAGGCCGCGGGTGGGCCGGCGATGAGCAAGTTCGAGGTGCTGACCGCGATGGCTTACGCCGCCTTCGCCGACGCTCCCGTCGAGGTCGCCGTCGTCGAGGTGGGCATGGGCGGTCGCTGGGATGCCACCAACGTGATCAACGCGCCGGTCGCGGTCATCACTCCGATCGGCATCGACCACGTCGAATACCTCGGCGAGGACATCGCGGGGATCGCTGGTGAGAAGGCGGGCATCATCACCAAGGCTCCAGACGGCGCGCCCGACACGGTCGCAATCATTGCGCGACAGGCGCCGGAAGCGATGGAAGTGCTTCTGGCGCAGACTGTTTCGTCCGACGCCGCAGTCGCGCGCGAGGATTCGGAGTTCGCGGTGCTGGGCCGTCAGGTCGCGATCGGCGGGCAGGTGCTGCAGCTGCAGGGCCTCGGCGGGGTGTACTCCGATGTGTACCTGCCTCTGCACGGCGAGCATCAAGCGCACAACGCGGTCGTGGCTCTCGCCGCGGTGGAGGCGTTCTTCGGCGCCGGTGCGCAGCGTCAGCTCGACGTCGAGGCGGTGCGGGCCGGTTTCGCCGCCGTCGCCAGCCCCGGGCGCTTGGAGCGCATGCGCAGCGCCCCCACGGTGTTCATCGACGCCGCGCACAATCCGGCCGGGGCGGCCGCGCTGGCGCAGACGCTGGACGGCGAATTCGATTTCCGCTATCTGGTCGGGGTCCTGTCCGTGATGGCCGAGAAGGACGTCGACGGCATTCTCGCCGCGCTGGAGCCGGCCTTCGATGCCGTCGTCGTGACGCACAACGGTTCGCCGCGGGCACTGGATGTCGAGTCGCTGTCGCTGGCCGCTCAGCAGCGGTTCGGACCCGACCGGGTGTTGACCGCCGAAACCCTGCGCGACGCCATCGACGTCGCGACGGCGCTGGTCGACGAGGCCGCTGCCGACGGTGAGGCGGAGTCGTTTTCTGGCACCGGAATCGTGGTGACCGGCTCGGTGGTTACCGCCGGGGCCGCGCGTACGTTGTTCGGTCGTGATCCGGAATGACGGATAGCGACCAGAACCCGCCACCGCCCGACCCCTGGAAGAGCTTCCGGGGCGTGATGGCCGCGACGCTGATCTTGGAGGCGATCGTGGTGCTACTGGCAATACCGGTAGTCGGCGCGGTCGGTGGCGGCCTGACCACGGTGTCGCTGGGCTACCTAGTCAGCGTGGCCGGGCTGCTCATCGTGCTGAGTGGCCTGCAGGGCAGGCCCTGGGCGATCTGGGTGAATCTGGCCGTCCAGCCGGTCGTACTTGCCGGATTCGCGGTTTATTCGGGAGTGGGATTCATCGGCGTGCTGTTCGCCGGGCTGTGGCTGCTGATCGCGTACTTCCGCGCCGAGGTCCGTCGACGCCAAGAGCGCGGGCAAACGCCACCCGGCTGAGTGCCGATTCGTTCTGTACGCTGGCCGCCGTGACCGAACGGACCCTGGTACTGATCAAGCCCGACGGCGTCGAACGGCGACTGATCGGCGAGATCATCAGCCGCATTGAGCGCAAGGGCCTGACGATCCTGGCGCTCGAACTGCGCAGCGTCAGCAAAGAGCTGGCCACCCAGCATTACGCCGAACACGACGGCAAGCCGTTCTTCGAGTCGCTGCTCGACTTCATCACGTCGGGACCGGTCGTCGCGGCAATCGTGGAGGGGCCGCGCGCGATCGCGGCGTTTCGGCAGCTCGCGGGCGGTACCGACCCAGTGGAAAAGGCCACGCCCGGCACCATCCGCGGCGATTTCGGGCTGGAAACGCAACTGAATCTGGTGCACGGCTCGGATTCGATCGATTCAGCTAAGCGCGAAATCGCGCTATGGTTTCCCGGCGCTTAGGCCCCTAGCCCGCCTGGCTTCCAGGTCAGGCTCGTTTGGGCCGACGGCGTGATGTGGGATACTGACTGCGGGTGAACGTCGCCGGACCGGCGTCGGACGCCCGAATGAAGACTTAGACAAGCGCGACCATTGCCAGCTCGCGATGTAGCGCCGCATGTCAGGCCGACATTCAGCACGGCACCGAGTTGGTTCTAGCCGAGCCGCTCGGGGCAAGACCATCACAAGTCCGGGAGAAGTAGGCCGGGTACATAGCGAAGCCCTCGCGTGGCCGCGTCGCCATGACGCGCCCGGGGGCTTGAGGAGAATACGTGATAGACGGTGACCAAACTTCAGACCCTTCGACTGCGCCGGCCCAGGAAGGCCTGCCGGACCGATTGAGAGTCCACTCCCTGGCACGAGCGCTGGGAACCACCAGCAAGCGGGTGGTCGACGCCCTCAGCGCACTGGACGGACGAATCCGCAGCGCACATTCCGGCGTGGACTACGAGGACGCGATCCGGGTGCGCGATCTGCTGTCGCCCCGGCCGCCGGAGAACTTCGTGGCCTTCAGCAGCGCCGAAGAACCGGGGGAACCCGGGTCCCGGGTGGTCGTGGAGACGGTGGTCGACCGGCCGGCGTACATGCCGCTGTTCGTGGCGCCGCAGCCGGTCGCGGCCGACGCCCAAACCCGCGTCGACGACGGCACCGACGCCGATACCGACGATTCCGACGACGGTGACGACGACGAGCAGACCGATCGGCCGGCCAACCGGCGGCGGCGGCGCGGCCGGCGGGGACGCGGCCGCGGCCGCGGTGAACAGGGCGGATCAGACCAGGACGACGATGGCGACGGCTCGAAATCCACTGACTCGGATGACGACGCCGACGATCAGGACTCGGACGACTCCGACGACGGTGACGGCTCGGACGACGGTTCGCCGGATGGCGGCAACCGGCGTCGTCGCAGGCGGCGCCGGCGCAAGTCGGGTCCGGGTGACGACAACGACGACGGTTCGCCCGACGATCCGCCCAACACCGTGGTGCACGAACGCGCGCCGCGCGGCAAGGGCGGATCCGACGACGGCAGGGGCAACAACGGCTCAAGCAATGCCGAGATCAGGGGTATCGACGGGTCGACGCGGCTGGAGGCCAAGCGCCAACGCCGCCGCGACGGGCGCGATGCCGGTCGGCGCCGTCCGCCGGTACTGACCGAGGCCGAATTCCTGGCGCGCCGGGAAGCCGTCGAGCGGGTCATGGTGGTGCGCGACCGGGTTCGCACCGAGCCGCCGCACCCGGGTGCCCGCTACACGCAGATCGCCGTCCTCGAAGACGGCATCGTCGTCGAGCATTTCGTGACATCGGCGGCGTCGGCGTCGCTGGTCGGCAACATCTACCTCGGGATCGTGCAGAACGTGCTGCCCTCGATGGAGGCCGCATTCGTCGATATCGGTCGCGGCCGCAACGGCGTGCTGTACGCCGGCGAGGTCAACTGGGAGGCCGCGGGGCTGGGCGGGGCCGAGCGCAAGATCGAAAAGGCGCTCAAGCCAGGCGATTACGTCGTCGTCCAGGTCAGCAAGGACCCGGTGGGACACAAGGGCGCCCGGCTGACCACGCAGGTCTCCCTGGCCGGCCGCTACCTGGTTTATGTGCCGGGCGCGTCGTCGACCGGGATCAGCCGCAAGCTGCCGGACACCGAACGCCAGCGTCTCAAGGAGATCCTGCGTGAGGTGGTGCCGTCCAACGCCGGGATGATCATCCGGACCGCGTCCGAGGGCGTCAAAGAGGAAGACATTCGCCACGATGTCACCCGCCTGCAGGAGCGTTGGGAGCAGATCGAGGCCAAGGCCGCCGAGATCAAGGGGAAGGCCGCCGGCGCCGCGGTGGCGCTCTACGAAGAGCCCGACGTGTTGGTCAAGGTCATCCGCGACTTGTTCAACGAAGACTTCGCCGGCCTTATCGTCTCCGGCGACGAGGCGTGGAGCACCATCAACGAGTACGTGAATTCTGTTGCGCCCGATCTAGTTTCGAAGCTGACGAAGTACGACCCGCCCGCCGGAGAGGAAGGGCAACCCGGTCCGGACGTCTTCGCGGTGCATCGCATCGACGAGCAACTGGCCAAGGCAATGGAGCGCAAGGTGTGGCTGCCGTCGGGCGGCACACTGGTCATCGATCGGACCGAGGCGATGACGATCGTCGACGTCAACACCGGCAAGTTCACCGGATCCGGGGGCAACCTGGAGCAGACGGTCACCAAGAACAACCTCGAGGCGGCCGAGGAGACCGTGCGCCAGCTGCGGTTGCGCGACATCGGCGGCATCGTGGTCATCGACTTCATCGACATGGTGCTCGAGTCCAACCGCGACCTGGTGTTGCGCCGGCTGACCGAGGCACTGGCCCGGGACCGCACTCGCCACCAGGTGTCCGAGGTGACGTCGCTGGGCCTGGTGCAATTG
The DNA here is from genome assembly GCF_010731715.1 of Mycobacterium stomatepiae. NCBI lineage: Bacteria > Bacillati > Actinomycetota > Actinomycetes > Mycobacteriales > Mycobacteriaceae > Mycobacterium > Mycobacterium stomatepiae. The sequence goes on from NZ_AP022587.1 coordinate 5,733,865, forward strand.
ACCCGCAAGCGGCTGGGAACCGGTCTGATCGAGGCATTTTCGACGTCGTGCCCGAACTGTGGCGGCCGCGGAATCCTGCTGCATGCCGACCCGGTCGACTCGGTCCCCGCCCCCGGCCGCAAGTCCGAGTCCAGCGGCGGCCGGCGTGGCAAGCGGTCGAAGAAGAACCGATCCGACGAGCCCGCCGATCAGCCCGCCGTCGCAAAGGTGCCCGCACATGCGCCGGGCGAACATCCGATGTTCAAGGCCATGGCCACCCGCGACAATGGCGAGGCCGAGGAGGGCGGCGAGGACGTCACCACCGAGACCGACGAGCAGACCAAGCTGGAGACCGCCGCGGACCTGGAAGATGCGGACTCCGATGCCTTCGAGGACGGCGAGGACGACGACACCGATCAGGACACTGACGACGTCGACGAGGATCTCGACGATGACGACGATCTCGATGACGACGATGACGACGAGGATCTCGATGACGATGACGAGGATCTCGACGACGACGAGGACTCCGACGACGAGAACGGCGACGCCGAAGATTCCGCGGACGAAGCCGGGGCGGATTTCGGGCGTCCGCGACGCCGCCGAGCGGCGGGCCGGCCGGCCGGCCCGCCCATCCACGTGGACTAACCGGCCGTCACGCGACGGCGGGCTGCCGCGCCGGGGGTGGCAGTCTCGTCATTGCCGTCAAACTCCGGCGCCATTGCTACCGGCCAGCGTGGCCGGCTTACGGCTACTTTCGCTCAAACGGACCCATTGCCCGGCCGAAGTGCTGGTTTGACCCTGTAGCCGCTGGTCACGTACCCTTGGACAGTTGTCATCAAGCCGGGCAGGACTTCGGCTGATGACAGGCGGGAAGATCATCCCGCACCCAAAGACCCACCACGCGCATCGCACTTGCACGCGCGCGGAAGACGCGAGGAAGAGCAGGAGCAACGATGGCGACCTACGCAATCGTCAAGACCGGTGGCAAGCAGTACAAGGTTGCCGTCGGTGACGTGGTCAAGGTCGAGAAGCTCGAATCCGAGCCCGGCGCCAAGGTGTCGCTGCCGGTGGCGCTGGTGGTCGACGGTGCCACCGTCACGTCCGACGCCGCCGCGCTGGCCAAGGTCGCGGTGACCGGCGAGGTGCTCGAGCACACCAAGGGCCCGAAGATCCGTATCCACAAGTTCAAGAACAAGACCGGCTACCACAAGCGTCAGGGCCACCGTCAGCAGCTGACGGTCCTGAAGGTCACCGGAATCAAGTGATGAGCCGGCAGGCGAAGAACAGACAATACTGAGCGGAGGCTCATAGACATGGCACACAAAAAGGGCGCTTCCAGCTCGCGCAACGGTCGCGACTCCGCCGCTCAGCGGCTGGGCGTCAAGCGATTCGGCGGCCAGATCGTCAAGGCCGGCGAGATCATCGTCCGCCAGCGCGGCACCCACTTCCACCCCGGCGTGAACGTCGGCCGTGGCGGCGACGACACATTGTTCGCCAAGGAAGCCGGCGCCGTCGAGTTCGGCGTGAAGCGCGGACGCAAGACCGTCAACATCGTCGCCGCCGGCTAGACCTCCGACTGAGGTCGCTGCGCCCGTGCATGCGGGCAGCTGAGAGGACCCCCGATGCCTCGGTTTGTCGATCGAGTCGTCATCCACGCCCGGGCCGGCTCCGGCGGTAACGGCTGCGCCTCGGTTCATCGCGAGAAGTTCAAGCCGCTCGGCGGCCCCGACGGCGGCAATGGCGGCCGCGGCGGCAGCATTGTCTTCGTCGTCGATCCCGCCGTCCACACGCTGCTGGATTACCATTTCCGTCCGCATGTCACCGCTCCCAATGGCAAGCAGGGGGCCGGTAGCAACCGCGACGGCGCGGCCGGTGCGGATCTGGAAGTCAAGGTCCCCGACGGCACCGTCGTCCTGGACGACCACGGCCGGCTGCTAGCCGATTTGGTCGGTGCGGGCACCCGCTTCGAAGCCGCGGCCGGTGGCCGTGGCGGGCTGGGCAACGCGGCGCTCGCGTCTCGCGCGCGCAAGGCCCCCGGGTTTGCGCTACTGGGTGAGCCCGGCCAGGCCCGCGACCTCACCCTCGAGCTCAAGACAGTCGCCGACGCCGGGCTGGTCGGATTTCCGTCCGCGGGAAAGTCGTCGTTGGTGTCGGTGATCTCGGCGGCCAAGCCCAAGGTCGCCGATTACCCTTTCACCACGCTGGTCCCCAACCTCGGCGCGGTCTCGGCCGGCGAGCAATCGTTCACCGTCGCCGACGTGCCCGGCTTGATCCCGGGCGCTTCCGAAGGTCGCGGCCTGGGCCTGGATTTCCTGCGGCACATCGAGCGGTGCGCGGTGCTGGTGCACGTCGTCGACTGCGCCACAGCCGAGCCCGGCCGCGACCCGATCTCCGACATCGACGCGCTGGAAGCCGAACTTGCCGCCTACACGCCCACCCTGCAAGGGGATGCGGCGCTGGTCGACCTGGCCGAGCGGCCGAGGGCGGTGGTGCTCAACAAGATTGACGTGCCGGAGGCGCGCGAGCTCGCCGAGTTCGTCTACGACGACATCGCCGAGCGTGGCTGGCCGGTGTTCCTGGTGTCGACGGCAACCCGGGAAGGGTTGCAGCCGTTGGTCTTTGGGCTCTGGCAAATGATCTCCGAATACAACGCCTCGCGCCCGGCGCCGGTGGCGCGACGCCCGGTGATCCGCCCGGTGCCCGTCGACGACAGCGGCTTCACCGTCGAGCCCGACGGGGAGGGCGGCTTCGTGGTCACCGGGGCGCGCCCCGAGCGGTGGATCGGCCAGACCAACTTCGACAACGACGAAGCGGTGGGTTATCTCGCCGACCGCCTCGCGCGCCTCGGTGTCGAGGAGGAGCTGCTGCGGCTGGGTGCGCAACCCGGCTGCGCGGTGACCATCGGTGAGATGACGTTCGACTGGGAGCCGCAAACCCCTCCCGGCGTTCAGGTTCCATTGACCGGCCGTGGCACCGACGCGCGGCTGGAACGCACCGAGCGCATCGGCGCCGACGAGCGCAAGGCCGCGCGCCGCCGGCGCCGCGAACGCGGTGACGAGCCGTGAGCGCGCATCGCGAAGCCATCCGCACCGCGCGCAGCCTGGTCGTCAAGATCGGGACCAACGCGCTGACTACGCCGTCCGGGGTGTTCGACGGTGGCCGGCTGGCCGGGCTGGCCGATGCGATCGAGGGCCGCATGAAGGCGGGCACCGACGTCGTCATCGTGTCCTCGGGTGCCATCGCCGCCGGCATCGAGCCGCTCGGATTATCGCGTCGGCCAAAGGATTTGGCGACCAAACAGGCCGCCGCCAGCGTGGGCCAGGTCGCGTTGGTGAACGCGTGGAGCGCGGCCTTCGCCCGCTACGGCCGCACGGTCGGGCAGGTGCTGCTGACCGCGCAAGACATTTCGATGCGGGCCCAGCACACCAACGCCCAACGCACCCTGGACCGGTTGCGCGCGCTGCACGCGGTGGCGATCGTCAACGAGAACGACACGGTGGCCACCAACGAGATCCGGTTCGGCGACAACGACCGCCTCTCGGCATTGGTGGCCCACCTGGTCGGCGCCGAGGCGCTGGTATTGCTCTCCGACATCGACGGCCTGTACGACACCGACCCGCGAAAGACCGAGGGGGCGCGCTTCATTCCGGAGGTGGCTGCGGCGTCGGATCTTGATGGTGTGGTGGCCGGGCCGGGCAGTGCTCTGGGCACCGGGGGCATGGCCTCGAAGATGTCCTCGGCTCTGCTGGCCGCCGACGCCGGAGTGCCGGTGCTGTTGGCGGCGGCAACGGACGCCGCGACGGCGCTGACCGATGCCTCGTCGGGGACGGTGTTCGCCGCTCGGCCACAACGGATGTCAGCCCGCCGGTTCTGGTTGCGCTACGCCGCCGATTCGACCGGCTCCCTGACCCTCGACGAGGGTGCGGTGCGTGCGGTCGTCGGGCAACGCCGTTCGCTGCTGGCAGCGGGTATCACGGCGGTGTCCGGGCAGTTTCACGGCGGCGATGTGGTCGAATTGCACGGGCCGAATGCGACTGTGGTGGCCCGCGGCGTGGTTGCCTACGACGCGACCGAGCTCGCGACGATTATCGGCCGGTCTACTTCGGAGCTGCCCGACGAGCTGCGCCGGCCCGCGGTACATGCCGACGACCTGGTCGCGGTGTAGCGTCTCAGCTCGATTGGGACTTGAGATACAAAGTGGCCCAGATTATTTCGGCTAACGTGGCGAATAGTTCGGCGTCGTAGGACTCCGGTGCGCCCGGCAGATTCTGCTGGCAGGTCCGCTCCACCATCCAGGTCAGCGCGCTGGCCGTGGTGACCGCGGGCAGCTCGGGCCGGATGGAACCGTCGGCCTGGCCGTCTTCGATGACGCGCGTCAGCCGCCCGGCGACCGCGGTCAACAGGTTGCCGTAGGTCGCGCCCACCACCGAGTCGTAGGCGGCCATCTCGTTGAGTGCGACGAGCACCGGCTGGTGGCGGCGATAGCTGGCAACCAAGCCCGCCATGGCCGCGCGGACATCGGCGGGATCGTGGCGGCCCGCCACGCTCCACCAGCGATCCGCGCTCTCGGCCAGGTCGGCGAACACCTGGCCGGCCAGCCGGCGCAGCAGATGGCCCTTGTCCTCGAAGTAGATGTAGAAGCTCGCCCGCGAGATACCGGCCTCGGTCGACAGCCGGTCCACGCTCAGTTCGGTGAAACTGGCCCCGCCGCGCATCAGCCGCTCGGTGGCGTCCAACAGCTGGCGTTCCATCTCCTCGCGCCGCTGCTGGCGCGACTGCTCGCGCTTGGGCTGCGGCTTGCGGGTCACCGACGGCATTTCCCGAGCATAACCGACGGTTCAACATATTGACTAGACATACCGTCTAGGCATACTGTCGACAACGTTCGCGACAGGGACTACATGACGGAGGACGAACGATGGCAGTGCTGACCGGGCGGTCCAGTCGCCCCCGCGCGTATGACGCGATCGACCTGTCCTCGCGCGCGTTTTGGTCGACGACGGCCGCCGACAGGGAGCGCTCGTTTGCGGTGCTGCGGGCCGAGCGGCCGGTGAGCTGGCATCCCCCGGTCGAGGACTCCCTGATGCCCGATCCCGATGATCCCGGTTATTGGGCGGTCACCCGGCGTGCGGACATCGTCGCGGTCAGCCGCAATAATGAGGTGTTCCTGTCCGGCAAGGGCGTGATGTTCGAAAGCATTCCGGTGGAACTGCTGGAGGCATCGCAATCCTTCTTGGCGATGGATCCACCGCGGCACACCAAGCTGCGTAAGCTCGCCCATGCCGCATTCACGCCTCGGCAGGTGCGCCGCATCGAGGAGTCGATCCAGGCGAATGCGAAGACGATTGTCGAGGAGCTTCGCGAGGCCAGCAGCGGTGCGGATTTCGTCAATCTCTGCGCCAAGGAGCTGCCCATCCGCACGCTGTCGGACATGGTGGGTATCCCGGATTCCGAGCGAGAGCGCATGGCGCATGCCACCGACGCACTGGTGTCGTGGGCCGACCCCGAATTCCTCAACGGCCGGCCCGCACTGGAAGTCGTCCTCGAACAGCAGATGTACCTTCACCAGGTCGTCGGTGCGCTCGCGGCCGAGCGCCGCGAAAAGCCGGGGGAAGACCTGATCAGTAGCCTGGTACACGCCGAGGTGGACGGTGACCGGCTCACCGATGCCGAGGTGGCCGCGTTCTTTGTGTTGCTCTCGGTGGCGGGCAATGACACCACCCGACAGACGATGAGCCACACTATGAAAGCCCTTACCGACTTCCCGGCCCAAAGGGCTTGGCTGCTAGCCGATTACGACAACCGGATCGGTGTGGCGGTCGAGGAGTTTGTGCGCTGGGCGACCCCGGTGATGACCTTCCGTCGCACGGCGGCAACAGATTTCGAGCTCGGGGGTCAGACCGTCGCCGCGGGGGAGAAGGTGGTGATGTTCTATTCATCGGGCAACTGGGACACCGAGGCGTTCCAGCGTCCGGATCACTTCGACCTGAGCCGCAGCCCCAACCCGCACGTCGGGTTTGGCGGTGGCGGGCTGCATTTCTGCCTCGGCGCCCACGTGGCACGCGCGCAACTGCGCGCGATCTTCGGTGAGTTGTTCCGCCAGCTGCCGGACATCCGGGCAACCGATGCGACATACGTGGCGGGTAACTTCGTGCACGCCGTGCGCAGCCTGCCGTGTGAGTTCTAGCGTTTTACCGCAAGGCCAGTGGCGCCAGCGCACCTCCCAGTTCGGAGGCGAGCAGCACCAACAATTCCGAGCAGCCGGCGTCGAGTTTGACGGTGGCCAGATCGTCGCCTCGGGTGGGCCCGCGGTTGACGATGGCGATCGGTAGGCCGAGTGCGGCGGCGTGCCGCACGAATCGGTAGCCGGAGAATACGGTCAGCGACGAGCCCGCGACCAGCAGTTCGTCGGATGTGCCGACCATCGAAAAAGACCGTGCCACAGTGTCTTTAGGGACGTTTTCACCGAAGTAGACGATGTCGGGCTTCAGCATGCCGGTGCAGCGCGGGCAGTCCAGATAGCGAAACGACCCGGTATCGGTGACGACGGCGTCGGCGTCGGGTGCCACCGCCAGCCCACCGATCGTCTCCGCGCGCTCGATGAATCCCGGATTGAGTGCCTCGAGCTCTTCGGCCAACGCCGCGCGACTCATCGTGTGGCCGCAGCTCAGGCAGATCACCTGCGCATAGGTGCCGTGCAGGTTGATCACGTTTTCGCTGCCGGCCTTGGTGTGCAGCAGGTCGACGTTCTGGGTGATCACGCCGCTGACCACGCCGGCGCGCTCCAGCGCGGCCAGCGCCCGGTGCCCCGCGTTGGGCTCGGTGTCGTTCATGTGCCGCCAGCCGACGTGGTTGCGCGCCCAGTACCGCTGCCGGAACGCGGCATCGGAGGTGAACTGCCGTATCGTCATCGGGTTGCTCGGCGGCGAATCCGGGCCCCGGTAGTCGGGAATGCCCGAGTCGGTGGAAATCCCGGCGCCGGTCAGCACCGCGATTCGGCGTCCAGCCAACAGCGCGACCAGTTCCGGAGATTCGGGGCGCGCTGTCACCTGTTCGAGAGTACGGGCCCAATCGATGCGTATGCCAACGCGACTTCAGAGGCTAGCAAGCCTTACGTTTCGCCCAGTGGTGCGGTCGTCTCGATCAATGTGCGGCCGGCGGTGCTGCACTTGCCGGCGTTCATGGGGTACTTCCTGGCCCACCTGCTGTTCTTGGACAAGCTCAGGGACATTCCGCTCTACGAACTCGACTGGCAGGAGCTACGACGCGAATCGCCGGTGGCATTCCCGTATGTGCTCATCGCACTGGTCCAGCACAACCTGAGCCTGATCTACGACAACGTCCCAAGCGGCGTATTCAAGGAGTACGGCCTCGATTCGATACTTGGTACCGCTACCGTGCCGCTTGCCGAGCCCGATACGGTTCCTGCTCACGCACCGCCGCGAATGCGAACGCCATGTTCTCGACACGGTGCGCGAGAGATTCCAAATCCGTTGCCGTCCAATCAATGAGCAGCGGGTAGCCGGCCAAACCGGATGAGTGGATCAAGCTGCTCAACCACGGCGCCGGTTATGCCCCTTACGATTTGGCGAGTTCTCGGGGATCCGCAGATGCGCGCTGACGACGGGTGCAACGCGATCCGTGAGTTCGGCGACCGGCGCGTAGGCAAGGGGCTCGACCTGCAGGATGTATCGCAAGAAGGCGACACCGAGCAGCTGGGCCATCGCCAGATCGATTCCGATCTCGGCATCCGGCCCGGGAAGCTGCGATGCGATCTGCTGGTACAACTGGCCCTGGATGAATTGCCGCACCAACGTGGCCGACTCCTCATGCGTGGCGGCCCCACGCAGAATCGCCAGCAATGAGGCGCGGCTGTCGGGGTGCTCCCAAAACTCGAGGAACACCTCACTGAGTCGTCGGCCCATCTCGTCACGGCCCTCTTCCGCGATGCGACCGGCGACTTGCTGCGGATCGAACGGCCACCCGATCGTGGTCCGGAACAGGTCGTCCTTGGTGCCGAAATAGTGCCGAATCAGCGCGGTGTCCACCTGCGCCTCGGTGGCGATGTCCCGAAGCGACGTCTTGTCGTAACCGCGTTCGGAAAACAAGCGGCGAGCGGTCAGCAGGATCTGATCGCGCGTATCGGTTTTTCCCGGCCGCCGGCCGACGGGTGACATGCGACAAAACTCTACAGCTGTGGACTTTCTGGCCGCGCGGGGCTATCGTCGACCATAGAATTCCACAAGCGGGGAATTATTAGGAGGAAGACCATGCGAACAACTGTGGCCAGCGCCGGGTCAGCGGCGTTCTTTGTGGTGGCTCCGGGCACCGTTGTGGGTCTGATCCCCTGGTTGATCACCGGGTGGGCGCTGCCCCACGGCGGCGCGCCGTTACGGGTGGCGCAGGCAGTGGGCGTCGTGCTGATCGCAGCGGGGCTGATCCCGCTGCTGCACGCGTTCACGCAATTCGCCAGGGCCGGAGGAACTCCCGCGCCCGTTGCGCCGACGGAACATCTGGTGGTCACCGGGTTCAACCGCTATGTCCGCAACCCGATGTATGTCGGACTCGTGCTGGCAATTCTCGGGCAGGCATTGCTCTTTCGTAGTCCGGAGCTGGTGGTCTATGCCGTGATCGTGTGGATTGCCACCGCATCTTTTGTTCTTCTGTACGAACAGCCGACCCTGACAAGGCGATACGGGAACCAGTACGAGGAGTACAAACTCAACGTGCCGGCCTGGCTGCCGCGGCTACGGCCCTGGTGACCAGGGCGCGAAAGGTCAGGGGATCAGGATGTAGCTCATCCCCGGTACTTGTGCGACGGTGCGTGTGTCGAATTCGTGGAAGCCCGTGGTGCGGTAGCCGTTTGACACGGTGGCCCCATAACCAGTGTTCATTTCGGTGATAGTGATGGTGTTGCCGTTCACGGCATCGACCCAGGCGACGTGTCCGACGCCCCCGACGAGCGTGCTGCTGAACACGGCGATCGAGTGGGGCTGCGCTTCGTTGACTACCGTCCAGCCTGCCGCTTGGGCTTGGCTGGCCCAGTTTTCGGCATTTCCGGTGAGCGCTCGGATGTAGTAACCGGTGTGGGTGTGGATTTGTTCTTGGGCGCCCCAGGTGCAGTAGCCCTCGAAGTCGCCGCTAAAGGGGTTGTGATCGGTCGTGCGGCTTATGCTCGATGCCGGATCCCCGCTGGCCGGGGCCGGCGCCATCGACGCTCCCAGGGAGAGTGCGCTTGTCACCGCGGCGGCGGCCAGAACTGCGCTGCGCTTCATCCGCGTCCTCTCGCCGCCTCATCAACCCGTTATCTTCCTGTTATCGCAGCGAGACCAGAATTCGTTTCGCGCGGTCGCTCTTTGCTCAAAGGGGACCGCTTCAGCGCTGCCGAATAGTCGGCTAATCGCGGCGGTGATTTCGATCCCATTCGTTGGTCAGGAAGCATGAAGGCATGACCCTGGTTCGCGCGGGACTGGCTGAGGGTTACTACTTTGGCGAGGACGCGGCGTTGTTGGCCTTAGACGCCGGCGGAGTGACTATCTTTCTCGCGGCACTGATTCAAGCGAAGCAAGAGGGGGCTTCGCACCTAGAAATCGGCCGGACGACGTACGAGTTCTTCATCGAGGGCAGCGCGTCAGACATTGAGTTTCATGATAACGACGACACGGTGGTGTGGCGCCTCGGCGGTGGGAAGGCGCAAGAAAGTAAAATTGCTTTCCGATTCCGATCCGGTCGGTGGGATGCGGCGCTAACCCATCAGCGCCCGGGCTGCTTGTTCCCCAGCGGGATTGAGTTGGAGCCAAATCCGGAAGTCATACAAATCCGGCTCGTCGTAGTGGTCGACGAAGAGGTCACGGACGCGGTCCATGGCGGCATCGATTGAGAGGTCCCACGGCACGACGCGTTCATCAGAAGCGCCGAATATGTCGCCGATCTTCATGAGCCCGTCGTCGAGCAACGATCGGATGGTGCGCAGTACTAAGTCCTGGTGGGCAGCGACATTGTCGGCGAGGTTTTCGCGGCTGATGATCGCTGTGACTTGTGCCATCGGTATGCACATTGCCGTTCCATCGAGCAACAGCTCATTGCGCAGGATGTCGTCGGCGTTCAACCGGAGCTCGTCACGATCGCGAAACGGGTCAAAAGGTCCAGTCATCGCTCTCCCCACTCCTGCCGATATCTTGCGTTGCCTGCAATCGTCACTCTTCGGGCCCTACGAATTCTTCTGGGATCTCGCCCAATAGTGGGAATCGGTGATCCTTGGTGTGCGGTATGTGGATGGGGTGAGGTCCAGTTGCTGGCGAATTCGGGGGTAGGCCGCCGAAAAGCGATCCCGGCAATCCTCCGCCGCTATTTGCCTTTCCGGGAATGGGCTTAGGCGACGGTGCCACTTCAGTCGGCTGGTGGGCTGGCGCTTGAGGAGTGGTGGCAGGTTCTCCTGCCGCGGGAGGGCCGACAGACCGCGGCGGGGAGGGTGCCGCTAGTGCCGGTACGCCCCCTCGTGGGTTGATATGGATTTTCGTGTAGTCCCCTCGATCGGGGAACTTGATGTCGAGAACTTGTTGTCCGTTGGACTCGGCGCTCCAGCGCCGCCCAACCCTCGTCCCGTCGGGTAGCTGGTATTCGACGCCCTTACTCGGGTCGCCGTATGCATTTGGGATCTCGGCTCCGTGTTGCTTGGCCCAATTCAATATATTCTCAAGGTCCTGAGGCGTGCGGACCTCTCTGATGGATGGTCGGTTGCCAGCGGGCAGTTTGTCGAGCACCCGGCGGATATCGTCTCCGCTCGGACCGTCGCTTTGCCCGGGTTCCGGGTTCGGAGCGTCTTTGAACGTGAGTAAATCAACTGTTTGAATTTTCGGCTTGTCGTCGCCGGGCGCGGACGGAGATTCAGGGAAGGTCACAGCGTAGAGGGGCGCGGTGGCGGCGGTGATTTTGGCGGCGATCTCTTGGTCGTGGACGGCCAGCTGGACGGCGCGTTCTTGAATCTGTGCGGCGTACAGCTGCGCTTGCGCCCGCGCGGCGGCGCCACTGCGCGACGGTGACACCGAAAGGTCTTCGCCCACCACATAACCGGCGGCGCTCGCCTCCCTGGCTACGTCCAGCACGCTCTGCTTGGCCGAATAGAGGGTCTCGGCTCCCCGGCGCGCTACGGCCGCGGATTCGTGCAGCGCATCGGCCAATCCCCGAACTTTTACGAGATCAGCGAAGGCGCGTTCCTGTGCGGCTTCGGCAGCGACGCCTTCCCAGACCGTCCCGCCCGGCGACACGGACGCCCGATGAATCGAGCTAAACGATGTTTCCCAATGCCGGGCGGTGGCCGTCCAGTCCCTGGCCGCGTTTTCGAGGTGGGCGACGTCCCACGCTTGAATCTCTGACAAGCTGGGCGCCCCGACGCCAACAACGCCGACCACTGGTCACGCCTGAGTGATCGAGCTACCTAGTGCGGCAACGCTCTGCGCCCCAGTGCTGTCGCTGGCAACGAACTCAGCGCCGGCTACGGCGGCCTTGATCGCGCTTGCCTGCGATCTTCCCGCCAAGGTGGCGATTATGCCGTCGAGCACCGCATATGCGGATCCGACGGCGTGAGAAGTCGCCTGGAATGGTAGCCCCACAATGGGTACTGGAGTCGCTACCGCAAAACGCGCTGAAACCGCGTCGCAATGCGCCGCCAGCACCTGCAGCCCCTCATTGCTCACGTGCAGCACGTCTGCCACCTTGCAAAGTCTAAAGCTCACGCGGAAATAAGCTAGTCACTTCACCGCGAATCGCGCGGTGCGCCGACTCCGAGATCACGGTCGCGGTCCGTAGTCCAACCACATGCGTTGCTAGCCAACCCTTTTGATTGGACGATTGTGAGAAGGATCTGGTGAATGCCTCGCTACTCACGGCGATCGAGCAAGAGAAATTACGTTTCGGAGCTCTGAACACCCACTACGCCGGTACGGTAAGTGCACCCACAGTCTTCGGTGAGGAGGCGTTTCGTGCGGCGAAAACTATTCATGCTCACGGGGGTGGTGGCCACCGCGGTGCTGATCGCGGGATGCTCGAGCGGCAAGTCGGGGTCGAGTCAGACGCCGTCGTCGAGTTCATCTGTCACGCAGACAGGTTCGGCGGCCCAGGCGCCCGACGCGTCGACGTGCCTGGACATCTCGTTTGCCAAAGACAGCCTCATGCTGTCCACCAAACGGGAGGATGCGCGCAAGAACGCCGACATCCTCGAGAAGTACAACCCTCCCGACAACGTCAAGGCCGCGATCGAGCATTTCGTCAACACCGTCGGCGCAGCCCCCGGCGACCCGGACCGCGAAGCCAACGACCACCTGATCGCCAATTGGCTCAAGCAAATGTGCCCCAATGTGAACACGTACTGATTCACTGAAACCCCGCGCAGACGGAAAGGATGGGTCAGGTTTGGGTGAGACGGATTCCGCGGACGTCGTCAGACTTGTGTCGGAGGATGGTCCTTAGCCGAGGCAGTCGGCCGCGGTCGTCAACTCGGCTGACATGTTCTCCGCCATCATCTTCAACGCTGCCGCGCCGAGCTCGTCGTCGATGTGGGCGACGGCGTCCGTCGGAACCACGACTTGCAGGTGGCGTACGTAGGCGTCCAGTGCGGTGTAGAGGATGCACTGCTCGGTGACCTGGCCGGTCAGGATCAAGCGATCGGTGTCGAGACGGGTGAGCAGATACTCCAGCGAGGTCGAATAGAACGCGCTGTGGCGGACCTTGGTCAGCAGCAGGCTACCCTTCGCCGGCACGATCGGCTCCACGAGGTCCGGACGTGCGCCGTGGCATGCGGATTCGACGAGATCGTGGAATTGCGCGGTGAAGTCGCCATAGTTGTCGTTGACATAAACCAGGTCGACGTCGTCGGATTCGCGCGCACGACGGACCAAGTCGGCCAGCGGATCGATGATTTTGCCGACATTGGGTATCAGTACTTCGGCGTCCTCATGCTGATAGCTATTCATCATGTCGACAACCACCACAGCGATTTTGCTCATGTTGGGGTGATACCCGGCGAATACTTGTTGACACCGGTTGCGGGACAATGGAAGGGCGATGGACTTTTACAACAGCTACAGCCAGGGCTTTGTCCGGGTCGCCGCGTGCACGCACCACACCACGCTGGGTGACCCGGCGGCCAACGCCGCCTCGGTGTTGCGGTTGGCCGCCGACTGCCACGACGACGGTATCGCGCTGGCCGTCTTCCCCGAATTGACGCTGTCCGGCTATTCGATCGAGGACATCGTCCTGCAGGACGTTTTGCTCGACGACGTCGAAACCGCCCTTGCCGACATCGTCACCGGATCCACCGAGCTGCTGCCGATCCTGGTGGTCGGCGCGCCGCTGCGCTACCGACAGCGCATCTACAACACCGCGGTCGTCATCCACCGCGGTGTGGTGCTCGGGGTGGCCCCCAAGTCGTACCTGCCCACCTACCGCGAGTTCTACGAGCACCGCCAAGTCGCACCCGGCGACGACGAGCACGGCGTCATCCGCTTCGGCGACATCGAAGCGCCCTTCGGGCCCGACCTGCTGTTCACGGCCACCGACTTTCCCGATTTCGTACTGCACGTGGAAATCTGCGAGGACATGTTCGTGCCGATTCCGCCTAGCGCGGAAGCGGCCCTGGCCGGTGCGACGGTGCTGGCGAACCTGTCCGGCAGCCCGATCACGATCGGGCGGGCCGAGGACCGTTGCCTGCTGGCGCGTTCGGCATCGTCGCGATGCCTGGCCGCCTACGTCTACGCCGCCGCGGGCGAGGGGGAGTCGACGACCGACCTGGCCTGGGACGGGCAGACCATGGTCTACGAAAACGGGGTGCTGCTGGCCGAATCCGAACGTTTCCCCAAGGGGGAGCGTCGTTCGGTGGCGGACGTCGACACCGGGCTGCTGCGCTCGGAGCGGCTGCGGATGGGCACTTTCGACGACAACCGGCGCCATCACCGGCCATCAGTGGAGTCGTTCCGGCGCATCGAGTTTCGGCTCGATCCGCCCACCGGTGACATCGGACTCCGCCGAACGATCGAGCGTTTCCCGTTCGTCCCCGCCGATCCGCAACGGCTGGAACAGGATTGCTACGAGGCCTACAACATCCAGGTCTCTGGGCTCGAGCAGCGGTTGCGTGCGCTGAACTACCCCAAGGTCGTCATCGGGATTTCCGGGGGGTTGGATTCGACGCACGCGTTGATCGTTGCCGCCCGCGCGATGGACCGCGAAAACCGCCCGCGCAGTGACATTCTGGCGTTCACCCTGCCCGGCTTCGCGACCGGCGAGCGCACCAAGCGCAATGCGATCGAACTATGCCGTCCACTCGGCGTGACCTTCGCCGAGATCGACATCCGCGACACCGCGGCGCTGATGCTCAAGGAGATGGATCACCCGTTCTCCCGCGGCGAGAAGGTCTACGACGTCACCTTCGAGAACGTCCAGGCCGGTCTGCGCACCGATTACCTATTCCGGCTGGCCAATCAGCGCGGCGGCATCGTGCTGGGCACCGGTGATCTCTCCGAGCTAGGCCTGGGATGGTCGACTTATGGTGTCGGCGACCAGATGTCGCATTACAACGTCAACGCCGGTGTGCCCAAGACGCTGATTCAGCACCTGATCCGCTGGGTCATCGCGTCGGGACAGTTCCCGTCCGACGTCGACGCGGTGCTGCAATCGGTGCTCGACACCGAGATCACTCCCGAACTCATACCGACCGGTGAGGAAGAAGAACTGCAGAGCAGCGAGGCCAAGATCGGACCGTATGCGCTGCAGGACTTTTCGTTGTTCCACGTGTTGCGTTACGGATTCCGGCCGTCGAAGATCGCGTTCCTGGCCTGGCACGCGTGGAACGATCCCGAGCAAGGGAACTGGCCGCCCGGGTTCCCCGAGGACAAGCGGCCGTCCTATCAGCTCAAGGAAATCCGCCATTGGTTGCAGATCTTCGTGCAGCGGTTCTACTCGTTTAGCCAGTTCAAACGTTCGGCATTGCCCAACGGCCCCAAGGTGTCCTACGGCGGCGCGCTGTCGCCGCGTGGAGACTGGCGCGCCCCGTCGGACATGTCGGCGCGCATTTGGCTCGACGAGATCGACCGTGAGGTCCCCGAGGACTAGCGCCTACTCGAATCGGGTTGCCGCGAGCGTAAACCCACTGCGAAAAATCGGGCTTGAGTTCAAGGGGTGGTTGCAACACTTCGTAGTTAGGGGTGTTGATGACGGGTCAGCCTCAGTTGTTGGTGGTGCAGCGGCGGTATTGGGATTTGATCGCTGCGGGATGGTCCTCGGAGGATGCCGGGGTGGCGGTCGGCGTGTCGGCGACGTGCGGTAGCAAGTGGTTTCGCAGGTTTGGTGGTGTGAATCCACGATGGTCAAAGCCTCAAGGACAGCGACGGCCGCGGCTGTCGGCGGATGAGCGTGAACAGATCATGATCGGCACCGCGCACGGTGAGTCGATCCGTTCGATGGCGCGCCGGTTGGGCCGGGCGCCGTCGACGATCATGCGCGAGATTGCCCACAACGGTGTCATGCGAGGGCATGTGGGCCGTTATCGCGCCCGGTATCGGTTCGGGCCCGCCGGGCCGGTTGGGACGCGAAGTCGGGCTACTCGGCGCGCATCGCTCAGCGGCGCAGCGAGCAACGGGCGCGTCGACCCAAGACCGGCAAGTTGGGCCGCTGTGAGCAATTGCGGGCCGAGGTGCAAGCGTTGTTGGTCAACAAGTACAGCCCCGAACAGATCGCCGGGGTATTGACCGCGACCTATCCTGACCGCCCGGAGATGCAGGTGTCCCACGAAACCATCTACCAGGCGCTTTACGTGCAAGGGCGCGGAGAACTGCGCCGGGAACTGAGGACATGCCTGCGCACCGGGCGCGCGTTGCGTAAACCGCGCCGACGGGCCCGCGCCGGTGACGGCCGCGGCCGTATCCAAGGCATGGTCAACATCAGTGAGCGGCCCGCCGAAGCTAACGACCGCGCCGTGCCAGGCCATTGGGAAGGAGACCTGATCATCGGCAAGGACCAGGCCTCTCAAATCGGCACGCTGGTTGAACGTTCCACCGGATATGTCCGACTGCTGCACCTACCCCATACCCGTAGCGCCGAGGCCGTCGCCGAGGCCATGATCGCCGCGGTCAAAGACCTGCCCGCCACCTTGCGCCGCACCGTGACCTGGGACCAAGGCCACGAAATGGCCCACCACGCCCGCATCAGCATCGACACCGGCATCGAGGTTTACTTCTGCGATCCCCACTCACCCTGGCAGCGCGGTAGCAATGAGAACACCAACGGCCTACTACGGCAATACTTTCCAAAGGGCACCGACCTTTCGGTGCACGACGCCGAACACCTCGCCTACGTCGCCGACGAACTCAACGGACGACCCCGAAAACGCTTCAACTGGGACAACCCCACCAACCGCCTCAACAAGCTACTGTCCACCCCGACAGACACAACTGTTGCAACCAAACCTTGAATCCACCGGCGAGAATTCGCAGTGGGCTTACGCTCGCTAAGCAGCTACGTCCGTGCGCGGCGCCAGCCCTGGTATTGCAGCTCGGCGAAGAACAGCGTGTAGAGGCCGGAGCCCAAGGTGACGACCACACCGGTGGCGGTCAACGGGAAGACCTCGGCGAGCACCAGAACGACGGAAGCGACGGTGAAAAGCAGGTTGCCGATCACGACGGCCATACCGGCACGGCGTACCGACGGCAGCGAGGCCAGCCAGAGCACCAGTACGCCGTAACCGATCAAGAACGCGGCCATGCCGTACTCGAACGCCTTCGTGGTGCCGGAGGTCGTGGCCAGGTAGCCGGCCAACGGGATGCCGGCGAGGCCGACCAGGCCGCTGATGGCGGCGTCGGCGCGCATCGCGAGGCGAAGCAAACCGTCGCGGGTGCCTTTGCGGTCAAGAGTGGTGGCGGGCATGGGGTTCCCTTCTGTTGGGTGTGATACCGATGCCACCGACGTTGCTCGCAAAGCACTGCCAGATCGACGCCAGGCGCTGCCAAGTACTGCCAACCGCAGGTCAGCAGGCGTGCGGCGGACGCAGCGATTGCCGCGAGCCTGACGCCACTGCGAAAGATCGAGCGTGGATTCGCAGCAGCGTTAGGCTCGCGAACGGAGGTGCTTCCAGTTCGCTGACGCCGCGGCCTAGCGTTCATAGGTTCCGGTCAGCGTGCCGCGAGCCAGTACGTGCCCGGTCATCGCGGCCAGCAGAGCCTTCGCGCTACTTACCTCGGCCGGAATCGCGACCTCGATCGCGAACACATGGAAGCGGTAATGGTGCAGCCCGTGGCCAGGAATCGGTCGTGGGCCGGCATAGCAGCGATGCCCTAGATCAGCGCGGACAAACCGGATCCCCGCCGTCCCCGGCTGCAATCCGCCCGCCGCGACGCGGTCAACCGTCGGGTCGATCACGGCGACCGTGTGCAGCAGCGGACGGGGGAGCGGAACGTCGACGTCGTCGATGATCAGCACCGTCTGCCGGGTCGCGGGCGGCAGCCCCTCCCAGCGCAGCGGAGGCGACGTGTTGTCACCCACGCCCTTGCCCGCACTCGACGACGGCATCGCCGCACCGTCGGCGAATGCCGTGCTGGTGACGGTGATGGAATGCGCCGCGTCAAAGCCGCTGCCGGACAGCGGTCCTCGTTGTGCACCGGCCCGGACGCCACGCAGCAGCCTGCCCAGCAACGCCATCACGCTCCGCTTCCGGCGCCGCGCATGGCGACCGCGCTGGAGCGCAGCAGCTCGCCAAGTTCGGCGGGCAGGTATCCCTGCGCCGCCAGCCGGGGCATGACGCCTCCGCTCTCGATGATCTCGAGAATCAGGTCGGGCAGTTTGGGAACCATCCCGGACTCTCCGGTGCTGTCATTGCGCCAGCCGCCGTCGGTCAGATTGAAGGCCCCGATATCGCCCTCGCTGAACACGGTGGTGGCATGAGGAATGGTGATCGCGGGCAGCCCGGCGTTGACGGCGTTACGGAAAAACAGCGAGTTGAATTCCTCGGCAACGAGCCCGGCGACGCCGAGTTCTATGAAAAGCGAAGCGACCGGTCGCGACGAGCCGAGTCCGAAGTTCTTGCCCGCCAGAACGATATCGCCTGGCGAAACCTGATCGGTCCAACCCGGCCGCACCTCGTAGAAGATGTGCTTGGCCGCTTCGGCGGGCTCCATTTTCATCGCGAACGCGGGGTACATGGCGTCGGTGTTCAGGTTGTCGCCGAACACCCATACCTTGCCGGAGAAGTTCAGCGTCATGCCGCCACATTCCGCGGGTCGGTGATGTACCCGGCGATCGCCGATGCGGCAACCGTCGCCGGTGAGGCCATGAAGATCTCGGCCTCGGTGCTGCCCATGCGGCCGGTGAAGTTGCGCGTGCTCGACGTGATGCACACCTCGCCGGGCCCGATGACCCCCATGTGATAGCCAAAGCACGCGCCGCAGGTCGAATTGGTGACGACGCCGCCCGCATCGGCGATGTCCTGCAGGTAGCCCAGTCGCATGGCCTGGCGGTACACCGCCTGGGAGGCCGGCGTCACCAGCAGTCGCACACCCGGAGCAATGGTCTTGCCGCGCAACACCCTTGCGGCGATCTCGAGATCCTCGAGTTGACTGTTCGCGCATGATCCGATGAACGCCTGGTCCACCTTCTGCCTGCCCAACTGCGAGACGGGCAACCCGTTGCGGCTCACGGTGCCCGGCCGGGCCACATAGGGTTCCAGGGCGGACAGGTCGATGTGCCGCACATCGTGGTAACCCGCGTCGGGATCCGGCGCCGCCGCGTCATATCCGGTGACGCCGGTGTCGTCGAGGAATCGGGCCAGCACGTCGTCGGCTTCGAAGGTGCTGAAATCGGCCGACACCTCGGCGCCCTGGGTCGCGATGGTGCGACGGTCGTGCATCGGTATGCCGGCCAGGCCCGGTCCGCCGAATTCCAGGTTGAGGTTGGCGGCGTCGCCGTACTTGTCGGCGATGTGCAGGAAGATGTCCTTGCCGCTCAGCGTGTTCGGCTTGGCGCCCTCGAGTTCATAGCGCACCGTCGGGGCGACCTGGAACCAGGTGGTGCCGGTGCACATGATCGAGTAGATCTCGGCGGGACCCAGTCCGCGGGCAGCAGTGTTGTAGGCGCCCGCGGCACAGGTGTGAGAATCGGTGCAGGCCAAGATTTCTCCCGGCCGTGCCAGGCCGTTCTCGGCGATGACCTGATGGCAGATGCCGTGCCGGCCGACATCGTAGAAGCGTTCGATGCCGAAGTCGGCCACGAACTTGCGCGCATGCGGGCCGCCGGCAGCATCCTTGATGGTCGGTGCGGGCACGGCGTGGTCCATCACGACGGCCAGCTTGTCGGGGTCGTGAATCCGGTTGGGCTGGATCCACATGGTGGCGAACTGCAGATCGATCAGCACGGTCATGTCGACGTCGACGACGGTGTCGCCCGGCGTCACGGAGTCCAGACCAACCTTGCGCGCGAAGATCTTTTCGATGATGGTCATGCTCATGAGGCGTCCTTAGTCGCGTACCTGGTGTCGAGCTCCAGCCACTCGGCCATGCCGACCAGGTTGAAGAAGTCGGTGGGGCTGGTGGGCAGGTGAGCCGCTAGAGCGTTTGGGTCGCTGCCGTTGAGCTGGCAAAGGGTTTGGAGCATACCGAACGTCGCTTGCATCAACAGGTTGCCCGGGTGAATCGCGATCGCGTAACCCAACTCTTGCAGCCGGGAGGCCGACTCCAGCGGGGTGAGCCCGCCCAGTACCAGATTGATCAGCAGGGGAGCGTCGACCTCGCGTGCGACGCGCTCGACCTCTTGCTCGTCCTGCGGCGCCTCGACGAAGATGATGTCCGCCCCCGCCTCGGCATAACGATTCGCTCGTTCGATCGCGGCGTCCAACCTGAGCGGCGCGCGGGCGTCGGTGCGGGCCACGACGAGCAGGTCGTCGTCGGAGCGAGCGTCCAGCGCGGCCGCCAGCGTCTGTTCGAACACCGTGGCATCGACGACCTGCTTGTCCGGCAGATGGCCGCAGCGTTTGGGAAACACCTGATCTTCCAACTGGATTGCGGCCGCCCCGGCAGCTTCGTAGGCGCGCACGGTGCGCACCACGTTCATCGGCGCGCCGTAGCCGGTGTCGGCGTCGGCGATCAACGGAATGTCGCCCAACGCGCCGGTGATCATCCGGACCCGGTCGGCCATCTCGGTCGCGGTGACCAATCCGATGTCGGGCAGGCCGAATCCGGACGCCGCGACTCCCGCGCCGGTCAGGTACGCCGCGACGTGCCCGGTACGTTTCGTCAGCTGTGCGGAGATGCCGTCGAAAACCCCCGGCGCGACTACGAGTTCGTGATTGTCCAACAGCTCACGCAGCCGTTGCCTTGCCGGTGTGCTGGCCATTGAGAGTCCTTTCAGTCCAGGGCGCCTGCGACGGGCGCGGCGAGCAGATCGATGAGATGCCCGATGTCATCGAGGTTTTCCAGGCCAACCACCGCGCACTCGATCGCGTTGGCGCGGCCCCGGTTGGTCACCCGATCGGCCAAGGAGTGAAACTTCGCAGCGAGTTCATCGTTGGTGACCGGGTCGGTGGGCCCGCCGTGCGGCAGGTCGACGCGCGCACGGTGTACCGTGCCGTCCCTCGAGGTCACTGAGACATCGGTGCGAAACCGCTCGGTGATCGGCGCGCCGGCCAATGACTCGTCCAGGTGCACCGATGTGTTGGCGATCAGCGACCAGATGTCGTCGGAGTCCAGCCGGGATGCGGTGAACTGCTCCGGCAGTACGTTGCCGTCCAGCAGTGCAGCGGCGGTGGCGTACCCGATATTCATCTGAGCGCCGATCGGCGTGAGGGGACGCTGTGGATTCCACCAGCCGTGCTTGTAGACAGTCTCGCCGACGGTGATGTCGGCCTTCGAGATATCTTCGGGTGCAACCGAACTCCGTAACTGCCGGCCCGCGTCGATCGCGCCGTGAAGGCCGCCCATCGCGGCGTAGGACTTGACCATGATGATCGTGATCTCCCAGCGCTCGCCGAGCTCGGCGGTCAAGACAGCGGCGTCAGGATCGTGGCCTTCCCCGAAAACGCTCAGGAATCCGCCATATTCACGCTCGAACACCCGCTTGATACCGGTATAGCCGGCGGCGGCCAGCCCGGCCGCGTAGAAGCCGTTGCGGGCCGCGAGGCCGTGGTGCATGCGCTTGCTCATCGCCTCGTACTGTGCGGCCATCAGTCCCGCCGATTGGGTGCCGGCCAAACCGAGCGCATCCTCGAGCTGCGCGGGCGGCAGACCGCGCAACTTGCCCGACGCCATGGCCGCCGAGTGTGTGCCGAAGACCGGCCCCGAGTGCCAGCCACGGTCCAGCATCTGGGTTCCGTGCAACGTGTATCCGACGCGCGGACCCACCTCGAACCCGGCGACCGCCGCGAGCAGGAGTTCGGCACCGGTCGTCGAATGCGGCCGCACCGAGGCCGTCGAGAGCAACGCCGGAATCAGCAGCGAGCAGCTGTGCAACGGCGCCAGCGGATGGAAGTCGTCGAGTTCGAAGCCCTGGATGAAGGTGCCGTTGAGCACCGCGGCCGCGGGTGCGCCGGTGGTGTGGCCGGTGCCGATCACCACTGAGTCGCCGGGGCTCTCCAGCCCCAGGACCGCGCCGGTGGCGACACGTGACCAGGGCAATTGGGCACCGACCAGGGCACAGCCCAGCCCGTCGAGCAGGAGATATTTCGCCCGCTCGACCACGCCCGGCGGGACATCAGCGAGCGTGAGGCCGGCGACCCAGGTGGCCAATCGTCCGGTCGGGCCCGCCGGGTCGGTGGCGGCGTGCTGTGGCACCGCGGTCATCGGATCTCCCCACCATGTCAGTTGTTATATACATATAACAACTGAACCACCGGCGCAAGGGAGGCGGTGTGAGAGCATGACGACCATGCAGGGGGCCAATGCCGAAGGCGGCCCGGTATCCGCCGGCGCCGGGGTGCCGCTACACCGGCAGCTCTTTTTGGTGCTACACGACGAGATCGACCGCGGCGTGCTGGCTCCCGGCGACGCGTTGCCCACCGAGCAGACGCTCTGCGACCAGTTCGGCGTTTCGCGCATCACGGTGCGCCGCGCGCTGGCCGACCTGGCCGACCAGGGATACATCGAGCGCCGGCACGGCGTCGGTTCGTTCGTGCGCCAGCACGCCCCGGCCGACCTACCGGTGGCGGGTGGTTCCTACCTGGATGGACTGCGCCAGGCACAGTTCGAGACCGAGGTCGACGTGCTCGAACTCGGTCCGCGCCGGCCTTCGCGGCTCGTCGGCGACGCGCTCGAGACGTCCGGCGAGCTGCTGTACGTAGTGCGGGTGCGGCGCCAGCGCCGAACCGGCGAGCCGTTGATGGTCACCGAGGCGTGGCTGCCAAATCAATTGGCGGACAAGCTGACCGAGTCGGCGTTGCGGAGCGAACCACTCTACGAGCTGCTATCGAATCTCGGGATCGTGGTGGAGCGAATGCGACACGAGATCACCGCCGAGGTTGCTGGCCCGCGTCACGCCCGCCTACTCGAGACGGCGATCGGTGCCGCGCTGCTGCGCGTCAACCGCCTCGCGTTCGTGGCGGGCCGGCCGCATCACTACCTGTCGATTCTGTTGTCTCCGAGCCGCAGTCGGGTGTTGATGAGTCAGTCGGCGGCCGAACTGGAAACGGGCGACGGCTTGGCGATCGCCCACGATGTGCGCTGGGACTCGTGCTAACGCATCAGTCCGACGCCCGGGATGAAGCGACCGACGGTCGCCGCAAAGCCCCGATAGGCGTCGCCGTGGGCTCGCAACAGGTGCGGCTCCTTCACGCGGCGCACCTGCAGTTCGACAGCGGCAATAAGCAGGATAAAGCCAGTGCAGGCAGCAAGATTCGTGGTTGCCAGTGCGATCTCGAAGCCGAACGCGAACATCGCGGTGTAGATCGGATTGCGCACTTGCCCGAACACGCCGGTCCGCACCAGGGTGGTCTCCCGTTCGTCGACGACGGCGGCGTTCATTGCGCGGGGTCGGGCACGGCCGCGTCGATGGCGGCGGAATCCGGTGCGCAGTCACCGGCCCCGGGCACCAGTGTCGACAGCGCCGCCGCGGCGCAGGCGCGTTGCAAGGCGGTCAGCCGCCGCGTCCGCGAACCCGGGTCGGAAGGCCAGTTCGCTGCCAGTACGCCGGCGAAAACGTCGCCGGCACCGGTGGTGTCTACCGCGCTGACCGTGGGTGCGGGTACCCAGAGCTCGTCGTCGGGACTGACGTAGCGGGCGCCTCGGGCACCGAGAGTGGTCACCAAATGGGCCGGGCGCCAGGGCAATTCCTCGGCTTCGGCTTCGTTGGCAATCACCACGTCCGCGAGCTCAGCCAGTTCGGCCAGCGCGCTTCGCTGTTGGGGGGTCGGTGAGGCGTTGACGATGACGACCGCGCCTGCCGTTTTTGCTTCGCGTGCGGCGGCCACCGCGGTGGCGATCGGAATCTCCAACTGGGTCAACAGCACATCGCAGTCGGCGACCGTGCGGGTGGACGCGGCGGTCAGGGTCAGCTGCGCGTTGGCGCCCGGCGCCACGACGATGGTGTTCTCGGCGCCGGCATCCACCACGATGATCGCCGTCCCGCTGGGACCGGCCACCGCCACTGTCGCGTCCAGCCCAACGCCGTTGGCTACCAGATGCGCCCGCAACGATTCGGCCGCGGCGTCGTCGCCGAGCGCGCCGACGAATTGCACCTGTGCCCCCGCGCGGGCGGCGGCCACGGCCTGGTTGCCACCCTTGCCGCCGGGTGCGTGATTCAACGACGACGCGAGCACCGTTTCGCCCGGGCGAGGCAGGGTGTCGACGTCGCAGGTGATGTCCATGTTCACGCTGCCCACGACGCAGACCCGAGCCATCTGGTCGACGTTAGTCGCGTCCGGCTTACCTTTTGAAGGCGATCGCAAGCCTCAAACGCCAATTTTGTGATGTCCGCGCGCTAATGTGCTGCGTGAGCAGCGCCTCTTTGGGAAGGGGAAGCGAGTGACACCCAGTGAGCTGGCCGACGCCAAGTCGGCCACCGACTCCGTCCCGGCGCAAGAGGCGGCGGCTGCCGAGGACGGGTCGCGCAAGGGTCGCAGGTTTCGCCGCCGCCGATTTGTGCGGGTGGGCATCCAGTCCAAGCTGTTGATGACGCTGCTGATCTGCAGCATTTTTTCCGTGGCGGTCGTCGGCCTCATCGGTGCCATCACCGGCCGTGACGCCCTGCGGCAGGTCGAGGCTGAGCGGCTGACCGAGTTGCGTGAGTCGCAGAAGCGGCAGTTGGATGCGCTGTTCAAGCAGATGACGAATTCGCTGATCGTCTACAGCGGCGGGTTCAGCGTTGTCCAGGCGATGCAGGCCTTCACCACAAGTTTCGATCAGTTGGGCAATGCGACGATCAGTCCCGCGCAGCAGCAGTCACTGGTCAACTACTACGACAACCAGATGATCAAACCGATCAAACGGATCACCGGTGACACGATCGATATCAATGCGGTGATGCCGAGTTCCAACGCGCAGAAATACCTTCAGGCGAACTACACCGCGCCGCCGCGGCCCGGCGCCGACGGATTGCCGGTCGTGGATGCCGGCGACGGCAGTGCGTGGTCGGCGGCGAACGCCCGGTTCGACTTCTACATGCGCGGCATCGTTACCCGCTTCGACTATCGCGATGTGCTGTTGCTGGATAACGACGGCAATGTCGTCTACTCGGTGGCCAAGGGGCCCGACCTCGGCACCAATGTCCTCACCGGCCCGTATCGCGAATCCAATTTGCGCGAAGCATTCCAAAAGGCGTTGCGCTCCAACGACGTCGACTTCGTCTGGATAACCGACTTCCAGACGTATCAACCGGCACTGGATGTTCCCACAGGTTGGGTCGTGTCGCCGATCGGGATGAACGGAAAGATCGAAGGCGTCATGGCGTGGCCGCTGCCGACTGCGAAGATCAACCGGATCATGACCGCCGACAGGCAGTGGGACGCCGCGGGCATGGGTCCGTCCACTGAGTCGTACCTGGTGGGTCCAGACGGTTTGATGCGCTCGGACTCTCGGCTTTTCCTCGAGGATCCGGAGGAATATCGCAAGGAGGCCGTCGCTGCCGGAACTCCGCCCGACGTGGTGAACAGGGCGATCCAGTTGGGCACCACGATCCTCGTGCAGCCGGCACAAACCGCGGGATTTCGCGCGTCCCAGCGCGGCCAGACCGGAACCGTCACCGCCACCGACTACACGGGCAACAGCGAGATGGAGGCCGATACCCCGTTGGTGGTGGCGGATTCTGACCTGCATTGGTCGATTCTGGTGACGCGCGACGACTCCGATGCTTTCGCGCGGCTGGGCAGGTTCAGCCAAACGTTGGTGGTCGGCGTCGCGTCGATGATCTTCGTCGTGTGCGTCGCTTCGATGCTGCTGGCCCAGATCATGCTGCGGCCGGTCCGGCGTCTCCAGGCCGGTACGCAGAAGATCAGCTCCGGTGACTACGAGGTCAACATCCCGGTCACGTCGCGCGACGAAATCGGTGACCTCACTCAGGCTTTCAACGAGATGAGCCGGAATCTCGCGATCAAGGACGAGTTGCTCAACGAGCAGCGGAAGGAAAACGATCGTCTGTTGCTGGCGCTCATGCCGGAGTCGGTCGCACAACGCTACCGCGAGGGTCAGGAGACCATCGCGCAAAAACACCAGGACGTAGCCATCATCTACGCCGATATCGTTGGCCTGGACGAGATTTCGATCGACCTCTCCGGCAGCGAACTGGTGGGCATCGTCGACGAGTTATTCCGGCAGTTCGACGCGGCGGCCGAAGCTCTTGGCGTCGAACGGATTCGTACCTTCCACAACGGCTACCCCGCCAGCTGCGGGGTAGTCACGCCGCAGCTGGACAGCATTTACCGAAGCCTCGACTTCGCGCTGGAGATGCGTCAGATCATCGAGCGGTTCAACGGTCAAACCTCGCACGAACTGAAGCTGCGAGTCGGCATCAACACCGGCAATGTGATCAGCGGACTGGTGGGACGATCGAGTCTTGTCTATGACATGTGGGGCGGGGCGGTAAGCCTGGCCTACCAAATGCACAGTGGCGCACCGCAGCCCGGCATCTACGTCACCTCGAGTGTGTACGAGACGATGCGGGATGTCCGGCAATTCACGCCGGCCGGCACGATCTCGGTCGCCGGAAAAGATCAGGCGATCTACCAGTTGTCGGAGCGGTAATGAACGCCTTCCACTCCTCGTGGTTCTACTGGGCAATCGGCGTGGCGATCGGATTCCCGGTCACTGTGATCCTGCTGACCGAGGTGCACCACGCACTCGTTCGCCGAAACAATCGGCTGGCCCGGCAAGTCAGCCTGCTGCGCAACTTCTTGCTGCCGCTCGGCGCACTGTTGCTGCTGCTGGTCAATGCCGCACAGATCCCGGCCGGAGACGGCCTGGTGCGCATCCTGTCCACGCTGTTCGGCTTCCTGGTGTTGGTCATGTTGCTGTCCGGGCTCAATGCGACCGTATTCGAGGGTGCACCCCAGGGCAGCTGGCGCAAACGACTACCCACGATTTTCCTCGACGTCGCGCGCTTCGCGCTGATCGGCGCCGGCCTGGCCGTCATCTTGTCCGTCGTTTGGGGTGTGCGGGTCGGCGGCCTGTTCACCGCGCTGGGCGTGACGTCTGTCGTGCTGGGTTTGATGCTGCAGAATTCCGTCGGCCAGATCGTGTCGGGCCTGTTCATGTTGTTCGAGCAGCCCTTCCGCATCGACGATTGGCTCGACGCGTCCAACGAGCGCGGGCGAGTCGTCGAGGTCAACTGGCGGGCCGTGCACATCCAAACCGGCAGCGGAATACGGGTCATGCCGAACTCGATGCTGGCCAGTACCTCGTTCACCAATCTCAGCCGCCCGTCCGGCACCCACAAACTGTCGATCACGACGACATTCGCCGCCGCCGACCCGCCCGACCGGGTCTGCGCGATGTTGACCCGTGTCGCCTCTGAGCTGCCGCAACTCAAGACCGGCAGCGTTCCCCGGTCCGTCCCGCTGGGCAAGGGCGAATACTCCACGAGCATCGGGCTGAACTCGCCCGGCGACGACGGCGGCGCGCGATCGACCTTTCTGCGCTGGATCTGGTACGCCGCCCGGCGCGAGGAACTGCACCTCGACGAGGCCGACGACGACTATTCGACCAGGGAACGGGTGGAAGACGCTCTGCGATCCGTGGTGGCACCCGCGCTGCGGCTCAGCGTTGCCGATCAGCAGGCGCTGCACTCCTCGGCGCGAATCGTCCTCTACGGCGCCGACGAAATCGTCGAGTACGCCGGGCAGGTGCCGATCGGGATGACCTTCGTGATCGCCGGGCGGGTGCAGATGATGGCGACCGCCGAGGACGGGGCGGTCGTGCCGATCAGCACGCTGGAGGCTGGTTCGTTCCTGGGCCTGACCGCACTCACCCGGCAACCGAACCTCGCCAGCGCGTACGCGTTGGAGGAGGTCACCGCGTTGATCATCGATCGCGACCACCTCGAGCATCTGGTGATGCGTGAACCGTTGCTGCTACAGGACTTTGGCAACATCCTGGAAGAGCGGCAGAGCAAAGTGCGCCAGGCCGAGCGTGGTGAGCGCGTCGGCTGAGCCCGACCGGCACCCAGGCCGCCTTACCTGACCGGCTCAGGCCCGTTACCCTGGATCAATGAGTCTGCAAGCGCCATCGCGTCCTGACTTGCGTCAGGAGGTCCACAACGCCGCCCGGCGCGCCCGCGCCGCGTCCCGCGCACTGGCGTTGTTGCCGACGGTCGCCAAGGACCAGGCGCTGAAGTCCGCGGCCGACGCGATCACCGCCAACACCAGGCAGATCCTGGCTGCCAATGACGAAGATCTGAAGGTTGCCCGGGCCGCCGGGACACCCAACGCGATGCTCGACCGGTTGGCGTTGAACCCCAACCGGGTGGATGGAATCGCTGCAGGTCTGCGCCAGGTTGCCGGGCTCCCGGACCCGGTCGGCGAGGTGCTGCGCGGTTACACGTTGCCCAATGGGCTGCAGTTGCGTCAGCAGCGGGTTCCGCTCGGCGTGATCGGCATGATCTACGAGGGCCGGCCCAATGTCACCGTCGACGCTTTCGGGTTGGCGCTCAAGTCCGGCAATGCCGTACTGCTGCGCGGCAGTTCGTCGGCGGCGCGCTCGAATCAGGCACTGGTCGAGGCGCTGCGTGCGTCACTGGTCAGCGAGGATCTGCCCGCCGACGCGGTCCAGCTGCTTTCGTCCGACGACCGATCCACGGTCACGCACCTGATCCAGGCGCGCGGCCTTGTCGATGTGGTGATCCCGCGTGGGGGAGCGAGCCTGATCGACGCCGTGGTCCGCGACGCCCAGGTGCCCACGATCGAGACCGGGGTCGGCAACTGTCATGTCTATGTGGACGGGGGCGCAGACCTGGATGTAGCCGAACGGATTCTGCTGAACTCCAAGACCCGCCGGCCCAGCGTGTGCAACGCGGCCGAGACGCTGTTGGTGGACACCGCGATCGCCGCGAACGCGGTGCCCCGGCTGGTGGCGGCCCTGCAGGACGCCGGTGTGACGGTGCATCTCGACCCGGACGAGGACAACCTGCGCCGCGAGTACCTGTCGATGGACATCGCGGTGGCGGTGGTCGACGGCGTCGATGCCGCGATCGCTCACATCAACGAATACGGGACCGGGCACACCGAGGCCATTGTGACCACCAATATGGCTGCGGCCCAACGGTTTTCTGATGGCGTCGATGCGGCCGCCGTGATGGTCAACGCTTCGACGTCGTTCACCGACGGCGAGCAATTCGGTTTCGGCGCCGAGATCGGCATCTCGACGCAGAAGCTGCACGCCCGCGGTCCGATGGGCCTGCCCGAACTGACCTCGACAAAATGGATCGCGTGGGGTGACGGCCAGGTTCGTCCGGCCTGACCCCGAGCTACCAAAAGCGTTTTAGGAGAACTGAGATTGTGAGCGTGCCCGCCCGGCCCACTCCGCTGTTCGCGGACATCGCCGACGTCTCCCGGCGGTTGGCCGAGACCGGTTACCTGCCCGACACCGCCACCGCAACGGCGGTGTTTCTTGCCGACCGGCTGGGCAAGCCGTTGCTGGTCGAAGGTCCCGCTGGCGTCGGCAAGACCGAGCTGGCCCGCGCCATCGCGCAGGCCACCGGCTCGGGTCTGGTTCGGCTGCAGTGCTACGAGGGTGTCGACGAGGCTCGCGCCCTCTACGAATGGAATCACGCCAAGCAGATACTCCGTATTCAAACCGGCAACGCTGCCGGACAAGGCGACTGGGACCAGACCAAGGACGATGTGTTCAGCGAGGAGTTCCTGCTGCAGCGTCCACTGCTGACCGCGATCCGGCGCACCGAGCCGACGGTGCTGCTGATCGACGAAACCGACAAGGCCGACATCGAGATCGAGGGCCTGCTGCTCGAGGTGCTCTCCGATTTCGCGGTGACCGTGCCGGAGTTGGGCACGATCACCGCCGCGCGCACGCCGCTGGTTGTGCTGACCTCCAACGCCACCCGGGAACTGTCCGAGGCGCTCAAGCGTCGCTGCCTGTTTTTGCACATCGACTTCCCCACGCCCGACCTGGAACGGCGCATCCTGTTGTCCCGGGTCCCGGAGTTGCCCGCGCATCTCGCCGAAGAGCTGGTGCGCATCATCGGCGTCCTGCGTGCCATGCAGTTGAAGAAGGTGCCGTCCGTCGCCGAGACCATCGACTGGGGCCGCACGCTGCTGGCGCTGGGACTGGACACCATCGACGACGCGGTCGTCGCCCAGACACTCGGCGTGGTGCTCAAACACCAATCCGATCAGCAACGCGCGGCCGGGGAACTGAGGCTGAACTGATGCCCCCGCGGCGCGTCCGCCCCACCAGACCCCTCGCCCCGTACGGGTTGCCGGGCCACCTGGTGGGCTTCGTGGAAGCGCTTCGTGGAAGCGGGATTTCGGTGGGACCGTCGGAGACGGTGGATGCTGGCCGGGTGATGGCCACCCTCGGCCTCAGCGATCGCGACGTGCTGCGCGAAGGTATCGCGTGTGCGGTGCTACGCCAGCCCGACCATCGCGACACCTACGACGCGATGTTCGACCTGTGGTTCCCCGCGGCGATCGGTGCGCGCGCGGTCGTCCTCGATGACGGCGGGGCCGGCCAAGACAGCGAGGCCCTGCCCGCCGACGACGTCGACGCGATGCGGCAGATGCTGCTGGACCTGCTGACCCAGAACGAGGACCTGGCCGACCTGGACGAACGACTCATCGCGATGATCGCGCGGATCGTGGAGGCCTACGGCAAATACAGTTCCAGCCGCGGCCCGTCATTTTCGTCGTATCAGGCGCTCAAGGCGATGGCGCTAGACGAGCTGGAGGGCAAGCTGCTCGCGGGCCTGCTCGCCCCGTACGGCGACGAGCCCACGCCCACTCAAGAGCAGATTGCTAAAGCGCTTGCCGCGCAGCGGATTACTCAGCTGCGCAAGATGGTCGACGCCGAGACCAAGCGGCGCACCGCCGAGCAGCTCGGCCGCGATCACGTCCAGATGTACGGCATCCCGCAGCTTGCGGAGAACGTCGAGTTCCTGCGGGCATCCGGTGACCAGCTGCGTCAGATGCAGCGAGTGGTGGCGCCGTTAGCCCGCACGCTGGCCACTCGGCTGGCGGCACGACGGCGTCGCAGCCGCGCCGGCACGATCGACCTGCGCAAAACGCTGCGCAAGTCGATGTCCACCGGCGGCGTGCCGATCGATCTGGTGTTGGCCAAACCTCGTCCGGCACGCCCGGAACTGGTTGTGCTGTGCGACGTGTCGGGTTCGGTGGCCGGATTCAGCCACTTCACCCTGCTGCTGGTACACGCTCTGCGCCAACAGTTTTCGCGCGTGAGAGTGTTCGCCTTCATCGACACCACCGACGAGGTCACCCACATGTTCGGGCCGGAAGCCGACCTCCCCGTGGCGATCCAGCGGATCACCCGCGAGGCCGGCGTCTACAGCCGCGACGGTCACTCCGATTACGGCAACGCATTCGTCTCGTTCCTGCAGGCCAATCCGAACGCCTTGTCGCCGCGCAGCTCCCTGCTGGTGCTGGGGGACGGCCGCACCAACTACCGCGACCCGGCCATCGACGTGCTGTCCGACATGGTCACCGCCGCCCGGCACGCGCACTGGCTCAACCCCGAGCCCAAACACCTTTGGGGCAGTGGCGATTCGGCGGTGCCGCGCTACGAAGAAGTGATCACCATGCACGAATGCCGTTCCGCCAAGCAACTCGCCACGGTGATCGACCAACTGCTGCCGGTGTGAACCCTTCGTCTTCTGATAGACGAGCCAGCACATCTCGATCGGGCTCATCTCACCAACGATAGGAAAAGCGTTGATGCCACGAATCGACCCGGGGTACCAACGCGTGGCCGGCCAAGCGCCGGGCAGGGGTCACCTCCGCACCCGGGCATCGGGTTGCTCACCGAACAGCGACGGCCCCGGGGCGGCCGCGAAGATCCGCATAGATCCGCACACACACGGTCTGGTATTCGTCGATCGGCCCCGGGCGGCAGGTCGACGGCTGTGGCGATGTCCCCGACTGTCGCGGCGTCGAGCAATCACGCGACGATCGACTCCCGCGCCTTCACCGATTCGGATCGGGAACTGTCCACCCGGTTCTGCTACCCGGCCGGGTAGACGTGAGCTCGCGAATCGGCCCGATTCGGACGGCCCGGTAAGCTGGCAAATCGTGCAAAAGCGCCGTCGCAGACTAGGAGTAATGGGTGGGACATTCGACCCCATCCATTACGGGCACCTGGTTGCAGCGAGTGAGGTAGCCGACCTGTTCGACCTCGACGAAGTGGTGTTCGTGCCCAGCGGCCAGCCATGGCAGAAGACCCGCAATGTCTCCGCCGCCGAGGACCGGTACCTGATGACGGTGATCGCGACCGCCTCCAATCCGCGGTTCTCGGTCAGCCGGGTCGACATCGACCGCGGTGGCCCCACCTACACCAAGGACACCCTGCAGGACCTGCACGCGCTGAACCCGGATTCCGAACTGTTCTTCATCACTGGAGCAGACGCGCTGTCGTCCATCCTGTCCTGGCATGGCTGGGAAGCGCTGTTCGAGCTGGCGCGGTTCATCGGCGTTAGCCGGCCCGGCTACGAGCTGCGCCACGAGCACATCACCGAGGTGCTCGGCGAACTGGCCAAGGACGCGCTGACCCTCGTTGAGGTTCCGGCACTGGCGATCTCGTCGACCGACTGCCGTCAGCGCGCCGCCGAACGCCGTCCGCTGTGGTACCTGATGCCCGACGGCGTCGTGCAGTACGTCTCCAAGCGCCGGCTTTACCGCGGCCCGGTCGAGGGCGAGGCCAAAGCCACACTCGGCCCATCGCAGTCCAGCCTTTCGACGGGGAACAACCCATGAGCGCCACCCAGGAAGCCATCGACATGGCGACGATCGCGGCCAACGCGGCGGCTTCGAAGCTGGCCAACGACGTTGTGGTGATCGACGTCTCCGGGCAATTGGTCATCACCGACTGCTTCGTCATCGCCTCGGCGTCCAACGAGCGGCAAGTCAACGCGATCGTCGACGAGGTCGAGGAGAAAATGCAGAAGGCCGGCTACAAACCCGCACGCCGCGAGGGCGCTCGGGAGGGACGCTGGACGCTGCTGGATTACCGCGACATCGTCGTACACGTCCAGCACCAGGACGACCGCAACGTCTACGCCCTGGACCGCCTATGGGGTGACTGCCCGGTGATACCGGTGGACTTGGCGGCCGATTCCCAGGATTCGGCGAGCGCGCAATGAGCATTCGTCGCCTGGTGATGTTGCGGCACGGCCAAACCGACTTCAACGCCGGCAGCCGCATGCAGGGGCAGTTGGACTCCGCGCTGACCGAACTCGGCCGCGCCCAGGCGATCGCCGCCGCCGAGGTGCTGGGCAAGTTGCAGCCGCTGCTTATCGTGTCGTCGGATCTGCATCGCGCCTACGACACCGCGGTCAAGCTCGGGGAGCGGACCGGGCTACAGGTGCGGGCGGATGAACGGCTCCGCGAGACGCACCTGGGCGAGTGGCAGGGCCTGAC
The DNA here is from genome assembly GCF_010731715.1 of Mycobacterium stomatepiae. Lineage (NCBI taxonomy): Bacteria > Bacillati > Actinomycetota > Actinomycetes > Mycobacteriales > Mycobacteriaceae > Mycobacterium > Mycobacterium stomatepiae. Next base: position 5,766,899 of record NZ_AP022587.1, read on the forward strand.
CCACACCGAGGTCGACGGGCAGGCCCCGGGCGCCCGGATCACCTGGCGCGACGACGCCACCTGGGCACCGCACGGCGGGGAAAGCAGGGTCGACGTTGCCGCCCGCAGCGTGCCGCTGGTCGCTGAGCTGGTGGCCGGCGAGCCCGAATGGGGAGACTCCGACGAGCCCGACCGGCCGGTGGTGCTGGTTGCCCATGGCGGGCTGATCGCCGCGTTATCGGCTGCGCTGCTGAAGCTTCCGGTCGCCAACTGGCCGATCCTGGGTGGGATGGGCAATGCTAGCTGGGTGCAGCTCTCCGGCCACTCGCAGGACTCTGGTGCCCACTTCGGCAGCATCCGTTGGCGCCTCGATGTGTGGAATGCTTCGGCGCAGGGCTGAAAACGATGTCCTCTGAGGTACGGCGCACGCTGCTGGTCTTCGCCGACTCTTTGTCCTACTACGGCCCCACCGGGGGACTGCCCGCCGATGATCCACGCATCTGGCCCAATATCGTTGCCTCCCAACTAGATTGGGATGTAGAGCTGATCGGGCGCATCGGCTGGACCTGTCGCGACGTGTGGTGGGCCGCCACGCAGGACCCGCGGGCCTGGGCGGCGCTACCCAAAGCGGGTGCGGTGATTTTCGCGACCAGTGGGATGGATTCACTGCCATCGGTGCTGCCGACCGCGCTGCGTGAACTGATCCGCTACGTCCGCCCGCCGTGGCTGCGGCGCTGGGTCCGCGACGGCTACGGGTGGCTGCAGCCGAGGCTATCGCCGATGGCCCGGGCCGCCCTGCCACCGCATTTGACGGCCGACTATCTCGAGCAGACGCGGGGCGCAATCGATTTCAACCGTCCCGGCATCCCGATCGTGGCGTCGCTGCCGTCGGTGCACATCGCCGAGACCTACGGCAAGGCCCACCACGGGCGCGCCGGGACCGTGGCGGCCATCACTAAGTGGGCACAGCAGCATGACGTGTCCCTGGTCGACCTCAAAGCCGCTGTGGCCGAGCAGGTTATGAGCGGGCGTGGTAATCCCGACGGCATCCACTGGAATTTCGAAGCCCATCAGCGGGTCGCGGAGCTGATGCTAAAGGCGCTGGCCGAAGCCGGCGTGGCAACGATGCAGAGCGCGCAGCGCGATGAGGAGGCGCCGCGCAATCAGGCCGGCGTTGCTTCCGAGAAGCCGCGCGGCTGAACACATGACCCGCGCCGACGACGATGCAGAGCGAAGCGATGGGAAGGAGCGGCGCTCGTGACCGTCGTCGTGGTGACCGATGCCTCGTCGCGCCTCCCGGCCGATCTGCTCGAAAAGTGGGCGATACGCGTTGTCCCACTGCATGTCCTGCTCGACGGCGGCGACCTGCGCGACGGGGTCGACGAGATCCCCGACGAGGTCTATCGGCACCACGCCACGACGGCGGCAGCCACCCCGGCTGAACTCGAGAAGGCCTACCGCCAAGCGTTGGCCGACTCCGACGGGGATGGCGTGGTGGCCGTGCACATTTCGTCGGCGCTGTCGGGCACCTGTGGCGTGGGTGAACGTACGGCAGCCGAAATCGGCCAGGCCGTCCGGGTTGTCGATTCGCGCTCGGCGGCCATGGGTACCGGCTTCGTCGCACTGGCCGCCGCACGCGCCGCGGCGGCGGGCGCCGACCTGGACGCCGTGGCCACCGCCGCGAACGCCGCGGTAAACCGCACTCACGCGTTCATCGTGGTGCACGGTCTGGACAACCTCCGGCGCAGCGGCCGCATCGGTGGCGCCAAGGCATGGCTGGGCACGGCGCTGTCTCTCAAGCCGCTGCTGCGCATCGACGACGGTAAACTCGTTCTGGCCCAACGGGTAAGGACCGTCAGCAAGGCGACGGCAGCGATGCTGGACCGGGTCTGCGAAATCGTGGGCGATAGTTCCGCGGCGGTGGCGGTGCATCACGTCGTCAACCCGGACGGCGCGAACGAGGCGGCGGCCGCATTGGCTCGCCGGCTACCGGCCTGCGAGCCGGCGATCGTCACATCGCTGGGACCGGTGCTGGGTGTCCATGTCGGCCCCGGAGCCGTCGCGGTGTGCGTGGATGTGCACACGCCTTAGCCCGGCAACGATGCCGCCCGCGGCGGACGCTGAGGAGCCCGGCAATCAGGCTCGGGCGGATGCCGGCTTTCGGGCGTTGTCACCGCGCGGATGCACGACCTGTGGCCACCAGAACCAGCGTCCGAGCAGCGTCGCGATCGAGGGCATCAAGAGGGTCCGCACGATCAGCGTGTCGAGCAACAGACCGATGCAGACCGTGGACCCGAACTGGCCGAGAATCGTCAGGTTGCTGCCCAGCATCGACGCCATCGTGAAGGCGAACACCAGGCCGGCCGCCGTGACCACCCCGCCGGTGCCGGCCATCGAACGGATGATCCCGGTCTTGAGCCCGGCGTGGATCTCCTCCTTGAATCGCGAGACCAGCAGCAGGTTGTAGTCCGATCCGACGGCCAGCAGGATGATCACCGACAGGGCCATCACGATCCAGTGCACCTTGATACCGAACAGGTCCTGCCAAATCAGCACGGACAGACCGAATGACGCGGCGATCGAGCTGGCCGCGGTGCCGACGATCACCAGTGCGGCAACCGCGCTTCGAGTCAGCAGCAGCATGATCATGAAGATCAGCGTCAGTGCCGACACCACCGCGATCATCAGGTCGTATTTGGCACCGTCGGCCATGTCCTTGAAGGTCGCGGCGGTCCCGCCGAGATACACCTTGGCGTCGGCGAGCGAGGATTGCTTCAGCCCTTCCTGGGCCGCCGTTCGCTCGGCGCCGACCCGCGAAATGCCTTCGGGGGTCATCGGATCGCCCTGATGGGTGATGAAGAAGCGCGCCGACTTACCGTCTGGGGACAAGAACATCCGCAGCCCGGTCTGGAAATCGGGGTTGTCGAAGGCCTCCGGCGGCAGATAGAAGAAGTCGTCGTTCTTGGACTGGTCGAAGCTCTGGCCCATCACGATCGCGGTGTTGCTCATCGACTCCATCTGGTTGATCATCGCCCGGAAGGTCTGATAGAGCGTCAACGTGATGCCCCGGGTGGTCTTCAGCGTCGTGATCAGCGTGGGAAACAGCGCATTCAGGTCGTGGGTGGCCTGGGCGGTGTGCTTGATGTCGGCCGTGAGGTAGTGGAACTGCTCGGCAAGTTGGTCGAAGCCATCCAACGTGTCGAACAGCGATCGCAGCCCGTAGCACAGCGGGATGTCGTAGCAGTGCTTCTCCCAATAGAAGTAGGTGCGCACCGGCCGGAAGGTGTCATCGAAATCCGCGATGTGGTCGCGCAGGCTATCGGTGATTTGTGACGTCACCGCCGTGGTCGCCGCGCTGTCGTCGGCGGCATGGGCCAGATCCAGCGACACCTCGTACTGGCGTTGCGTGGTGTCGATCTGGGTCTGCAGGTCATCAGCCATCTTGAGGATGTCGTTCATGCGCTCCTTGAGGAAGCCCATGTTCTGCATGGTCGTCTGGCTTTGGATGCTGTTCTGGAGCGGTATCGAGCTGTGCTGAATCGGAATCCCCAGCGGCCTGGTGATGTCCATGGATCATGGCGATGCCCAGGACGCGAATAACGTTGTGCGTCACCCTGTCCAGTACCAGCATGTCGGCCGGATTCCGCATGTCGTGTTCGGCCTCGATCATCAACATGTCGGGGTTCATCCGGGCTTGGGAGAAGTGCCGGTCCGCGGCGGCCTGTCCCAGGTTGGACGGCGCGGAGGCGGGCAGGTAGTGACTGTCGTTGTAGCTCGTGTGGTAACTCGGCAGCGCGACCATGCCGACCAGGACGACCGCGGCGCTGACCGCCAAAACCGCTGCGGGCCACCGCACTACCGCGGTGCCGACCCGCCGCCAGAGCCGGCCTTGCTTGGCGGCACGCTTGGACTCGAAACGGCCGAACTTACTGCCCAGGAACACGATCGCGGGACCCAGCGTGACGCCGGCCAACACCACGACCAGCATCCCGATCGCCACCGGTGCACCCATGGTGTTGAACCACGGCAGCCGCGCGAAACTCAGGCAGTAGGTCGCACCGGCAATCGTCAGGCCCGACCCAAGCACCACCGGGGTGACACTGCGAAACGTCGTGTAATACGCGGCTTCTCGATCCTCGCCACTACGGCGCGCCTCTTGATATCGGCCGACGAGGAAGATCCCGTAGTCGGTGGCCGCGGCGATCGCCAGCATGGTGAGGATATTCGCGGCGAACGTCGTGAGCCCGAATGCGTTGTTATAGGCGAGAACCGCCACGACTCCGCGCGCGCACGCCAGTGAAACCAGGGTCATGAACAGCTGGATCAGGGTGGTGGCAATCGAGCGGTAGACCAGCAGCAGCATGATCGCGATCGCGCCCAGGGTGAACAGCGTGATCTTGGCCAGGCTCGCGTTCCCGATGACGTGTGAGTCGTCGCTGAACGCTGCGGGGCCGGTGACATAGACCTTGAGTCCGGGCGGTGTGGCGTTCTTTTCGATGACCTTGCGGACCGCCTCGACCGACTCGTTGGCCTGGGTGGTGCCCTGGTTGCCGGCCAGGTTCAGCATCACGTAGGCGCCCTTGCCGTCGGCGCTTTGAGCGCCCGCCGCCGTCAACCGGTCACCCCAGAAGTCCTGGATGTGCTGGATGTGGTTGTGGTCCTGCTGCAGTTGGTGAATCAGGTTGTCGTAATAGCGATGTGCGTCCGGGCCCAGCGACTCCTGACTCTCCAGGACGATCATGATCGTGCTGTTCGAGTCGAATTCCTTGAAGTTGTGCCCCAGCCGCATCATCGCCTTCATCGACGGCGCGTCCAAGGGTGCCATCGGCGCCGAGTGCGCCTCACCGACGACCTCGAGGGGAGGGACGGCCGGACGGTGACGAGCAACCAGCCCAACAGGACCGGCACCGCGAACAGACGGATCATGTGCGGGATAACGGGCCGGTGCGGGTGCTGGGGGTCCGCCTGGGCCGGTGCACCGATCGGTCCGGTGTCGGTGTCGTCCAGGCCGGTGTGACTCTTGTTGTTCAGGTCGCTCACGCGGATTTCACCAGGCGGAACGTCTGAGCGTTGTGGCCATCGGAGTTTTGCTGGTCGCGGACGACGTTGTCCACCGTGATCTTGCAGCTGATGCGGTTGCCGTCACTTTGGGCCATGATGTTGGCGCTTACCGATGGCAGCGTGGTCGAGATCGTCGTCGACCACGGCAGCGGCGCGTTGTCGATCTGGTGGGTGTTGGCGTTCTCGTCCCAGTAGTTGATGTTCGCGGTGGCGCCCGGCGGGCCGGAGATTTCGTAGACGACGACCTTCGGGTTGAACTGCACGATTTCGATGCCCTTGCCGGCATTGGCGTTGAGGTCCTGCGAGCCGAAGATCTTGTGCAGCCGCGACACGACCAATGCCGAGACGGCCAGTACCACAATTAACAGCAGGGGAATCCACGCCCGCTTGAGCGCCCGAGTTATCGCGTCCGGGTTCGGCGAAGCCCGCATCTTGACCGCCTTCCGCTCACCGCTGCGGGGCCTGCCGTCCTGCTATGGAAGGCTCACCACCGTCGTCGACAACCTTAGTTGTCGGCGGAACCTTTGCTCGGCTAAGTACTCTAAGCCTAAAGGACGGAAGCGTTCCTCCGGGGTGCCCCGGCTGTGGCCGGCTTCGTACGCCTAGCGAGCCAGGCGCCCGGTGACCGGCGGTAAGTCGGCGAGGGTCGCGATCCCTGGTTTGGCGGCCACCACGGCGGGGACGGCGTTGGTGACCGGCATCGCGGTATAGATCATGCCGAGGCCCATGAACCCGGGCTCCGTCCAATCCTTCGGCGGCAGGCAGTGCAGCACGGTCCGCATGTTGGGCAAGCCGAAGACCTGAATGACGTGGCCGTGCTCGAGCGGCTTGGGCGGGACGATGTGATTACCCATGGTCCAGTTGAATCCGACGCTGACGACGTTGCGATCGCCTTCCCAGCCGCGATGAAAGCCGTACACGCCGCCGACCGTGCCCGCGGGGATCTTCATGAAGCCCAGGTCGGAGTCGCCGGTGGCCGCGGTGAACGTGACGTCGAAGGTCATCTTGTCCAGCTTGGCGCCGATCGCGTCGGCCATCATCGCCGCCGACTCGGCGAAGACTTCGCTTTCCCGCCGCACGTTCTCCGCCAGTCCCGGTGTGTCAGAGTCTTGCGAGAAGCCCATCGCCGTCTGGGTCTCCGCGGATTCGTAGGTCGAGCAGTCCACCGACTCGGTGATCCGGATTTCGTCGACGCGCTCGCATGAGGCGGACAGCACCATGCCGACCATGTTCGTCATGCCGGGATGCGCGCCGCTGCCGAAGATAGTCGAATTGCCTTTGGCGCAAGCATCTTCGATGCGTTTGCGGTCCTGTGGTGTCTGCTTGCCGCCGGTGATCCAGGCCGCGCTGGAGCACACGTTGACCCCTGACTCCAGCAGCCGCACCAATTCGTCGACGTTGGGCCACAACGGGTTATAGCAACATGCATCCGCGCGCAGCGCGATCAGCGCATCGATGTCGTTGGTGGCCTGCACCCCGGTCGGCTCCGGCCAGCCGGAGAGTTCCGCGGCATCGACACCGACCTTGTCCGCCCCGTGGGCGTACACCCCGACCAGCTCCATGTCGGGCCGGCCGATGATCGCGTGCAGCGAGCGGCGCCCGATGTTCCCCGTCGTCCACTGGATGACGCGTAAGGGACGGTCTGTGCTGGCTGTGCTCATCGTGGCTCCTTTGCCGCTGCGGGGGTGGAACCATTATGCGAACGCCGCAGCCGGGTGCGGCGTTCGGGCGTGCCGGGTCAGGCGTCCAGCCGAATGAACTGGTCCTGGCGGTACTGCTCGACGCACGCGGCGCGGCGGATCTTGCCGCTCGTCGTGGTGGGAATCGAGCCGGGAGGCACCAGCACCAGATCCCCGACGTTGAGTCCGTGCGCATTGGAGATCGCCGCCGTGACCTGGCTCGTGACGTCACCCAGCCAGCGCATCGCATCGACGTCGGATCGCTTCTTGAGCTCGATGACGGCGACCAGCTGCTCGGTGCCGTCCACCGGGACCGAGATAGCCGCGACCCGGCCACGGGTGATCTCTTGGATCGTCGCCTCGATGTCTTCGGGATAGTGATTGCGCCCGCGGATGATCAGCAGGTCCTTGATGCGGCCGACGATGAACAATTCGCCGGAGTAGGTGAAACCCAGATCGCCGGTGCGCAGCCACGGCCCGTCGGGCGTGCCGGGCGACGGGTCGACGAGTGTTGCGCCGAAGCAGCGCTGCTCTTCCGGTGGCCTGCGCCAGTAGCCGTCGGCGACGTTCTCGCCGTGCACCCAGATTTCACCGATCGAGTCCGGCGGGCATTCCCGGTTCGTCTGACTGTCGACGATCCGCACCGTGGGCGATGGCGGCACCTGGTACTTCACCAGTGCCGTGCCCTTCCGTGGCGCGCATGGCTCTACCCGCCCCGCGCCGAGCGCTTCGGTGTCGAAATGCGCCGCCGGCGCCGATTCACTCCAGGTACCCGTCGCCACGAAGACGGTGGCCTCGGCCATACCGTAGGAAGGACGCATCATGTAATCGCGAAAGTTGAAGTGCGCGAACCGATCTACGAAGCGACGCAAGGTAACCGGCTCGACCCGCTCGGCGCCGCTGATGATGCCCAGCACGCCGCCGAGATCGAGCCCGGCCAGGTCTTCGTCGGTGGTCTTGCGAGCGGCCAAGTCAAAGGCGAAGTTGGGCGCCGACGACCACGTGTGGGGGTTTTCGGCGAGCGCTCGCACCCACCTGGCGGGCCGCTCCAAGAATCCGAGCGGACTGGTCAGCTCGGCACGCTGGCCGCTCAGGATCGGAGCGCAGACTCCCAGCACCAAACCCATGTCGTGGTAGAAGGGCAACCACGACACGATCGTGGCTTCCGACGGGATTTTGGTTCGTGAGTCCGCGAAGAAGCTGCGCATCAGCTGGTCGAAATTCACTTCGAGATTTCGGTGCGAGATCATCACTCCGGTTGGCGTTCGGGTCGAGCCCGAGCTGTACTGCAAATACGCGATGCCAGGCAAATCTGTTGTCTGGAAGCTGGTTTCGCGATCGCTATCCAGATTGAGCGAGTCGATTGCGACGATCTTCGGAACGTCGGCCATCCTTGCTCGATCGACATATTCGGCCACGTCTTCGGCGTGCACGGATGTGGTGAGAACAACCGAAGGCGAGGTATCGGCAAGGACCGCGCCCACCCGCTCGTCACTCGAGCCGCGATGCGGCAACGGAAGTGGAACAGCGATGAGCCCGGCCTGCATGGCTCCCAGGAACGCCGCGATGTAATCAAGCCCCTGTGGAGCCAGGATTACCGCCCGGTCGCCGACCGAGCCGTGCGGGCCGAGATCGCGTGCCGCATTGAGTGTTCGACGGGATATCTGCGACCACGTCAGGCTCTCGCGAACACCGTCCCAATTGCCTTCGTAATTGGTGAACGTGTACGCCACATCATGCGGGCGCATGCTGGCGCGCCCATGCAGCATGGCGAGAATCGACGATCCAGACATAGGCGCGTGGTCAGTGGTCGACTTGGCCTGCGCCGTGCGACAACACGGACGTGGCACCGGCAAGGATCTGGGAAAGCGGGTCGGCGCCGCCGCCGAACGTCGCCTGGTTGGCGGGCGCGGTGACTTCCGCCGGGTCGAAGCCGTGCACCGGGTCCACCTGAACCGGCGCGGTCGCCGGGTCGTCGTTGCGCGAGTAGCCCGCGTTCACCCGGGGAATCAGGATCGCGTCCAGCTTGTTGAGCGTGCCTTCGTCGATCCCGACGTACTTCAACGGCATGACAAGCGGCAGGTGCTTCTCCGGGACCATGATCGTCGTGTCTTTCGCGCCCCGGGAGTTGATCGTCGTTCTGATGTTCTGTGGCGGCACCATGCTCGCGTTGGTGAAGGCCACCGCGGTGTGACCCGTGGCGAGGCCCAGCAGCGTGTTGGCCAGCGCGAACAGGTTGTCCGGCCGGTCGGGGAAGTCCGCGATCGAGTCGTATGCGGCCACGAATCTGTTTGTGTCGTACTGACTCTCATACGGCGGGGGCATGGTGTAGTCGAGGGCTGGAACAACGGTGCCGACCGGGAACATGGCACTCAGGAAGCTCTGACCGAAAGCATGACGCCCGATCGGGTCGCCGAATGTGGCGAAGTTCAGTTTGTCCGGCGGGGGAGCAGTCGGGTCGTTGGCCAGGCGCGCCTGCTCGCCGTCGACCACGAACCCGCCCTCGGACAAGCCGATCGCGGTTCCGGGGCGACCGGCGCGGATCGCCGCATCGAGGTTGTCGACGCCCACGTCGACCGACTCGCCGACGCTGGGGCCGTCCAGACCAAGGCCGGGGAAGAGTTCATCGAACCGGCCGATGCCGGGGAAGAGCCGTTCCAGCACGTGACCCTGCACCTGGCCCGCCGGGTAGCGGACGATTTCGCGTTTCTGGCCGGGGAACCATTGGGCACCCTCCTGACGGATGTACTCGTCGTAAGGGATGCCCAGCACGTGAGCGCCGCCGAGCGCGAACGCGGTCTGGTCGCCCGGTGCTCCGGGTGTCGGCGGCCCGCCGATGGGCGTGTCGTCAGCCGACGCGGTACCGACACCGAAATAACCTGTGGCGCCGACGGTTACCAGCGCCGAAACTCCTGCGAGTAGTTTCTTCATTCCTAATCCTGACCGCTCGGATTCGTTTCGTAGTCTCACATAGATCATGCGTACGCCCTAACCGGGTTGCGGCTCGGCGCGTCGGACGGTTGAGTGCCGCTCGCTCCGTTGCGATGGCCACCAGTTTGCCCGTCCGAGCAGTGCCGCGATGGCCGGAACCGTGATGGTGCGGACCAAGAAGGTATCCAGCAAAATTCCGACACCGATCACGACACCGCCCTGGACCACGGTGCCAATGCTGGAGAACAACAGGCCGCACATCGAGGCGGCGAAAATCAGACCCGCCGCGGTGATCACACCGCCCGTCGAACTCAGCGTGCGAATAATGCTGTAGCGCATGCTCTGCGGCGATTCCTCACGCATTCGCGAAACCAGCAGCATGTTGTAGTCGGCTCCCACCGCGACCAGCACCACGAATGCCAGCGGCGGTACGCTCCAATGCAATTGCTGGCCCAGTAGGTATTGAAAGACGAGGACGCCGATACCGACTGCCGACAAATACGAAATGACCACGGAAGCAACCAGATACAGTGGCGCGACTATCGCACGCAGCAACGCGACCAAGGTCACCAGAACGACGAGCAGCGTAACCGCGATGATGAACCGGATGTCGTGTTGGTAGTAGTCACGGGTGTCCTTCAGGGCGACGGTGTACCCCGACATCGAAATCGTGGCGTCCGAGAGCGCGGTATTCGGCTGTGCTCCGCGAGCGGCCGCACTGATCGCACTGACCTGGTCCATGGCTTCGGTGCTGAACGGATTCAGTTTGGTTTGAACTAAATACCGCACCGAGTGGCCGTCCGGGGAAATGAATACCTTGGCGGCCTTCTGGAACTGTTCTAACTGCAGCAGCTGGGGCGGAATGTTGAATCCGGCCATTGCCGGTTGTGCCGCATCCCGTTTCAGCGAGAGCAGAAATGCCGCCGACTCGCTGAGCCCAGTGCCGAGCTGTTTGACTTGGTCGACGAGTTGCGCCACCGCATCGGCGACTTGCCGGCTCCCGCCGGCGAGCTTGTTTGCGCCATCCTGCACGCTGTTCAGATTTGCCTGCAGGCCGCCGGGTTTGTCCATCCCCATGGAGTGCATCACCTTGGTGAGCTTGCCCAACGCGGCACGCACGCGGTCCGTCGACGCTTTCAGCGCCTTCTTGTCCTGGTAGTCCTGCAGCTGGTGGGCCAAATCGTTGATCGCGTCGAGGTCGGCTTGATCGCGCGAACCAACCAGCTGCTCGAACGCTCCGCGGGTGGTGCTGCACGATTGATCGGCGTCGCAAACCGGGTTGCCCTGCAGCGCCGTCAACACCGGACCGATCCAGGCGAACACGTTCTTGGCCGCCGAGAAATTCCAGCCCATGGCATTGCTGAGCGAGTTGACATGGTCGACGAGCTGGGCGGCGATATCGACCTGCTTGACCAGGGCGTCGCCGCTGTACTGGCTCTTCGCCGACGAGAAGGCACTTTGCAACTCCTCGAGGCTGGCCGCGAGCTGGGTGACCTGGCCACGGACGTCACCGAGGCTGTTGGCCAGCGTGCCCGCCCCATTGACCAGCCGGTTGAGGTCATTGGTGTGGTCGTTGATCATGGTGGACCCGCCGGCCAGCAGGGTGCCGATAGCCCCCGCCTGATAGGTGGCCCGGAATTGTTCGGGCACGATTCCGGTGGGACGCGTAATACCGCTTACCGCAGCAATATTCGGCAATTGGCTGACCCGGTCGGCCATCTGCTCCAGGTCCGCGAGGGCTTTCGGTGTGCGAAGGTCATGCGGCGACTGGATGAGGATGTACTCCGGAATGGATTGATTCACCGGGAAATGACGATCCAGCGCGGCATAGCCAATCGAGCTCGGCGCCGACGAACTCAAGGCCTTGCGGTCGTCGTAGTTGTAGCGCACCAAGCCGGCGCAGCTGGCCAGGATGATCAGCACCAGCACACTGGCAACCAGATTGGCCCTGGGCCGGCGCACGATGCGGATGCCGGAACGTCGCCAGAACCGCGCGGTCAACTCGCGTCGTGGCTTGACCCAACCGCGGGGGCCCGCGAGCACCAGAATCGCCGGCAGCAACGTCAGCGCGGCGAGGAACGCCACGCCGACCCCGATCGCCGACGACGCGCCGACCGTTTTGAAGACTCCCATGCGAGCGAAGCTGATCAGCAGAAAAGTGATTCCGACGGTCGCCGCGGAGGCACCGATCACTTTTCCGATCGAGATCATTGATCGCCTGATCGCTTGATCGGAATCCGCACCGGACCGCAAGTAATCGTGATAGCGACTGATCAGAAAGACCGCGTAATCCGTTCCGGCACCGGCCATGATGGCGCTCAGAAATACGATCGACTGGTTCGAGACGCCCGAGCCGGTGAATTGGGAGTAACCCGCCACCACCGCCTGCGCGATTACCAGGGATATCCCGATCGTCAGCAACGGCAGCAGCATGGTGACCACGCTGCGATAAATCACCAACAGGACGATGAGCACCAGCACGGCGATCGCCAGCTCGATCGGAAGCCGATCCTTTTCGCCCGCGACGGTGAGGTCGGCGACGGTCGCCGCGGGGCCGGTGACGTTCACCGCCAACGGAGCTCCGGCGACCGAGCGTGCCACGATGTCGCTGATCCGGTTGAACGCGGCGTACGACTGTGGAGTGCCCAACTCACCGGCGACGCCGACCGGCAGCACCCAAGACTTGTGATCCTTGCTGGTCACGACCGAGCGCAGCGGCGGTGTGCTGATGAAATCCTGCACCATTACGACATCGCGGGTGTCCTGGCGCAGCGTATCCACCAGTTTGCGGTAAGCGGCTTCGTCGGCGGGGCCAAGCCCCTTGTCGTCGGTCAGAACCACCAATAGCAGGTCTTCTGAACCGGATTCGTGAAACGCCTTGGTCATCTCTCGAGCAGTGACGCTCGACGGTGCATCGGCGGGCAAGAGGGCCAGCGGGTGCTTCTGCGCCATCTCGCCCAGCGACGGCAAAGTCAGCGGCAGCGCGACCGCAACCGCGACCCACAGCCCGATCACGACCCAGGGCCACCGCACCACGAAATCGGCTAGCCGTCGCATATTGCCCTCGCCCCTGGTCGGCGCAATCGTGTGCGCCCGCCGGCGACGCTCGCCGGCGCTTTGTCGCGCCGCGCTAGTTCGCAGCGCGCCCGATCGAAATTCGCGCACCGCGGAAAACCCCTAGCCATCGGATGACCCACGCTACGCGACGCGCCCCCAGTGTCCGCTGCCAGCGACACGCTCGCACACAGACTTCATTGCCGCCATGTACCGGCCAACTGATTTCTGTGCAATCGGATTGTCGGGATGCATGATCGCCATGACCGTGCCTTCGCCGTACCGGAATACATAAATCGTCAGCTGATACGAATACCGACCGTCGGGATAGATTCCGATATTGTTGGCCAGGCCTAGGTCGGCCGCGGCGAGAACGGCGTTCAGTGGCGCGGCGCCGCCGTGAAAAAAGTTCGACACCGGAAAGTTCGGTCGTGGCCAGCTCAACCACGGCGCCAATTCCAATACGCGGTAGTAGGGCACTTTCGCCATGTCCAGACTTGAATCGAAAGAAGCCTGTGCAGCCCACGCGGCATCGCCGAATGAGGCGGCGGCGATGGGCACGGTGATCGGAATCAAGCCGGTGAACCAGCCTTGCGTCATCAAATTGTCCGCGGCTGTCCGGGAATCTCGGGGAGTAAGCCCGTAATACGTGAGCGCGCCGGTGAATTCATGCTCCAGCAGGGCGAAGCAGGCAAATAGGCCGCCGACGAAGCGCGCGCCGGCCGACTGGCAGGCCGATTCGAATCGCTCCGTCTGCGCTACATCCATCAGAAGTTCGGAGGCCATCGTGCTGCTACTCGACTCGCGCGGGTTACCCAGGGGGAGTGGGAATTCGGGAAACCCACCATTGTTGTTCTCCGCGAACTCAATCCACGCCCGCACCTCGGGCGAATCCAAGGTCAGTGTTGACGTGAATTCGCGTTCGCGGATGCAGAAATCATCGAAGCTGCCGGCATCGGGAAGCGCGAGTGCCTCACCGCCGCCGCTCAGCGCCGTGTACATCCCGTTGGCTTCCATCATCGTGGTGCCGATCAGCGTCGCGTCCCCGTGCACGTGGTCCATGGCCGCAAAGAATGTGAAGTGGCTCTCACTTTGGATGATCCCGAACGTGAAGCAGCCCCATTCCAGTGGGTCCGGGATGGACACGACATGAGCGCGTATCTCGTCCACGGTCATCTGACCGTGAGCGGTTGGGGTGAACTCGATATCGGCCGGATCGCGCAACGTATGCCGGACGAACTCTCCGCTGCCGGTGTGCTCGAACCAACTGCGGAACGTGTCGTGTCGGCGCAGGTAGGCGTTGACTGCGTGGTCCATCGCGGCGACATCACAAGTCCCAGGTAACTCACAGGTGGCGATGATCTGCCGGGAGAAATTCAGCCCCTCGGCCGCCCGTTCGCAGTAATTGCGAAGGTGTTGGCCCTGCATGTAGCTGACCGGTACGGAGCTGACGGGCGCCCGCCGGACCTTGTCCTTTGCCGCGTCGGTGGGGTGCCACGAGGTGACCGAGCCAGGGGTCAGCGTCCAATCGTCGAGTGCGCCGATCGTAATTTTCCCGATGCGCAAAACTACGTCCCCCTCGGTTAAAACGGTCCCGGTCCGGCCACTGGCGGCGACACCAAGATAACTCGCCCGGCGATCACCTCCGCAGCCATACGCGGCCCACCGCCTACACTCACTCAGGGATCCGACGGGCTGTTGTGACGATCGAACGGCCGGGCCAGAGACGCAGGGCGGCAGCCGCACTGACTGTCGTTACGCGGTGCGAGCACTGCAATTGCGGTGCTGGCCTTCGGAAAGTTGCTTCTGAAGCGCAATCGGGCCGGCGGGTGGGTCGAACCCTTCATCGGCCAGGGCAGGGGAGGTCAAGGACGTGGCATCCGTAGAAGATCTGAGCGAGCAGACCTCGGGTTTTGCGATTGTCGGCTACGCCGCCCGGTTTCCGGGTGCCGCGGATGCCGATGAATTCTGGGATGTGTTGCGGCACGGCCGGGATGCGATATCCGAGGTGCCGCAGGACCGCTGGGACGTCGACGAATTCTTCGACCCGGAACCCGGTGCGCCCGGAAAGGTCGTGACCCGCCGTGCGGGTTTCGTCGACGACGTGACGGGCTTCGACGCGCCGTTCTTCGGGATGTCGACGCGCGAGGTCAGGTTGATGGATCCGCAGCACCGGATGTTGTTGGAGACGGCATGGCGGGCGGTCGAGCATTCGGGCACCGCGCCAACGTCCCTGGCTAACAGCAACACTGGCGTCTTCGTCGGTTTGGCCACCCACGACTACCTGGGCATGGCATCCGACGAACTGACCTACCCCGAGATCGAGGCCTACATGGCCATCGGGACATCGAATGCCGCGGCAGCGGGCCGGATCAGCTATCGGCTGGGGCTGCAAGGGCCCGCGGTCGCGGTCGACACCGCGTGCAGCTCGTCGCTGGTGGCAATCCATCAGGCCTGCCAAGCCCTGCGCTTGGGAGAATGCGACCTCGCGCTGGCCGGCGGAGCGAACGTTCTGCTCACCCCGGCAACCATGATCACGTTCTCCAGCGCACACATGCTCGCACCGGACGGCCGGTGCAAGACGTTCGACGCGGCAGCGGACGGCTATGTACGCGGCGAGGGTTGCGGCGTCATCGTGATCAAGCGCCTCGACGACGCGATTCGCGATGGCGACCGGATTCGGGCCGTGATCCGCGGCAGCGCGATCAACCAGGACGGTGCGTCGGGCGGATTGACGGTCCCGAATGGCGTTGCCCAGCAACGGGTTATCGCCGAGGCGCTGAAGCGCGCCGACCTCGAACCCCACGATGTCGGGTATCTGGAGGCACATGGCACCGGGACGTCGTTGGGTGACCCGATCGAGGCCCAGGCCGCGGGTGCGGTGCTCGGCGCCGGACGCGAACCCAGCCAGCCGCTGCTGATGGGCTCGGTGAAGACAAACATCGGGCACTTGGAGGCTGCCGCGGGAATCGCCGGTGTGATCAAAGTCATTCTGTCGCTCGAAAACGAGTTGCTGCCGCAGCACCTGCACTTCGAGAACCCGTCCCCGCACATTCCCTGGGATCGGCTCGCGGTGCAAGTGGTCAAGGAGGCCACGGCCTGGGAACGCAACGGGCGCCCGCGCATCGCGGGAATCAGTTCATTCGGATTCGCGGGGACAAACGCTCACGTCATCGTCTCCGAAGCGCCCGAGCAACACGCGCAGCCTTTCGCGGCACCGGTCCCGATCGAGCAGTCCGGGGGCCGGCGGTTCAGCATTCTCCCGCTCTCGGCGCGAACACCCGCCGCGCTGGTGCGGCTCGCCGAGGAATACCGCAGCTGGATGAGCGCACACCCGGAGGCCACCCTGGCGGACGTGTGCCACACCGCCGGGACAGCGCGGGCACACTTGGAGCACCGCGCCGCGCTGGTGGTCAATTCGCGAGAATCCGCGATGGAGCTACTCGGCGCCCTCGCGGACGACCGCCCGGCACCCGGCTTGTTCCGCGGGGAATCCCATGACACGCCGAAGACGGCGTGGCTGTTCACCGGTCAAGGAAGCCAATGCCCCGGCATGGCCCGGGAGCTGTTCGACACCGAGCCCGTATTCGCCGAGACGCTGAATCGTTGCGCCGCAGCGGTCGACGACGTTCTCGAAAAGCCGCTGATCGAGTTGATTTTCGATAGGGACAGCCCGGACAGCGAAGCGACGCTGCGGCAGACGTCGTACGCACAGCCCGCGTTGTTCGCGGTCGAGATGGGCCTGGCCCGTCTTTGGCAGTCGTGGGGCTTCGAACCGGACGTCGTGCTGGGCCACAGTGTCGGCCAGTATTCGGCGGCCTGCGTCGCGGGCGTGCTCAATCTCGAGGACGGCGCCCGGCTGATGGCCGAACGCGGCCGCCTCTTTGGCAGTTTGCCCGCGGGCGGGCGGATGGTTGCGGTGTTTGCCGCCGCCGAGCGTGTCGAGAACCTGACCAACGAGTTCCCGACTCTGTCGGTCGCGGCCTACAACGGTGCGAACACCGTATTGTCCGGCCCCGCAGGCGATCTGGAACAAGCCGTGACCCCTCTGGCGGCTGACGGTGTCCGGTGTGACTGGCTCGACACCAGCCACGCATTCCACTCGGCGCTGCTCGACCCGATTCTGGACGAATTCGAGTGGTATGCGGATCAGTTCGAATTCGGTACACCGCAACGGATTCTGATCGACAATCGCACCGGCGCCGCGCTCGGCCGCAGCGTTAAGCTCGACGGTGCCTATTGGCGACGTCACGCACGTCAGCCGGTGCAATTCGCCAAGAGCGCGCGGACCCTGGCTGAGCTCAATTGCAAGGTGTTGCTGGAGATTGGCCCGCGACCCGTGCTCGCCGCAGCGGCGCTGAGTGCCTGGCCGGACCAAGCCGCCGCGCCGCGCGCGATCACGTCGCTGCGCCGAAACACCGCCGACCACCGACAGATCAGCGAAGCCGTTGCCGAGGCCTATGTTCTGGGCCACCTACCCGAATTCGACACCTTCCGTCGGGCGCACGCGCGAAAGCTCGACCTGCCGACCTATCCGTTCGAGCGCCGCCAGTACTGGTTTCGCGACAATCAGGATTCCGCCGGTCAACCGGCGCAGCTGCCCGCGCGTACCCAGGCCATCCGCCTGCTCGAGGACGGCCGGATCGAGGAGCTCGCGGCCCTGCTCGACGGCGCAAGCGATCATCGAACCGTCGATGTGCTCACTAAGCTTGCGGCACAGCACAACCACGAACGGACCAGCCAGTCCATCGCCGACGACCGTTACGAGATCCGCTGGGAGACAGTCACAGCGGATCACTGCGCCGCGCAAGCGGGCGAGGGATCCAGCTGGCTGCTGATCGGCGAGGAGTCCGCGGCGCTTGCGCCGTTGGTCGACGAGCTCATCGCACGGGGCCAGCGGCATCGGTTCCTCGGGTTGCCTGCTTCGGATGCCGACACCGAACAGCTCACGGTCGCGTTGCGCGCTGCCGCGGCAGAGGAGTCGACGCTGCGCATCGTTCATGTCGCGGCGGTCGATGCGGATGCGGCCTCGCAGATCGTGCCGTCGATGCAGTCACTGTTGCGGATGCAACACCGGATCCTGGCCGGGACGCGGCGGTTCTTCAGTGCCGCGGTCGCCGCCGACCTGCGTGCCCCGATCTGGCTGATAACCCGCCGCGCACAGCGAGTCACCGACGCGGACACCGTGGCGCCGGATCAGAGCTGCGTGTGGGGCTTCGGACGTGCTGCGTCGCTGGAGCATCCGCAGCTATGGGGCGGGCTGGCCGACCTGGCGCAGGGCACTGCCGCCGAGTGGGCTCGCTTGATCGACGGCATAACGACGCCCAGCGAGCTCAGCGAAGACCAAATCGCGCTGCGTGATCAAGCGGTCTACGTGCCCCGGCTGGTTCGGCGAGATGGGCAGCCGACCGGGACAGCGCTGGAATTGCGCGACGATGCAACATATTTGGTCACCGGCGGGCTGGGGTCGATCGGACTGGAAATCGCCGGCTATCTCGCCGCGCACGGCGCCAAACATCTGGTGCTGACCAGCCGGCGCCCCCCCGGCGAGGCCGCGCGGCAGCGAATCGATGCATTCGGCGAACAGTACGACTGCGAATTCCGGGTCGTTACCGCCGATGTCGCGGATGCGCACGACGTCGCCCGCCTGCTGGCGGGCGTGCGGGCCGAACTGCCACCGCTGGCCGGCATCGTCCATGCCGCGGGCGAGATCGGTACCACGCCGCTGAGCGGCGCCGACTTCGACTCTCATCAAGCCGAGGTCGATCGGGTCTTCGCTGGAAAAGTTTGGGGTGCTTGGCATTTGAGCCAAGCAGTGACCGACTTGCAGCTCGACTTCTTCATCAGCACCTCCTCGATCGCCTCGGTGTGGGGCGGATACGGTCAGACCGCCTACGGCGCGGCCAACGCATTCCTCGACGGGCTGGCCTGGCGCTTGCGCGAGCAGGGCACCGCCGGGATCAGCGTCAACTTCGGCCCCTGGTCGGCCGGTATGGCCGACGCGGAATCCCGTGCCCGACTGGATCAGCGCGGGGTCCGGACGCTGACACCCGCCGACGCCTTGGCGGGCCTGGCCGACGTCGTCGCGGCGTCGTCGGCTCAAGGTGTGGTGGCCCGGATCGACTGGACCCGTTTCCTGCCGCTCTACCAGCAGGCCGGCCGTCGGGCATTCCTGGCCGAATTGGACCGCGAGGTACCCGATGCGGCGCCGACCGTGCTGCCTTCTGGGAAGACACAACTGGTCGAGCGACTGGCGGGCGCGCCGGTACAGCAGCGCAAGAAACTGCTGACCGATTACCTGCGTGAAGCGGTGGCGGAGATCACGCGCGTGGACGCCGCGGAGATCCGCGAGGACGCGGGGTTCTTCGACCTCGGCATGGATTCGCTGATGGCCGTCGAATTGCGGCAGCGCATCGAGCAAGGCGTGGGCAAGCAGGTACCGGCCACCCTGGCGATGGACCACCCCCGGTTGTCCGACGTGGCCGACTACCTGCTCGGCGAGGTGCTCGGACTCGGCGGGCAGGCGGCGCCATCGAGCCCGCGGCCGGAGTCGGTGGTGACGCGGACCGACGAGCCGATCGCGATCGTCTCGGTGTCGTGCCGTTTCCCCGGTGCGCCCGACCCAGAAGCCTTCTGGGAGTTACTCTCCGGCGGTGTTGATGCAATCCGGGAGGTCCCGGAGGAGCGATTCGACATCGACGAGTTCTATGATCCCGATCCCGAGACGCCGGGCAAGACCTACACGCGGTTCGGTGGATTCCTCGATGAGATCGACGGATTCGATCCCGAATTCTTCGGCATCTCGCCGCGTGAGGCGGTCTGGATCGAGCCGCAGCAGCGGCTGATGCTCGAAACGGTCTGGGAGGGGCTGGAACGCGCCGGCTACTCACCGGGGGCGTTGCGCGGCAGCCGGACCAGCGTTTTCGCGGGGGTGGCGGCCAACGAGTATGCGCATCTACTGTCCGCCGAGCCGATCGACAAGATCGAGCCGTACTTCATCACCGGCAATGCGCTCAATGCCATCTCGGGTCGCGTTGCCTTTGCGCTGGGACTCGAAGGGCCGGCCGTGGCGGTCGATACCGCATGCAGTTCGGCCCTGGTGGCCGTGCATCAGGCCTGCCAGGCGTTGCATTCCGGTGACTGCGACCTAGCGGTGGCCGGCGGTGTGAACGTCTTGCTCTCCCCGGTGACGGTCATCGCGGCCTCGCGTGCGCGGATGCTTTCCCCGGTCGGTCGGTGCAAGACGTTCGACGCCTCCGCCGACGGCTATGTACGCAGTGAGGGCTGCGGAATTCTAGTGCTCAAGCGGCTGAGCGACGCGCAGCGCGACGGCGATCGGGTGCTGGCCGTGATTCCGGGCAGCGCGGTCAACCAGGATGGCGCATCCAGCGGACTGACGGTGCCCAACGGTGGTGCACAGCAACGACTTATCGGTGCTGCACTGACCCGGGCCGGTCTGGCCGGCGGGGATGTCGACTACCTCGAAGCGCACGGAACGGGTACCCCGCTGGGTGACCCGATCGAGGTGCAGGCGGCCGCGGCCGCCTACGGAGGCTCGCGTGACGCGGACCGGCCGCTGCTGATGGGATCGGTGAAGACCAATATCGGGCACACCGAATCGGCATCGGGGGCGGCGGGCCTGATCAAGGTCGTGTTGTCGCTACAGCACGAATTGCTGCCGCAGAGCCTGCATTTCGACACACCGTCGCCGCACATCCCATGGGACTCGCTGCCGGTGCGTGTGGTGGGCGAGTCGACGCCGTGGCGAGCCAACGGCAGGCCGCGACGCGCCGGCGTGAGTTCCTTCGGGTTCACCGGCACGAACGCGCACGTGCTGATCGAGGAGGCCCCCGCCGCGGCGGCATCACCCGCGCAGGATCTGCCGGAACCGGCGGACGACGCCGCGGTCACCGACACCCAGTCGGTCAATGTGCTGGCGCTGTCCGCCCGCTCACCGGAAGCACTGACGGCGCTGGCGCAGCGTTACGAGTCCTGGCTGAGCGAGCACCCGGATGTGGACCTCGCCGAGGTATGCCTCACCGCCGGGACGGGCCGGTCACACTTCGAGCATCGCGCCGCGCTGGTGGTGGATTCGGTCGAGGCTGCGCGCGACGGCCTGGCCGAGTTGGCCGAGAACCGGCTGCGGCCCGGTGCGGTACGTGACGAGCACACGCACCACCCGACGACGGCGTGGTTGTTCACCGGGCAGGGCAGCCAGTACCCGGGGATGGCGCGTGAATTGTTCGAATCCGAACCGGTGTTCGCCAAAACCGTGACACGGTGTGCGGACGCGGTCAAGGACATGCTGCCGCGTCCATTGCTTGAGGTGTTGTTCGCCACCGATCGCGAGGCTGGAGAAACACTGCGGCACACGTCGTTTGCCCAGCCTGCTTTGTTCGCCGTCGAGATGGGACTGGCGCGCCTGTGGCAGTCGTGGGGCATCGTGCCGGACGTGGTGCTGGGGCACAGCGTGGGCCAGTACGCGGCGGCATGTGTGGCAGGGGTTTTCAGTCTCGAGGACGGCGCCCGGCTGATGGCCGAGCGCGGCCGGATGTTCGGCAGTCTGCCCGAGGGCGGGCGCATGGTGGCGGTGTTCACCGACGCCAAGCACGTCGAGCATATTGCCGGTGAGTTCCCGCGGGTGTCGGTCGGCGCGTACAACGGACCCAACACCGTGCTCTCGGGACCGGCCGACGACCTCGAGCAGATCGTCGCCAAGTCCGGTGACGAGGGCATCCGCTGCACCTGGCTGGAGACCAGCCACGCTTTTCACTCGGAGCTGCTGGATCCCGTTCTCAACGAATTCGAGTCCTACGCAGCACAGTTGGAGTTCGCGGCCCCGACGCTGCCGTTGGTGTGCAACCGGACCGGCGCGGTGCTCACGACCCAGACCCCGCTCGACGCCGGGTACTGGCGGCGGCATTCCCGCCAGCCGGTGCAGTTTGCCGAAAGTGTGCGCACCGTGGCGGCGCTCGGCTGCTCGGTCGTGATGGAGATCGGTCCGCAGCCGGTGCTGACCGCGGCAGCGGTGCAGATCTGGCCGGAGCACCTGGCGGCACCGCGGGCGATCGTCTCGCTGCGGAAGGGTGTCGGCGATCGCCGTCAGATCGCCGACGCACTGGCGGCGACCTACATCAGTGGGCACCGACCCGATTTCGCCGCGCTGAATCGTCAGGCCCGTCGCCGACTCGAATTACCCACCTATCCGTTCCAGCGCCGCCGCTTCTGGCCGAAGTCGTCCGGGATCGCGGTCGATGGACCCGCGGTGTCCGGAATCCTGGGTAGCACAAAGGAACTCGCCTCCGGCGACTCGGTGTACACCAGCAGGCTGTCGGTCAAATCTCAGCCATGGCTTTGCGACCACGTCATCTACGGCACCGTAGTCGTCCCCGGAGCGACGTACGCGGCGATGGCCTTGGCCGCGGTCGGTACGCCGGCACGGGCGAAGGATGTCTTCTTTTACGAGCCGATCATCTTGCCCGAGAAGAGTTCTCGCGAGGTGCAGCTGACCTTGCACCCGCAGGAGGACGGCGACGGCTGGAAGTTCCAGGTGCACAGCCGTCCGTACGGCGAACGCGGTGCGGAGTGGTCGTTGAATGCCGAGGGTGCTGTGGTCGCCGGTGTCGGCGACGAGCAGGCCACCGAAGAAGCGGATCCCGTCGACGAAGCGATCGAGCGGCTGAACCGGATGCGGCCGCAGGAATTGTTCGAGACCTTTGCCGACTTGGAGTTGGCATGGGGTCCAACCTGGTCCGGCTCGCTGAAGTCGCTGTGGCTCGGTGACGGTGAGGCGATCGGCGACATCGTCGTCGGCGAAGAACTCGCCGAACAACTCGGCGCCGAGCCGATGCACCCGGTGCTGATGGACCTTTGCACCGGTGTCGCGTTCCCCGCGTTCCCCGCACTTCTGGCGGCCGAGCAGGGCGTCAACGATCTGTTCCTGCCGCTGCGGTACGGGCAGGTGACGCTGCGCGAGAAGATGCCGCGACGGTTCTACTGCCGCGCGAAGTGGCACACCAGCGCCCTCGACAGCGAAACCCAGGTCTTCGACCTCGAATACATCGATCGAGATGGTCGGCAGCTGGGCGGGATTCGCGACTTCACGGTCAAGCGTGCACCCCGCGAGGCCCTGCTGCGCGGTCTGGGCGGCGACGCCACCAGGCTGCTCTACACCCTCGGCTGGCACGAGGTGCCGTCCCCGGCACCGGACCAGGACGCCGCCGTTGCGAACGGCACCTGGCTGATTGCGGGTTTCGACGAGCTTGCCGCGAACGTACCCGGGTGTATCCCGTTCGACCGCAACACCGATCCGGAGCCGTTGGGACGGGTGTTGGCACAGGCTCACGAGCGTGGCCTGCCGTTCTCCGGTGTGGTCTGGCGCAGCGCTGCGCCGAACGGAACAGATATCGCCGCGCGGGTCGAGACCGAAATCGCCAACCTGCTCAGCGCCGTGCATACGGTGCAAAGTGGTGAGGTGAAACTGCCTGGCGGCCTGTGGATCATCACCGAGCGTGCCGTGGCCACCGAATCCGGCGAGCCGGTCGACCCGGGGCAGGCGGCGCTGTGGGGATTCGGGCGCACCACGATCAACGAGGAACCGGCGCTGCGCTGCAAGCTCGTCGATTGCGACGGATCCGAGGAGGCGGTGCGGGCACTGGCCGGTCTGATTTCCACACCGGTCGACGAACCGGAACTGGCTCTGCGGCAGGGGAAGTTGCTGGCCTCGCGGTTGCTGCCGTGGGCGCGCAGTGGCCATCTCACGGTGCCACGCTCGTCGGACTACGTGCTGGCGCCCACCGAACGCGGTGCGATCGACAATCTGCGGCTGACCGAGGCGGAGGTGCCCGCGCCGGACGACGGCTACGTGCAGGTGCGGGTGGAGGCCGCCGGCCTCAACTTCCGGGACGTACTCAACGTCCTGGGCCTCTACCCGGGTGACCCGGGCCCGATCGGCGGGGACTTCGCCGGAACCGTTACCCAATTAGGCGGTGGTGTAACAGGACTCGAGGTCGGTCAGCGCGTCTACGGCTTCA
Source organism: Mycobacterium stomatepiae (assembly GCF_010731715.1). Taxonomy (NCBI): domain Bacteria; kingdom Bacillati; phylum Actinomycetota; class Actinomycetes; order Mycobacteriales; family Mycobacteriaceae; genus Mycobacterium; species Mycobacterium stomatepiae. Next base: position 5,790,636 of record NZ_AP022587.1, read on the forward strand.
TGCAGGGCGCATTCGCCAGCCGGTTCAATGTGCCGGCCCAGCTGCTGGCGCCGATTCCCGCCGGCCTGAGCGCGGTGGACGCGGCGACGATTCCCGCCGCGGCATTGACGGTCCGGCTCGCGTTCGACTGGGCGCAAGTGCGGCCCGGCGATCGTGTGCTCATTCACGCCGCCAGTGGCGGTGTCGGCCTGGCCGCGATCCAGATGGCACAGCAGTGCGGTGCCACGGTCTTCGCCACGGCCAGCACGTACAAACGCGCGACGCTGCGCAAGTTGGGCGTGAAGCACGTATACGATTCGCGCACAACTGATTTCGCCGACCAGATCCTAGCCGATACTGGCGGCGCCGGCGTCGACGTGGTGCTCAACAGCCTGACCAACGAGGGTTTCCTCGAGGCGACCGTGCGGGCCACCGCCAAGAACGGCCGGTTCGCCGAGATCGCCAAACGCGACATCTGGACGCCCGAGCAGATGGCGGCGGTCCGCCCGGACATCGCTTACGAGATCGTGGCGCTGGACACGGTGACCTTCCAGGAGCCCGAGCGGATTCGCGGCTTGTTGACCGAAGTGTCGGAGGGACTGGGCAAGGGCGAGTGGACGCCACTGCCCGCCGAGATCTACCCGCTCACCGAGGCGAGGGCCGCGTTCCGTCGCATGCAGCAGGCGCGGCACATCGGAAAGATCGTGGTGCAGATTCCGAATCGGTTGCAACCGAAGGCCGATCGGAGCTATCTGATCACCGGCGGGCTGGGCGCGATCGGCCTGCACACGGCGTCGTATCTGGCCCAACTCGGGGCCGGTGACATCGTGTTGACCAGCCGGCGCGCGCCCGACGCGGACGCGCTGCGCGCTATCGAGGAGATCGGCGAACGCTCCAAGTGCCGAGTCCATGTGTTCGCGGCCGACGTCGGCGACGAGTCCGAGGTTGAGAAGCTGTTGGAGCGAATCCGCGCGGAACTACCGCCGCTCGCGGGTGTGGCCCATTTGGCGGGCGTGCTCGATGATGCGCTGCTGTCCGAGCAAAGTCTCGAGCGATTCCGAACGACGTTGGCGCCCAAGGCGTTCGGCGCTTGCCACTTGGACAAGTTGACGAAGGACGACGAGCTGGACTTCTTCATCGTGTCCTCCTCGGTGTCCAGCCTGTTCGGTTCACCGGGTCAGTCCAACTACGCGACCGCCAATGCGTTGCTTGACGGCCTGGTTGCGCAACGACGGGCCCGGGGCCTGCCAGCCACCGGGGTCAACTTCGGTCCGTGGGCGCAGGGCGGCATGGCCTCGTCGGAAGCGGCGATCGCCAATATCACTGCCCAGGGCCTGATTCCGCTGGAACCGTCGGCGGCGCTGAACGCTCTCGCCGAGGTCGTCGCCAACGGCACCGGGCAGGTCACCGTCCTCAAGGCCAATTGGCAGCGTGCCGCCAAGGTGCTGGGCAGTTCGCGTCCACCGATCCTCGACCTGGTGTTGCCCAGCGCCGTCGGGGAGGTGACCGGCGACAGTGAGTTGCTCAAGCAACTGATGGAGGTACCGGTGCCGCAGCGGGCGGGTTTCGTGACCGAGTTCCTGCAGCGCGAGGTGCAGAACTTCCTGCGGCTCGCGCAGCCGCCGGCCGCGACCAGTCGATTCCTGGACCTGGGTACGGATTCGCTGATGGCGATCGAATTGCGCAACCGCTTGCACAGTCAGTTCGGCGGCAAGTTCACGATCAACGCCACCGCGGTGTTCGACTATCCGACCATCGGGGGCCTGGCCGAGTACCTCGTCGCTCAGCTGCCCGACGCCCAAGCGGCACCACAGGACGCGGGACCGGTTACGACGCCGTCCGAGGAAGCGGAACTGGAATCGCCGCCCGCGGAAACGGATTTGCTCGCGGAGGAGCCGGAATCGGACGAGGAGCGAGAGGCGAGCTGAGCTGGCGAGTCAGGGCGCTGAAGGGTACCGGCCGTGATTTCCGACGGCTCGCCGGCATCGTTGACTATCCGTAGTCCGAGCGATGACGACTGGCCTGCGATGGACCTGTTGGAGGCGGCGAGTTTCGGCAACCCCATGGCTTCCGAGCTGACCGTGTGGCGATCCTTGTTGATCGCCGACGGTGCTGTCGTGGCCTGCGACGGCTCGGATGTAGTGGGGATGGCGCTGGCGGTGGATCTGCGGATGACGGTGCCGGGCGGAGCGGAGCTTTCGACTGCTGGCCTGACTTGCGTCGCGGTCGCACCCACACATCGGCGACGTGGAGCACTGCGTGCGATGTGCGCCGAATTGCACCGGCGCATAGCAATTTCTGGTCGTCCAATGGCGGCGCTGTACGCCACCGAGGGCGGTATTTATGGCCGGTTCGGCCACGGTCCCGCCACTGTGGTCCACGAATTCGCCGTTGAGCGACGTTTCGCCGAATTCCATGCTGACGTGCCCCGCGTTGACGGGGTCCGCTTGGTCCGGCCCGCGGAGCGCCGCCGCGAGTTGGCGGCAATCCACGACCGCTGGCGTCAGCAGGTGCCGGGCGGGCTGGCGCGCACAGCGGCGCTGTGGGACTTGCTACTGGCCGAAACTAAAGCCTTCGCGTTGCTGCATCCCGACGGCTATGTGCTCTACCAGGTGGACGAAATGAATCCGAGGGTGGTTCAGGTCGCCGAGTTCAAAGCGTTGACCTCCGACGCACACATTGCGTTGTACCGCGTGCTGTTTGGGCTCGACCGAATGGAACAGGTGATCATTCCTACCCATCCGGACGACGCGATGCCGTACTTGTTGACCGATCCTCGGGTGGCGCGCACGAGCGGGCGCAGGGATGCAGTCTGGCTACGCATCATGGATGTGGCCGTCGCCCTCGAGGCACGCACCTATGATGCGGATCTTACGGTGGTGCTTGATGTTTCGGGCAGCGGGCGGTTCGCGCTCGAGATTCGTGACGGCCACGCTCGCTGTACTCCGACCGACGAGACCGCCGAAGTCGGGTTGGATCAAGACGTCCTAGGCAGCCTGTACCTGGGCGCGCACCGTGCGTCGACACTTGCCGCAGCGAACCGATTGCGCAGCAAGGATTCGCACCTGCTGCGTCGCCTCGACGCTGCGTTTGCTACCGATGTCCCGGCCGCGGCCGGGCTAGCGTTCTAACTAGAGCCGGGCCAAGTCGTAGTCGCCGAGGTGGTCGATCAGGTTGTGCACGTGATCGCCCGAGGTGCCTAGGGTGTGCTCGATCGCGGTGAGCCGGGCCGCGTAGTGGCTCACCGGGTATTCCGCCGTCACGCCGATTCCGCCGTGCATCTGGATCGACTCCTGCGCGATGTGGCGACCCGACCGGCCGATCTGCAGCTTGGCCCGCGACGCGATCAACGGGTCGAGGTTGCCGTCGGCGATCGACATCGCGGCGTACAGGCTCATGCTGCGGGCCATTTCCAGCGACACATACATGTCGGCGGCCCGCTGGGTGAGCGTCTGAAATTTGTTGAGCGTGACGCCGAACTGTTTGCGGGTCTTGAGGTAATCGGTGGTCAGCCGCAGCGCTTCCTCCATCGCCCCGAGCGCTTCGGCGCACAGCCCCGACTGGATGCGAACGATCGCACCGCTGATCGCACCCGACGCGTCGACCGCCTCGCCCAGTGGTTCGGCGGGTGTGCCGTCCAAGTCGATCTGCGCGCCGCGCTGCCCGTCGAAGGTCCGGAAGGGGTGACGGGTGACCGCGTTGGCGTCGACCAGGAACAGGCCGGTGCCGCCGTCCGGCAACGCGGCGCTGACCACCAACGCGTCGGCGCAGTCCCCGGCGAGCACGGGGTTCTTAGCTCCGGTCAAGGCCCATGAATCACCCTGCCGCGCAGCCTGAGTCGTGACCGTCGTGGTCGGCTTGCGGTGGCCGGGCTCCAGGTGGGCGAAGGCCAGCAGCCGTTGACCCGCCGCCACCTCGTCGAGCTGTTCCTTCTGGGCGTCGGTGCCCAGCTCGGCGATCAACCCACCCGGGGCCAGCGCGGCGTGCAGGATCGGCTCGGGGGCCAACCGCCGCCCGGCCTCGGTGAGCACGACCATGATCTCGAGCTGGCCGGCCTCCTCCGGGTCGAAACCCAGGCCGAGAATTCCGGTGTCGGCGAGCTGATTCCAGACCTCACGGCTCCAGCCGAGATCGGAGCCGATCACCTTGTTGCGGCTTTCCGGGTCGTAGGCGCGGGATAGCAGATCGCGCGTCGTGTCGCGTAGCAGGCTCTGCTCGTCGTTCAACTGAAAGTCCATGGCTGCCTCACAATCCCAGAATGGTGGACGCGATGATGTTGCGCTGCACCTCGCTGCTGCCGCCGTAGATCGACGTCTTGCGGTAGTTGAGGTAACGCGGCGCGCTGTGTTGTGCCCAGTCCGGGGAAGCGATGCCGTCGCCGTCGGCGGGCAGCGCGTCCGGGCCGGCCACTTCGACCAGTAGCTCGGTGGCGATCTGCTGCAATTGGCTGCCGCGCAGTTTGAGCACCGACGACGCCGGGTTGGGCTGCCCGTCCGCGGAATCCGTCACCACCCGTGACTGGGTGAGTTCCAGTGCCAGCAGCTCGTTTTCGGCCTCGGCCAGCCGGGCCGCGAACAGGGGGTCGTCGAGCACCCCGACTTCGGCCGCGTACTTCTTCACCTCGGCGAGGCGCACCTTCGTCCGCCCCACGCCGGCGATGCCGGTGCGCTCGTTGCCCAGCAGGAACTTCGCGTACGTCCAGCCCTGATTCTCTTCTCCGACAAGCTGATTGGCGGGCACGCGAACGTCGGAGAAGAACAACTCGTTGACCTCGTGGCCGCCGTCGATCGTCTTGATGGGCCGCACGGTGATGCCCGGAGTTTTCATGTCGAACAGCAGGAAGGAGATACCGGCCTGGCGCTTGGGCGCCTGCGGGTCGGTGCGGACCAGGCAGAAGATCCAGTCGGCGTACTGGCCGAGCGTCGTCCATGTCTTCTGGCCGTTGACGACGTAGCTGTCGCCGTCCCGCACCGCCGTGGTGCGCAGCGACGCCAGGTCGGAGCCGGCCTCGGGCTCAGAAAAGCCCTGACACCACCAGATGTCGAGGCTGGCCGTCGGCGGCAGGAAGCGTTCCTTGATCTCCTGAGACCCGAACTCGGCGATCACCGGGCCCACCATCTTGGTGTTGAAGTTCAGTGGCTCCGGGACGCACGCCAATTGCATCTCGTCGGCCCAGATCTGGTGCTGAGTGGGCGTCCAGTCCTTGCCGCCCCACTCGACCGGCCAGCTCGGTACCGCCAGGCCGTGTTCGTGCAGGATTTTGTGGCTGGTTACGACGTCGTCGTGGACGACTTCCGCCGAACCCCGGCGTACCCGATCGCGCATCTCCTGCGGAATCTTGGTGGTGTAGATGGTGCGGAGCTCGTCGCGGAATGCGGCTTCCTCCGGCGTCAGCGCCAGTTGCATTGCAGACTCCTTTGCCTGGGTCGAGCGTGGCGACCGCTTTTTGCGACGGATGGGCGATCCCGTGCGGTCGTGCGCTCCGAGTTCCATCTTGACCCATCCGGCGCTGTGCTTGTGCACAGCCTCCGGTTAATCCACAGCAAGCGATGCAGACGCCGACGGTCGGGCCGTTACGGCGGTCGGCGCCCCTACCGTCGGCGCATGCGAACAGAACAACCCGGCGAGCGACTGCACCGGCGGCTCGGCGCCGCCCCGGATGCCGATGTGCGAGCCGAGGAACCGGGCCCGGACGCACCCGATGAGGATCAGAACTCGTTGCTGCCGCGCTGGCTTCCCGACGCGTCGGAGGGCGGGAGCTGGCGGGCCCGGCTGCGGGCCGATCCGGGCCGCGCCGGCGCGGTCGCGTTAGCGGTGGTGGCCGCCCTGGCGGTGCTGATCACGATCTTCACCCTGGTCCGTGACCACCCTGCGCCGGTGATGTCGGCGAAACTGCCGCCGGTCGAAAAGGCGAGCTCCAAAACGTCGGCGAGCGTCGGCCCGGACCGGCCGGTAGTGGTCAGCGTGGTGGGGCTGGTGCACAAGCCCGGGCTGGTCACGTTGACGCCCGGCGCGCGGATCGCCGACGCGGTGCAAGCCGCCGGGGGTGCGATGGACGGCGCCGACACCATCGGACTGAACATGGCGCGCCCGCTCGGAGACGGCGAGCAGATCGTGGTCGGGCTGGCGCCCGTGTCGGGGCACCCCGCGCTGGGCAGCTCGGTGGCCGGTGCGACTCCGGCTACCAAGACGCCGGCACCGACGGGGCCGGTCAAGGGATCGGCCCGGCCGAAACCCGGCGAGGTGCTCGACCTGAATACCGCGACCGTGGAGCAGCTGGACGACCTGCCCGGGGTCGGGCCGATCACCGCGGCCGCGATCCTGCGGTGGCGGCAGGCCAACGGCAAGTTCACCAGCGTCGACCAGCTCGCCGACGTCGATGGCATCGGGCCGTCGCGACTGGACAAGCTGCGCGCCCTGGTCCGTGTCTGACAGCGTCGCGCCGCGAATCTCCTCGGAGCTCGCTCGCCTCGATGTGCGGCTGGTCCCGGCCGCACTCACCGGCTGGATCGTCACTGCCGCCGGGATCGTATGGCCGGTTGGCCGCGCGCTGGGCGTGTGCTGCGTCGCGTTGGTCGCCGTGGCAGGGGTGCTGGCCCGCTACCCGGTGTGCGGAGGGCTTCCGCGGCCGCGGGCCGTCGGTGCCGGTCTGGCGGCGATCGGAGTGGTCGGCGTGGGGTTCGGATTCGCGATCGCGCTGCGCGCCGACGCGGTGGCGCGCCACCCGATCACCGCGGCGTTCGGGACGGTGGCGCCGGCGGCGCTGTTGCCGGCGCTGGTCCTCGGCGACACCTCGGGGCTCACGGCCGACACCGGCCGGGAATTCCGGGCCGCCGGCATGACGCACCTGACGGCCGTTTCGGGAGCCAACGTCACGATCGTGTGCGCGGCGGTGCTGTTCTGCGCGCGGCTGATCGGCCCGCGGGCGGCCGTGCTGCTCGCCGCGCTGGCGTTGGTGGCATTCGTGATCGTCGTCCAGCCCACGGCAAGTGTGTTGCGGGCGGCGGTGATGGCCGCCATCGCGCTGGCGGGCATGCTGACTTCGCGCCGGCGACAAGCGATTCCGGCGTTGTCGGCCACCGTCCTGATACTGCTCGCGGTGGCTCCCCAACTGGCCGTCGATGCCGGCTTCGCGCTGTCGGTGCTGGCGACCGGCACGCTGATCGTCGTCGCGCCGGTCTGGTCGCGGCGCCTGGCGGCCAAAGGTTGGCCCAAGCCGCTGGCGGACGGGCTCGCGGTCGCGTTGGCCGCGCAGGTGGTCACCGCGCCGCTGGTTGCCGGTATCTCGGGCCGGTTCAGCCTGGTGGCCGTGGCCGCCAACCTGGCCGCGGCACCCGTCATCGCGCCCATCACCGTGCTGGGCAGTGCGGCGGCCGTGCTGTGCATGCTGTGGCCGCCGGGTGCACAGCTGCTGATGCGTTTCACCGGCCCGGAGGTGTGGTGGGTGTCAACGGTGGCACACGTCGCGGCCGGTGCGCCCGCCGCGACCGTGCCGGTGCCCGACGGCGTGGCCGGTGTGCTGCTCGTCGGTTGTGCCACCGCACTGCTGCTGACGCTGTCGACGGTGCTGTGGCGGCGCGCCTGGTTTCGCGCTTCGACCCGGGTGGCCGGGCTGGCCGCGGTGGCGTGCGCGCTGGCCTGGTCGGCATCGGAGCTGCTGGATCCCCGAGCGGATTGGTCGGCCCTTCGTGACACCATCGTGGGGTGAGCGAGGCTTCGCCGTTGCACTTGGTCCTGGGGGACGAGGATCTGCTGGTCGAACGCGCCGTGGCCGACGTGCTGCGGGCGGCGCGCAAACGCGCCGGCACCGACGACGTCCCGGTCAATCGCATGCGGGCCGGTGATGTCAGCAGCTACGAGCTCGCGGAGCTGCTCAGTCCGTCGCTGTTCGCCGAAGAACGCATCGTCGTGCTCGATGCCGCGGCCGAGGCGGGCAAGGATGCGGTCGCGATGATCGCGGCGGCCGCCGCCGACCTGCCGCCGGCCACGATGCTGGTGGTGGTGCACTCGGGCGGCGGCCGGGCCAAGGCGCTGGCCGACCAGCTCAAGTCGCTGGGCGCCGAGGTTCACCCGTGCGCGCGGATCACCAAGTTGAGCGAACGCGTCGACTTCATCCGCAAGGAGTTCCGCGCGCTGCGCGTCAAGGTCGACGAGGACACCGTGACCGCCCTGCTCGATGCCGTGGGCTCCGACGTGCGCGAACTGGCCTCGGCCTGCTCGCAGCTGGTCGCCGACACCGGCGGTGAGGTCGACGAGGCCGCGGTGCGCCGCTACCACAGCGGCAAGGCCGAGGTGAAGGGCTTCGATATCGCCGACAAGGCCGTGGCCGGGGATGTCGCTGGCGCGGCCGAGGCGCTGCGGTGGGCGATGATGCGCGGCGAGCCGCTGGTGGTGCTGGCCGACGCGCTGGCCGAAGCCATCCACACCATCGGCCGGGTGGGGCCGCTCTCCGGCGATCCGTACCGGCTGGCGGGTCAGCTGGGCATGCCGCCCTGGCGGGTGAAGAAAGCGCAGAAGCAGGCCCGGCGGTGGTCGCGCGACAGTGTGGCAACCGCGATGAAAGTGGTCGCCGAACTCAATGCCAACGTCAAGGGCGCCGCGGCGGACCCCGACTACGCGCTGGAATCAGCGGTCAGAAAGGTGGCCGAGCTGGTAGCCGACCGGGGCCGGTAGCCCAGGGCTCAGATCTTGTTGAGGGACCGCGCCAGCGCCGACTTCTTGTTGGCGGCCTGGTTCTTGTGGATGACGCCCTTGGTGGCCGCCTTGTCCAGCTTGCGATTGGTCGACACCAGCAATTCGGCGGCCTTGTCCTTGTCGCCTGCCTCAGCGGCCTCACGAAACGCGCGCACGGCGGTGCGCAGCGACGACTTCACCGACTTGTTGCGCAGTCGGGCGCGCTCGTTCGTCTTGATGCGCTTCTGCTGCGACTTGATGTTGGCCACGCGGAACTTTCCTTCGCTAACTTGGTCTGTGCGGTATTCGTTTCGGGGGGCGCCCCACACCCGATTGCGACTGCTCAGGTTAGCAGTCGGTTACGTTTTCTCCCAAAACGGGAACTCGTGGCCTGCCATAACCTCGATTTGAGGCAGCATCCTAAAAGTGAGTCTTGCGAACCAGGTTGAAACAGCCAGGCGCGGGTCGCGTAGCGCTGCGCGCGCGCAGGTGCGCTCCGAGCGCATATTCGGCGGATACAACTCGTCGGACGCCTATCAAATGGCTTTCGACGAGATGTTCGATGCGCAGGGCAACGTCCGGGGCCCCTACAAGGGCATCTACGCGGAGCTGGCGCCGTCGGACGCCTCGGACCTGCGGGCCCGCGCAGACGCGCTGGCCCGTGCGTTCATCGACCAGGGCATTACCTTTTCGCTATCGGGCCAGGAGCGGCCGTTTCCGCTGGACCTGGTGCCGCGGGTGCTGTCGGCGGCCGAATGGACCCGGCTCGAGCGCGGCATCGTCCAACGGGTCAAAGCCCTCGAGATGTATCTCGATGACATCTACGGCGACCAGGAGATCCTGAACGACGGCGTGATCCCGCGTCGCCTGGTCACGTCCTGCGAGCATTTTCACCGTCAGGCCTTCGGCATCGTCCCGCCCAATGGCGTGCGCATCCACGTCGCCGGCATCGACCTGATCAAGGACGAAAAGGGCACCTGGCGGGTGCTGGAGGACAACCTGCGCTCGCCGTCGGGCGTGTCGTACGTGATGGAGAACCGGCGCACGATGGCGCGGGTCTTCCCGAACCTGTTCGCCACCCACCGGGTGCGCGCCGTCGACGACTACGCCTCGCACCTGCTGCGGGCGCTGCGCAATTCCGCGGCGACCAATGAGGCCGACCCGACCGTCGTGGTGCTGACGCCCGGGGTCTATAACTCCGCGTACTTCGAGCACTCGCTGTTGGCCAGGCAGATGGGTGTCGAACTGGTCGAGGGCCGTGACCTGTTCTGCCGCGACAACCAGGTTTACATGCGCACCACCGAGGGGGAACGCCAGGTCGACGTGATCTATCGGCGTATCGACGACATCTACCTCGACCCACTACAGTTCCGCGCCGACTCGGTGCTGGGGGTGGCCGGGCTGGTCAACGCCGCCCGCGCCGGCAACGTCGTGATCTCCAGCGCGATCGGCAACGGCGTCGGCGACGACAAGCTGGTCTATACGTACGTGCCGACGATGATCGAGTACTACCTCGGCGAGAAGCCGCTGCTGGCGAATGTGGACACCTACCGGTGCTGGCTGGACGACGAACGCGAGGAGGTGCTCGACCGGGTCGACGAGCTGGTCATCAAGCCGGTCGAGGGATCCGGCGGCTATGGCATCGTGTTCGGTCCGGAGGCGTCCGAGAAAGAACGGGCGGCCGTCAGCAAGAAGATCCGCGACGACCCCCGCAGCTGGATTGCGCAGCCGATGATGGAGCTGTCGACCGTGCCGACCCGGATCGGCAACTCGTTGGCACCGCGCTACGTCGACCTGCGGCCGTTCGCGGTCAACGACGGTGACGAGGTGTGGGTGCTGCCGGGCGGGTTGAGCCGGGTGGCGTTGGTCGAGGGCTCGCGGGTGGTCAACTCCAGCCAGGGCGGCGGCTCCAAGGACACCTGGGTGTTGGCGCCGCGCACCTCGGCTGCCGACCGTGAGCTGGGCGCCGCCGAGGTGGTGCGGTCGCTGCCGAAGTCCATGGCCGAGCCCGAGCCCGACGGTTCGCCGGAGTCGGCGCACCAACAGCCGCTGCAGGCCGAACAACCGCAGGACGGAAAGTCTCCGAAAAAGCCGAAGCAAAAGCAGCAACAGCAACAACAGCAGAAGATGGTGCTGTGATGTTGGCCAGAAACGCAGAGGCGCTCTACTGGATCGGCCGCTACGTCGAGCGGGCCGACGACACCGCGCGCATTCTCGATGTGGCGCTGCACCAACTTCTCGAGGACTCCAGCGTCGATCCCGACCAGGCGTCCAGGCTGTTGTTGCGGGTGCTCGGCATCGAGCTGCCCAAGCACGACTTGGATGTCTGGTCGTTGACCGACCTCGTCGCCTACAACACCGACAACAAGGGTGGTTCCTCGATCGTCGAGGCGATCACGGCGGCACGCGAAAACGCCAAGTCGGCCCGCGAAGTGACCTCCATCGAAATCTGGGAATGCCTCAACACCACCTTCCATGCCCTGTCCGAACGCGAACGTGCCGCCAAACGCCTTGGGCCACACGAGTTTCTGTCCTTCATCGAGGGCAGGGCAGCGATGTTCGCCGGCCTGGCGGACTCGACGCTCTCGCGGGACGACGGATACCGGTTCATGTTGTTGGGCCGGGCGATCGAGCGCGTCGATATGACCGTGCGGCTCTTGCTGTCTCGGGTCGGTGACAGCGCGTCCTCGCCCGCATGGGTGACGCTGTTGCGCTCGGCGGGCGCTCACGACACCTATCTGCGCACCTATCGCGGGGTGCTGGATGCCGGCCGCGTGGTCGAGTTCATGCTGCTCGATCGGTTGTTCCCCCGATCGGTCTTCTATTCACTGAAGCTGGCCGAAGAAAGCATCGAAGAGCTGGTGCGCAACCCGACGAGCCGGGTGGGAGCCACCCCCGAAGCGCAACGACTGCTCGGGCAGGCCCGCAGTGAACTGGAATTCATGCCGCCCGGGGTGTTGCTCGACACGCTGGAGACGCGTTTGGCCGGCTTGCAGACAACCTGCCGCGATGTCGGAGATGCTTTGTCGCAGCAGTACTTCCACGTGACGCCGTGGGTGGCGTGGTCGGATGCCGGCCATGGCGCCGGCCTGGTCACCCGGAACGGAGACACCTGATGTGGCGGCTGCGAGTAGTGCACACGACGGGGTTCGCCTACCAGTCGGCGGTGACCGCCTCCTATAACGAGGCCAGGCTGACCCCGAGCTCGGACACCCGGCAAAACGTGATCCTCAACCGTGTCGAAACCATTCCGGCAACCCGGTCCTACCGGTACATCGACTACTGGGGGACCGCCGTCACGGCCTTCGACCTGCACGCGCCGCACAGCGACCTGACGGTCACGTCTTCGTCGGTCGTCGAGACCGAGCAGCCCGAACCGCCCGCCAAGGACGTCAGCTGGAGCGACCTGCATTCCGCGGCGGTGATCGATCGGTTCGACGAGTTACTGCAGCCCACCGAGTACACGCCGGCCAGCAAACGGCTCCGGTCGGTCGGCAAGAGAATCGCCAAAAGCAACGAGCCGCAGGAAGCCGTTATGGCCGCGGCCAGTTGGGTGCACGAGGAGTTGGACTACCTTCCGGGGACCACCGGAGTGCGCTCGTCCGGGCTGGACGCTCTGCGGGAGGGCAAGGGCGTCTGCCAAGATTTCGTTCACCTGTCATTAATGCTATTGCGCGACATGGGAATTCCGGCCCGCTACGTGTCGGGCTATCTGCACCCGGCGCGCAACGCCGTCGTCGGGGACACCGTAGAAGGCCGAAGCCACGCCTGGCTGCAGGCGTGGACCGGCGGCTGGTGGAATTACGACCCCACCAACGACACCGAGATCACCGAGCAATACATCAGCGTCGGTGTCGGCCGCGACTACACCGATGTGTCCCCACTGAAGGGCATCTACTCGGGGCAGGGTGCAACCGATCTCGACGTGGTCGTGGAAGTCACTCGACTGGCCTAGCGGTTCAGAGCTTTTCCGAAACGGCTCCGGTCGGCGGGACTTCCACCCGATGCAAGTCGTCGCCGAGCTCGATGCGCCCGCCGAATTCCGAGGCGGCCAGCGTCCGCCACTGTTCCTCCTGTCCGGGCACTAGCGCCGGCACGTAGTGGGTCATGACTAAAGTCCCGACTCCCGCGCGCGCCGCGGTCGCCGCGGCCTCTTCGACCGACGAGTGGTAGTCGCAGATGTCCTGCAGCCGCTGCTGTGGGATTTGCGTGACGATGTCTTTGCGAATCGCGGTGTGCACCAACGCGCCCGCCCCGACCGCCAGTTCGTCGAGGCCCGCGCATGGCACCGTGTCCCCGGCCAGCACCACCGACGCGCCATTGGTGTCGATCCGGAACCCGATGGTCGGCGCCACCGGCCGGTGGTCGGTGGGTGCCACCCGAATCGAGACGCCGTCGCGGTCCCACACCGGGCCCTCGGTGTGTTCGTGCACCTCGATCGGTGGCGGCGTGTTCAGGTCGTCGTGGTGGGCGATTCGGTAACCGATGTCGTGGCCGAATGCCTTCAGGATGGCCTCGACCGTCTCCGCGGTGCCGGGCGGCCCGATGATCGGGAACGGCGCGGGATCCGGGGTGAACGTGGTGATCCACCGCGTGATGAGCAGGTCGCCCAGATCGCCGATGTGGTCGCTGTGCAGGTGGGTGAGCAGCAGCGCCGACAGCCCGGCGGCGCCCACGCCGACGGCCGCCGCGCGCTGCAGGACGCCGCGCCCGCAATCCACCAGGAACACCTGCCCGCCGGCCCGCACCAGCGTCGCCGGACCCGCCCGGTTGGGGTCGGGGATGGGACTGCCGGTTCCCAACAGGGTGATCTCGATCATGGCCCTCATCCTTCAAGACGCGTCGGCGGATTGTGGGCCATTCGGGTGAACGAAGGGGATCGGCCGTTGTCAGTGGCGCGTTTGACCCGCGGGCCCGCGGGTATCGGGTGATGATCGGTTAAGGGTTTTCGCGTTGCCTTTCCCGCCGCGCGAGATAGCCGTAGCCTGGTGTGAAGCAGATCACAACGAGCTGGAGGCTTGATGCGGATAGCGGACGTTTTGCGTAACAAGGGCGCGGCGGTCACGACGATCAATCCGGATGCGACTGTCCGGGAGCTGCTCGCCGGCCTCGCCGAGCAAAACATCGGCGCCATGGTGGTGGTCGGCGACGAGGGAGTGGTCGGCATCGTGTCCGAGCGCGACGTCGTGCGCCAACTGCACGCGCATGGCTCCAGCATGCTGACCCGCCCGGTCTCCAAGATCATGACCGCAACGGTCGCGACATGCACGAAGTCCGACACGGTCGACGAGATCAGCGTGCTGATGACCAAAAACCGGGTGCGCCACGTGCCCGTGCTCGACGGTAAGAAGTTGATCGGCATCGTCAGCATCGGTGACGTCGTGAAGACGCGCATGGAAGAACTCGAGGCCGAACAGCAGCAGTTGCAGTCCTACATCACCCAGGGCTGATCGCCCTTTTCGCCGTTGGCGATGGCACGAGTCAGCGCCAGGCGTAGTCGGTGCGCAGGCGGGCGGCCACCACGTCGAAGACCTCGCGTTGCAGGATCGCGCCCTCGCGGCGGATGCCCTCTTCGGGCACGTCGAGCACCCGATCCAGCCGCACCCAGCTTTCCCGGCCCTCGTAATCCCAGTCGCCGGCGCCGATCGCGACCCAATCCGGGTCGGAGGCGTGGTGCTCCTGGCTGGACAGCATCAGCCCGAGCAGGACGCCACGGTCACGGCCCACGACGAGGACCGGGCGGTCCTTTCCGCGGGTGGGATCGTCCTCGTAGACCACCCACGTCCAGACGATTTCCCCGGGATCGGCCCGGCCGTCGAGGTCTGGGGCGTAGACGACCTTGCGGGCCCGTTGTGCGGTGGGGAAGCTGTCGCTGGTCACCGGCCGGCCCTCGGTGAGCGACGCCGACCCCGCGTCGGCGCCGGAAGCCCGCGCGTTCGCGGTGGTCTTCACCACCTGCTCGATCTCGCGGTACACCGCATGCGCGGTCTGTACCTGCTGAATGAGTCGCGGAACCCCGTAGACGATCGCGTTCTGGGCAAACCGCTGGAAGGTCCTCCATTGCGATTTCCGGCCGGACGCCATAGGTGCAGTTTAGACGCGAGTGACCGATGGCGACTGTGTCCGAGTGTGTCTCGACCAGCCTGCATAGATACCCTGGACATACCGCGAACCGCCGGTCAAGCGCCTGAACTCTCACCAGCACAGGAGATCCCCATCAGCAGTTTCGCCGACAAGACATTCACCGCGCCGGCGCAGATCAGGAACTTCTGCATCATCGCTCATATCGACCACGGCAAGTCCACGCTGGCCGACCGGATGCTTCAGCTCACCGGCGTCGTCGACGAACGGTCGATGCGTGCTCAGTACCTGGACCGGATGGACATCGAACGGGAGCGCGGCATCACGATCAAGGCGCAGAACGTGCGGCTGCCCTGGCAACTCGACGGGACCGACTACGTGTTGCACCTGATCGACACCCCCGGCCACGTCGACTTCACCTACGAGGTGTCGCGCGCGCTGGAGGCGTGCGAGGGCGCGGTGCTGCTGGTCGACGCGGCACAGGGCATCGAGGCTCAGACGCTGGCCAACCTCTACCTGGCGCTGGACCGTGACCTGCACATCATTCCGGTACTCAACAAGATCGACCTACCGGCCGCGGACCCGGAGCGCTACGCGGGCGAGATCGCGCACATCATCGGCTGCGAACCCGGCGACGTGCTGCGGGTGTCCGGCAAGACCGGCGAGGGTGTGACCGACCTGCTCGACCACGTCGTGCGCGAGGTGCCGCCGCCGCAGGGCGACGCCGACGCGCCCGCTCGCGCGATGATCTTCGACTCCGTCTACGACATCTACCGCGGCGTGGTGACCTACGTCCGGGTGGTGGACGGCAAGATCACGCCCCGCGAGCGCATCGCGATGATGTCCACCGGCGCCACGCACGAGCTGCTCGAGGTCGGCATCGTCTCGCCCGAACCCAAGCCCAGCGCGGGGCTGGGCGTGGGGGAGGTGGGCTACCTGATCACCGGGGTCAAGGACGTCCGCCAGTCCAAGGTCGGTGACACGGTGACGACGGCCCGCAACGGCGCCAAGGAGGCGCTGACGGGTTATCGCGAACCCAAGCCGATGGTCTACTCGGGGCTGTATCCGGTGGACGGTTCGGATTACCCGGACCTGCGCGATGCGCTGGAAAAACTACAACTCAACGACGCGGCCCTGACCTACGAGCCAGAGACGTCGGTGGCGCTGGGCTTCGGATTCCGTTGTGGCTTCCTGGGTCTGCTGCATATGGAGATCACCCGCGAACGGCTGGAGCGCGAGTTCGACCTCGACCTGATCTCGACGTCGCCCAACGTCGTCTACCGGGTGATCAAGGAGGACAACACCGAAATCGTGGTGACGAACCCATCGGACTGGCCCGAAGGAAAGGTCCGCGAGGTCTACGAGCCGGTGGTCAAGACCACCGTCATCGCGCCCAGCGAGTTCATCGGCACCATCATGGAGCTGTGCCAGTCGCGTCGCGGCGAGCTCGGCGGTATGGACTACTTGTCGCCGGAGCGCGTCGAGCTGCGCTACTCGATGCCGTTGGGGGAGATCATCTTTGACTTCTTCGACTCGCTGAAGTCGCGCACCCGCGGCTACGCCAGCCTCGACTACGAGGAGGCCGGCGAGCAGCTGGCCGATCTGGTCAAGGTCGACATCCTGCTGCAGGGCGAGGCGGTCGACGCGTTCAGTGCGATCGTGCACAAGGACGGAGCCTCAGCCTACGGCAACAAGATGACCACCAAGCTCAAGGAACTGATCCCGCGCCAGCAGTTCGAGGTGCCGGTGCAGGCGGCGATCGGGTCGAAAATCATTGCCCGCGAGAATATCCGCGCGATCCGCAAAGACGTACTCTCCAAGTGCTATGGGGGAGACATCACCCGCAAGCGCAAACTTCTGGAAAAGCAGAAGGAAGGCAAGAAGCGGATGAAAACCATCGGACGCGTGGATGTTCCGCAGGAGGCTTTCGTCGCGGCGCTGTCCACCGATGCGGCCGGGGATAAAGCCAAGAAATGAGCGGCCGCCGGTGGTGCAGGGTGGCGCCGCTGGTCGCTGTCGTGCTGGTCGCCGGCTGTACCGCGGCAACCGGTGGCAAGGCGGTTCCGGCACGAAATCAGCTGCCCCATCCGGTGCTTGGTGAAACGGTCAAGCAGGTACTGCTGGATGCCGGTGCCGTGTCGAAACTTCTGGGCCGCACGTTTCAGGTCGTCTCGCAATTCCCGCCGTCCTTCGGTGGCATCGAGATGTTGGTCGACGACTACCCATTGGCTTCGCCCGCCGAGTGCGTGGGCGTCGTCTACATGACGCATAAAGCCGCTTACCCGTCGGCCAGCGTCAAGAACATCGCTCGGGCGCTGTGGCAGCAGGCAGGGGCCTCGGCAACCGCGACCGATGTCGCAGAGGGCGTCGTCGCGTTCCCCACCGCGGCGGACGCCAACGCGTTGTTCGCGAAGTTCACCGATCAGTGGCGGCGCTGCGATGGCACGACGTTGACGGTGCCCTCGAGCAGTTTTGCCCAGGACGGCATCAGCGGCGTGCGTGTTACGGATTCGGTTGTCGCGGCGAGTGTTTCGCGAGACCCCGGCGAGAATTCGATTCTGCAGGCCGTCCCTGAAGTTCGTGCCGTTGGAGTGCGGGGGAACTGCTTGGTCGAGGTCGAGGTCGCCTTGGTCGGCAGCACCGACCTGACGGATCAGCCGTCCGCCATGGCCGATGCGGTTGCCGTCGCGCACGCCATGATGGACAAGGTGAGCGCGCTGAGCTGACGGTTACACCTGCTTGTTGGCGATCACGTCCGAAGACACCGCATCGATCGTGACCCGATGTTCGACGATGTAGCTGTCCCAGGCGACGGCTTGCCACACGGTGGTGCCGTTGCTGTCGCCTAGGCTCAGCTCGCTGATCGAGGCGCCCGCGATGGTGGCCAGAATCTTTTCCGCCGCCGCCCGGTAGTCCACCCGCGCGGCCTGCGCCCAGGCGCGGGTCTGGGCTTTGTCGGTGTCGCTTTCGTTCGTCGGGGTCGGCCCGACCATCAGGGTGACTCCGTCAGACGACACGTCCATGGATTGATCCGTCCCGTCCGGAGCGGCCACCACGACCCGCCATGATCCGGTGTCCTGAGACCTGATCAACGTCACCTTGCCGTTCGGCACCGTCGCCAGCGCAACGGATCCGGCGTGCAGCGGCGTCTGCGGGTCGGGCGGTGCGGCCGCCCTCATCGCCCCGCCTATCGTGTCGAGTGAAAGGCTTTGCTGAACAACGACTTACGTTACATGGGCGCGTTGGCGGGCTGGAACATCCCGGAGCCGTCGGACTCCTCCTCGGCGCGGATCACGTGTACCACCGCGTTGATGAGCGCCAGGTGGGTGAACGCCTGCGGGAAGTTGCCCAGGTGCCGGCCGGTGCGCGGCTCGATCTCCTCGGCGTAGAGATGCAGCGGACTGGCGTACGACAGCAGCCGCTCACACAGTCGCTTGGCCCGTGCCACCTCACCGATTTCGACCAGCGCGGACACCAGCCAGAACGAGCAAATGGTGAATGTGCCTTCCTCGCCGGACAATCCGTCGTCGGTCTGCTCGACGCGGTAACGCAGCACCAGACCTTCCTCGGTGAGTTCGTTGGCGATCGCCAGCACGGTGTTGCGCACCCGAGGGTCGTCGGGCGGCAGGAACCGCGTCAGCACCACCAGCAGCAGCGAGGCGTCCAGCGCGTCGTGGCCGTAGCGCTGGGTGAACACGCCGCGGGAGTCCACTCCGTTCTTGAGGATGTCGGCCTTGATCTCCTCGGCGATGACCCGCCACTGTTGGGCATAGCTCTTCTCGCCCTGCCGTTCGGCCAGTTTGGCCCCGCGGTCCAGCGCCACCCAGCACATCACCTTCGACGACGTGAAGTGCTGCGGCTCGCCGCGTACCTCCCAGATGCCGCGATCGGGCTCCCGCCAGTGCGCGATCGCCTCTTCCACCTGCTTCTTGAGCACCGGCCACAACGTCTCGGGAACCTGCTCGCGTGACTTGGCGTGTAGGTAGAAGGAATCCAGGATCGAGCCCCAAATGTCGTGCTGGATCTGGTCATACGCGCCGTTGCCGATCCGCACCGGCCGCGCGTGGTCGTAGCCGGAAAGGTGGTTCAGTTCCTCTTCGACCAGGCTGCGTTCGCCGCCGACCCCGTACATCACCTGCAGCGGATGGCGCTCGTTGTTGTTGGCTCCCGACACGTCGGCGATGAACGCGAAGAAATCGTCGGCCTCGCGATCCAGGCCCAGCGTGTACAGGCCCCACAGCGCGAAGGTCGAGTCGCGGATCCAGGCGTAGCGGTAGTCCCAGTTGCGCTCGCCCCGCGGTGTCTCCGGCAACGATGTGGTGCTGGCGGCCAGCAGCGCACCGGTGGGAGAGTAGGTCAGGCCCTTCAGGGTGAGCGCGCTGCGCTGCAGATAGGCCCGCCACGGATGGTCCGGGAAGTTGCCGATATTGATCCACTGCCGCCAGCACTCGGTGGTCTGCCACATCTTCTCGGCGGCCTCTTCGTAGGTCTGCGGCGCCGGGTGCTTGGTCCAGCTGAGCGCGACGAACACGTCGTCGCCCTCCTTCATCCGGGTGCGCGCCCGTGCTTCGCGGCCCTCTAGCCCGATGTTCAGGTTGCTGGTCAGGCGCAACTCGGGGTGGTCGTCCGGTTGCTTGCTGGCGCGAGCGAGCGCCTCGCCATAGGCGTTGGCGGAGTATTCCCAGGTGGGGCCGATGCGGTGGTAGTCGAAGGCCGGTTCGCAGCTCATGACCAGCTCGACGGTGCCGCTGACACAGCGCACGGTGCGAAGCAGGATGTGCTCGGCGTCCCAGTCCATCGGTGTGCGGCGGTGCGTCTTGGACCGTCGCTCGATGTCATGCCAGGGACCCATCACCAGCGCGTCGCGCACGATCAGCCAGCCGGTGTGGGTTTGCCAGGTCGTTTCCATGATCAGGCTGCCGGGCAGGTAACGGCGGGCCGAGGGCACCGAGACGCCGTACGGGCCGAGCCGGAAATGGCCGGCGCTGCGGTCCAGGATCGCGCCGAACACGCTCGGCGAGTCCGGCCGGGGCACGCACAGCCACTCGACCGAACCGGCGGGGGAGATCAGGCACGTCGTTTCCCAGTCGGACAGAAATGCGTAGTCGGCGATCGGCGGAAACGGGTTGCGCAGCGCGCTGCCGGACGTGAATGCCGCCGGCGCGCTGAAATCGAGCGGCGACGCCAGCGGCGACTGACGGTCGGGAGGAAACCCCTGCGCGGGAGCTGCGGCGGCGGGCTGGTCGGCGGGTTCGGCGTGCATGACCATCTCGCCATCATCATCTGTCGACCCGCCCGGCGTCCATTTTTTGCCGAGCTGGGCCGTGGCGGCGTGTGCCGGCGGATTACCCGTGGGGTCGGGCGAACTCCGGCGCGTGCTCGGACACCGGACCGATCGCCACCAAGTAGGCGAGGGCTCGCCGCAGGGCCGGCAACCGGCCTGCCAGCCGAACGCCCCGCGGCGCCTCGCCATCGCTACCGGCCACCACCTCGGCGACCACCTGCGCGTGGATCGTCCGCTGCACGGCCTGGATGATCGCGGTGGGTATCCAGCGCCTTACCTGCACCCGCAACAGTTCTCGTGTGGTTACCCGGCCGGTTTGCAGCGGGCCGGCCAGCAAGCGCGCGGTGGCCACCGCATCGGCGACCGCGAGGTTGATTCCGACCCCGCCGACCGGCGACATCGCATGCGCCGCGTCGCCGATGCACAGGGCGCCGTCGGTGTACCAGCGGCGCAGCCGATTGAGTTGCACGTCAAGCAGTTTCACGTCGTCGAACGAAGCCAGCGCGCCGACCCGGTCGGCCAGCCAGGGCACCAGTCCCACCAGCACCTGGTGCAGCGCTTCGATGCCCTCGGCTCGCATCTCGGTGTCGGCACCCTTGGGAATGATGTAGGCGATCTGGTAGTAGTCGCCGCGGTCGATCATGATGAGCCCGTGTCCGGACACGAACCTGCCGGCGAGTCCGCTCGGGTCGTCGGGATGCCGGGGCAACCGGAACCACCACACGTCCATCGGGGCGCCGAACCGCCGCGGTTCGAATCCGATCGCCGAGCGCACCGTGGACCCGCGCCCGTCGCAGGCCACCGTCAGCAACGAGCGCATCTGCTTGCTCTCACCGCTCGAGTCGCGGTAGGTGACGCCGCTGACGCGGTCGCCGTCGCGAACCACCCCGGTCACCTCGCTGCGGCGTAACAGCTGGAAGCAGGGTTCGGCCTCGGCCGCGCTGGCAAACATCTCCAAAAAGTCCCACTGGGGCACCAGGGCGATGTGCTGATGCGCGCCCGGCAGCCGGGAGAGGTCGAGGTTCAACGGCTGGCCTTGCATCTCCAATTGGATACTGTCGATCAGACGGTGGGGGAGCTCGGTGAAGCGCGATCCCAAACCGAGTTCGTCGAGCAGCCGCAGCGTGCTGGCGTGCACGGTGTCGCCGCGGAAGTCGCGCAGGAAATCCGCGTGTTTTTCCATCACGGTGACTCTTACGCCGCCGCGTGCCAACAGCAGGCCAAGCACCATGCCGGCCGGACCGCCGCCGGCAATCACACAGGTGGTTTCCTCGGATGCGACCGCCACCCGCCGATCTTCACATATTGGAGTTTCGGGTTCCGCGACGAATAGGGTGAGCCCGGTGAGCGGGTTCCTCAATTGGTGGGACGGAAATGAGCTGTGGATTTCCGGACTTCCCTTCGTGCTGCAGGCGATGGTGGTGATGCCCGTCGTGCTGGCGGTGGCCTACTTTGCGGCGGTGGCCCTGGACGCGGTGCTCAGCAAAGGGATCGAACTGTTGCGGCGCGCCCGTCAGGTCGATGGGACGTCCAGGTAATCGGGGATGCCTCGGTCTCATGTGACGTTGGTTCTCGTCACGCTCGTCGTGTTGGTGATCGTCGCGTGGTGGGTGACGCACTGAGGCGGGTGTGCCGACTTGCGCCGGGGGCCGGTCCGGTGGCGGGACAGTGAATTCCTGTTAGGCTTCGCGCCATGCACCTGACATCCGCAGCCCCGGAATGTGATGTCTTCGTGCACTGTTGTCGCTGAACTACCACCCGCGCGCGGTTTGGTAGGGAGTTCGCGAATTTCCCTGACGTTTTCAATGCCTTTCCGCAGCAATGGGACCGATATCCATAAGCCCGCACCGAAAGGCCGTCAATGCATATGGACAGCGTCAGCGCATCGCGCTGGCGACCTTTCGGCGCGCTCGCACTGATCTCGGTTGTCGTCGCGGCGTGTAGCCCCGGTCCCAGCGACGCGGTGGGCGGCGGTGGCCTGTCCAATGCGCATACGACGATCACCCTGGTCGCTTATTCGGTCCCAGAACCGGGGTGGAGCAAGGTGATTCCCGCGTTCAATGGTTCGGAAGAGGGCAAGAGCGTGCAGGTGATCACGTCGTACGGAGCCTCCGGCGACCAATCCCGCGGCGTGGCCGACGGCAAGCCGGCCGACCTGGTCAACTTCTCGGTGGAACCCGACATCACCCGCTTGGTCAAGGCGGGCAAGGTCTCCAAGGATTGGAATACCGATGCGACCAAGGGCATCCCGTTCGGGTCGGTGGTGTCGTTGGTGGTGCGCAAGGGCAATCCGAAGAACATTCGGGATTGGGACGACCTGCTGCGACCCGGCGTGGAGGTCATCACACCCAGCCCGTTGAGTTCGGGTTCGGCGAAGTGGAACCTGCTGGCGCCCTACGCCGCAAAGAGCGATGGCGGCAGGAACAGCCAGGCCGGCATCGACTTCATCAGCCAGTTGGTGCATGAACATGTCAAATTGCGCCCCGGCTCGGGACGCGAAGCCACCGATGTTTTCATCCAGGGCAGCGGCGACGTGCTGATCAGTTACGAGAACGAGGCCATCGTCGCGGAACGGGCCGGCAAACCGGTCGAACACGTCAACCCGAGCCAGACCTTCAAGATCGAGAATCCGGTGGCGGTGGTGACGACCAGCGCGCACCTGGACGCCGCGACCGCGTTCAAGAACTTCCAATACACCGCCGCGGCGCAGAGGGTATGGGCGCAGACCGGTTTCCGGCCGGTCGATCCCGCGGTCGCCGCCGAGTTCCGGAACCAGTTCCCGGTTCCGGCGAAACTCTGGACCATCGCCGACCTGGGCGGCTGGGCCACGGTGGATCCGCAGTTGTTCGACAAGAACAACGGCAGCATCACCAAGATCTACACGAAGGCCACCGGATGACGGCGGCGATCCTCCCGGATCCCGAAGCGATCCGGGCCCAGCCCGACGAGCCCGAGGGCAACGGACCGCGCCGGCCGGTGGATTCCTTCGTCCGGCCGGGCACCACCTCGCTGCGGGTCGGGGTGGCGACGGTATGGCTCTCGGTGATCGTGCTGCTCCCGCTGGCCGCAATCGCTTGGCAGGCCGCCGGTGGTGGCTGGCACGCCTTCTGGCTGGCGGTCACCTCGCACGCGGCAGTGGATTCGTTTCGGGTGACCCTGACCATCAGTCTCGGTGTCACGGTGGTCAACGTCGTGTTCGGTCTGTTGATCGCCTGGATTCTGGTGCGCGACGACTTCTTCGGTAAACGACTTGTCGATACGGTCATCGACTTGCCGTTCGCGCTGCCCACAATCGTGGCCAGCCTGGTGATGCTGGCCCTCTACGGGAACCACAGCCCCGTGGGCTTGCACCTGCAGCACACCGCGTGGGGTGTGGCGGTGGCGCTGGCGTTCGTGACGTTGCCCTTCGTGGTGCGCGCGGTTCAGCCGGTGCTGCTGGAAATCGACCGTGAGACCGAAGAGGCGGCGGCGTCGCTGGGCGCCAGTGGCCCGAAGATCTTCACCTCCGTCATCCTGCCGTCGCTGCTGCCGTCTCTGTTGTCCGGCGCCGGCCTGGCATTTTCGCGGGCGATCGGCGAGTTCGGTTCGGTGGTGCTGATCGGTGGGGCCGTCCCCGGCAAGACCGAAGTCTCGTCGCAGTGGATCCGGACCTTGATCGAGAACGACGACCGAACCGGCGCCGCGGCGATATCGATTGTGTTGTTGCTGATTTCGTTCGTCCTGCTCTTCATTTTGCGGCTGGTGGGTGCCCGGGCCGCGCGACGAGAGGAGAGCTCGTGACGTCGTCACCGTGGGTTCGTTACCTCACTCGCTATCTTGGCCTGTCGTACCTCTTTGTGCTGCTGATCGTTCCGGTTTCCGTGATCCTCTGGCGGACCTTCGAGCCGGGATTGGGTCAGTTCTACGACTGGGTGAGTACGCCGGCAGCGCAATCGGCGCTGGACTTGTCGCTGCTGGTGGTGGCGATCGTGGTGCCGCTCAACGTGGTCTTCGGCATCCCCACTGCATTGGTGCTGGCGCGCAACAAGTTTCGTGGCAAGGGGGCGTTGCAGGCCGTCATCGACCTGCCCTTCGCTGTCTCGCCGGTCATCGTCGGCGTCGCGCTGATCCTGTTGTGGGGATCGGCGGGTGCGTTCGGATTTTTCGAGCGAGACTTCGGGTTGAAGATCATCTTCGGCCTGCCGGGTATCGTCCTCGCCAGTATTTTCGTCACGCTGCCGTTCGTGGTCCGTGAAGTCGAGCCGGTGCTACACGAGTTGGGCACCGACCAGGAGCAGGCGGCCGCGACACTGGGTTCTAGTTGGTGGCAGACCTTTTGGCGGATCACACTGCCGTCTATCCGGTGGGGCCTGACCTACGGCATCATGCTGACCATCGCCCGTACCCTCGGCGAATTCGGCGCGGTGACCATCGTGTCGTCCAACCTTCCGGGGAAGTCGCAGACACTGACGCCGCTGGTCTCGGACCGATACAACCGGGGCGCCGAGTACGGCGCCTACGCGCTATCCACACTGCTGATGGGAGTCGCGGTGGCGGTTCTGATCGTCCAGGTGATTCTCGACGTTCGCCGAGCACGGGCGAATAAGGTTGCTTGACAAGGAGACACGGATATGACCGCCATCAAGACAGACAACGCGATCATCGTTCGCGACGCCAACAAGCGCTACAACGACTTCGTGGCCTTGGATCATGTGGACTTCGTGGTTCCCACTGGGTCGCTGACCGCATTGCTCGGCCCTAGCGGTTCGGGTAAGTCGACCCTGCTGCGCACCATCGCCGGTCTCGACCAGCCGGACACCGGGACCGTGACGATCAACGGAATCGACGTCACCCGGGTTCCGCCGCAGCGGCGCGGCATCGGCTTCGTGTTTCAGCACTACGCCGCGTTCAAGCACATGACGGTCCGCGACAATGTCGCGTACGGATTGAAGATCCGCAAGCGACCCAAGGCCGAGGTCAAGGAGAAGGTCGACAACCTGCTAGAAGTGGTGGGGCTCAGCGGATTTCAAGGTCGCTACCCAAACCAGCTCTCCGGCGGTCAGCGCCAGCGGATGGCCCTGGCGCGAGCGCTGGCTGTCGACCCACAGGTGCTGCTGCTCGACGAGCCGTTCGGCGCGCTGGACGCCAAGGTTCGCGAGGATCTGCGGGCCTGGCTGCGCCGTCTGCACGACGAGGTCCATGTCACCACGGTGCTGGTCACCCACGATCAGGCCGAGGCGCTGGATGTGGCCGATCGGATCGCGGTGCTCAACAAGGGCCGCATCGAGCAGGTCGGGTCCCCGACCGAGGTGTACGACGCGCCCGCGAACGCGTTCGTGATGTCGTTCCTGGGTGCGGTCTCGACACTGAACGGCAGTTTGGTTCGCCCGCACGACATTCGGGTCGGCCGCAATCCCGAGATGGCGATCGCCGGCGGAGACAGCGCCGCCGAGTCCATCGGGGTGGTCCGGGCTACCGTCGACCGGGTGGTGGCACTTGGTTTCGAGGTGCGCGTCGAATTGACCAGCGCGGCCACCGGTGGCAGTTTCACCGCCCAAATCACCCGGGGCGACGCCGAGGCGCTGGCCCTGAAGGACGGGGACACCGTCTACGTGCGCGCGACCCGCGTGCCGTCCACGATCACCGATGCCGCGCCGTCCGGCAGCGCCGACGAGGACCAGAGCACGTTGACGTCGGCCTGAGTGTTATTGCAGCGTCGACCAATAAGGCGGTTGCTGCGTTAGCCGCTCGATATATTCGGTCACCGTCAGCTCGTCGGATTCGGACGTGTCGTCGCCATGGGCGAACGGGCACCAGCGCGGATCGGCTTCGGTAATCCACACCGCTACCAGTTCCACCTCGGGGACCGGGGCGCCCGGCGGCGGTGAAATCAGGTCCGCGGCGAATCCTTCGGCGCCCGGCCAGGTGAGGCCGTCGCTGTAAATGACCTCGTTGTTCCGGTTTTGAGCGACGACGTGATAGTGCGGCAGCCCGGCCAAATGCTCGGCAAGGCCGTGCGTGTCGCGGTCGCCCATCTCTCCATGTTAGTGCTGCAAGCGATTCGATGGAGGGTTAGGCCGCAATCTGCTCGGCGGCCGTCGTGGCGAAGCGATCCAGCACGGTCTCGGCCACCAAACGGTGAGCACCCAGCGGGGCCGCCATCTCGATGCCGGCCTTCGCGGCGAATCTTTGCACCCGGTCGGGGAGCAGTCCCGGCGCCAAGAACCACGGCGCGATGATTACCCGGCGGGCACGCTGGCGGCGCAGCCTGCCCAGGGCTTCGGACAGCGAGCGTTCCTGGTGGGTGGCGAAAGCGGTGGTTGCGCCCGCCCAACCCGTGCCCGCCAACAGCTTTGGAGCGACCCGGCCCGTGCGCTCGTTCACCGCCGGGTCGGACGTGCCGATCGCCACTATGAGGACACCGACACTATCGTCGAGGCGCGAGACTCCCAACTCCGTCACGCGCCGGCGCAGCACCGACACCAGCCGGTCGTCCTCGCCGAGCACCGGAGCCTGCGATATGTGTTGGTTCGTAACGCAACTGGCGATCTGGGCAGGCATGTCCACCCGAGCGTGGTAGGCGTTGGCCAACAGTAGCGGAGTGACCACCGCTGGGCCATCCAGCGACGTGAGCACGTCGGTCAGGCTCGGTGAACTGTGTTCCAGGAATGCCAGTCGCACATCGAGATTCGGCCGCATGACCGTCAGCCGGTCGGCGACGGCCTGCGTATTGGCCACCGACCGTGGATCCTTGCTTCCATGTGCTGTCAGCACGAGCTGAGGCTGGATGGCGCCGCCCCTCCGTATCGCTTCGCTCTGCATCGTCGCCGACGCGATCACGACGCGTGCAACCCGCATTCGGTTTTTGCCTGCCCCTGCCAACGCCCGCTGCGCGGGTCGGCACCCTCCTCGGGCTTGGCCGTGCAGGGGGCGCAGCCAATCGACGGATATCCTTCGTAGACAAGCGGATTGACCAGGACATCGTGCTCGTCGATGTAGTTCTGCATGTCGTCGTCGGTCCATGCCGCCAGCGGGTTGATCTTCACCAGTTTGAACGCCTCGTCGAAACTGATCAGCGGCGCGTTGGCGCGGGTCGGTGCCTCGACCCGGCGTATCCCGGTCACCCAGGCGGAGTAGCCGCTGAGCGCCTTGCTCAGCGGGACGACCTTGCGCAGCCGGCAGCATTCGCCGGGGTCTCGTGCGAACAGGTCCTTGCCCTTGAGTTCGTCTTGCTCGGCAACTGTGTGTTCCGGCGTGACGTTGAGAACCCGTACGTCGTAGACGGATTCGACCGCGTCGCGAGTGCCGACCGTTTCGACGAAGTGATAGCCGGTGTCCAGGAACAGCACCGGTACGCCGGGGCGCACCTTGGACGCCATATCCACCAGCACGGCGTCCTGCATGTTGGAGGCGACGATGTAATTGCACGTCGCCCAGCCGCGTGGCCCGTTGATACCGCCGAAGTTCTCGTCGGTCCAGCGCAGCAGCTCGGTCGCGCTGGCGCCCTCCAATTCGGCCGCGCCTCGGGCGGCGAGCTCACGCAGGGCGGCGTAGGCCGGATCGGCCACATCGCTGCTCATCGCAGATCGCCCTCCTCGGCGCGAAGTGCCCATTGCGCGAACCGCTCCCCGTCGCTGCGGTGCTTGAGGAAGTTGCGCACCACTCGATCGATGTAGTCGCCCAGCTCGTCGCTGGTGACCTTGTGCTGGCGCAGTTTTCGGCCGAATCCGCTGTCGAGGCCGAGGCTGCCGCCCAGATGCACCTGGAAGCCCTCGACAGAGTTCCCGTCGCCGTCGTCCACCATCTGGCCCTTGAAGCCGATGTCGGCGACCTGAATGCGCGCACACGAGTTGGGGCAGCCGTTGATGTTGACGGTGATCGGAACATTGAGTCGCGAGTTGATGTCTTCGAGCCGGGCTTCCAGCTCGGGCACCAACGTCTGTGCCTTGACCCGGGTTTCGGCGAAGGACAACTTGCAGTACTCAATCCCCGTGCACGCCATCAGGTTTCGGCGCCAGTGCGACGGCTGTGACTGCAATCCGAGTGCCTCCAAGCCGGCGATCAAATCGTCGAGCTTGTCGTCGGGAATGTCGAGGATGACCAGCTTCTGGTAGGGCGTGAACCGGATCCGGTCGGAGCCGGCCTGCTCGGCGAGGTCGGCCACCGCGGTGAGGATGGTGCCGGACACGCGTCCCGCGATCGCGGCGACCCCGACCGCGTTGAGCCCGTTCTTGAGCCGCTGAACGCCGACGTGGTCGATCGGATGCTTGACCGGCTCGGGCGCCGGGCCGTCGATCAGCGGACGCTTCAGGTACTCGGTTTCCAGAACTTCCCGGAACTTCTCGATGCCCCAGTCCTTGATCAGGAACTTCAGCCGCGCCTTGGCCCGCAGTCGCCGGTAGCCGTAGTCGCGGAAGATCGACGTCACCGCGTGCCATACCTCGGGCACCTCTTCGAGCGGGACCCAGGCGCCGACCCGCTGGCCGAGCATGGGGTTGGTGGAGAGTCCGCCACCGACCCAGAGGTCGAGGCCGGGGCCGTGCTCGGGGTGGTTGACACCGATGAATGCGATGTCGTTGACCTCGTGCACCACATCTTGCAGTCCCGAGATCGCGGTCTTGTGCTTGCGAGGCAGGTCGGCGAAGGCGGGGTCGCCGATGTAGCGGCGCACGATCTCGTCGATCGCCCAGGTCGGGTCGAGCACCTCGTCGAGCGACTCACCGGCCAACGGTGACCCCAGGATGACGCGCGGGCAATCCCCGCACGCCTCGGCGGTCTGCAGTCCGACCTCGGCAAGCCGACGCCAGATCTCGGGGACGTCCTCCACCCGTATCCAGTGGTACTGCACGTTCTCTCGATCGGAGATGTCGGCGGTGTCGCGGGCGAATTCGGTGGAGATCTGGCCCACGGTGCGCAGTGCCGCCGCCGACAGCGCGCCGCCGTCGCAGCGCACCCGCATCATGAAGTATTTGGCTTCCAGCAAATCGGCATTGTCGTCGCCGGTGAACGAGCCGTCGTAGCCCTGCTCGCGCTGGGTGTATAGACCCCACCAACGCATCCGGCCGCGTAGATCGTTCTTCTCGATGCTGTCGAAGCCCTCTTTGGCGTAGACGTTTTCGATGCGTTCCCGCACCTCAAGCGGGGGGCCGGCCTGCTTGAACTCCTCGTTGGGGTTGAGCGGCTCTCGATCCCCCAGCGCCCACTGGCCCTCGCTTCGAGTCTTTTTGTCGGGCGCAGCGGGACGGGCTGTGGTCATTCGAAGGTCTCCTTCGCGGGCTGTGCAAGCGTGGACGGGCGACTCACCGGGGATTTGCGGCGGCCGCAGATCCGGCGCCAGCTGGACGTACAGGTGGGCGGGTCTACGGGGTCAAGCCGGACAGCTACAGCTGCAGACACGCTTGAGATCGATGTGCCGCCGCGCCACTAACGCAATGCGCAAGCTGGGCTGGGCGACGGTCACGGCCCCATTCTGCCACGGATAACGACGAGCCATGCCACCAGGTCGGATTTGTTCTCACGGTGAGCAAAACTACCCGACAATCCTGGGTAATTCGACGTACAAAACCGAGAAATCCCTGTGAGGCCGCCGCCCGTTTGTCTACGTGCCCAATTAGCTGACCGTCCGGGCCGGGCGATCGGGCGTCGGGCCGGGGTGAATTTGCTCACCTACGCATTCGTCGCGCGAGCGGGGCGACCCGGCGAACGTGCAATCATTTGGGCATGGCCCTTCGCGCGGCAGCGGTTGAGTTGCCCGGGATGCAGCGCAGTCCCGAACAGTCGTTCGGGGTGTACGTCCATGTCCCTTTCTGCATAACCCGTTGCGGCTATTGCGATTTCAATACCTACACACCCGCCGAGTTGGGCGGCGTCAACCCGGACGGGTGGCTGGAGGCGCTGCGCACCGAGCTGGCGCTGGCCGCCGCACGACTCGATGCGCCGACGGTGAACACGGTGTTCGTCGGGGGTGGGACGCCGTCGCTGCTGGGCCCGGCGCGCATCGTCGCGCTGCTGGACATGGTGCGCGAGCACTTCGTCCTGGCGCCGGATGCCGAGATCACCACCGAGGCCAACCCGGAGTCCGCCTGGCCGGACTTCTTCGAGGCTGCCCGGGCGGCCGGATACACCCGGGTGTCCCTCGGCATGCAGTCGGTGTCCCCGTTCGTGCTGGGTGTGCTCGACCGGATTCACACGCCGAACCGGTCGGCGGCGGCCGCCCGCGAGGCGTTGGAGGCGGGCTTCGAACACGTCAGCCTCGACCTGATCTATGGAACGCCGGTCGAGACCGACGACGAGCTGCTGCGCTCGGTCGACACGGCGATCGCGACCGGCGTCGACCATGTGTCCGCCTATGCGCTGGTCGTCGAGGAGGGAACCGCGTTGGCGCGCAGGGTTCGCAGCGGCGAGCTGGCGGCACCGGACGACGACGTGTTGGCCCACCGCTACGAGCTGCTGGACGAGCGCCTGTCCGCGGCCGGCTTCGATTGGTATGAGGTGTCCAACTGGTCGCGGCTGGGCGGGGAGTGCCGGCACAACCTCGGCTACTGGGACGGTGGTCAGTGGTGGGGTGCGGGACCGGGTGCACACGGATACGTGGGCGCAACGCGGTGGTGGAATGTCAAGCACCCCAACAGTTACGCGGAGGCGCTGGCCGGTTCGGTGTTACCGGTGGCGGGCTTCGAGCAGCTCGACGCCGAGGCGTTACATACCGAGGATGTGCTGCTGAAAACCCGTCTGCGCCAAGGCCTCCCGTTGGAAGTGCTAGACGCTGACGAGCGGGAACGAGCCAAAACCGTTGTTGCCGATGGCTTGCTGGTAGCTGACGCCGACCGGCTGGTCCTCACGCCGCGCGGCCGGTTGCTGGCCGACGCGGCCGTGCGGACGCTGCTGGGATGAGGCGTCAAACGCCGAACCACTGTTCGATGACGCGGGCGATCTCGATGTAGAGCGGGATTCCGATCGTGACGTTGTAGGAGAGCGTCAGACCGAGCGACGCCGCGAGCGGCAAGGTCGGACTCGCTTCCGGGATTGCCAGTCGCTGGACCGCGGGCACGGCGATGTAGGACGCCGCACCGCACAAGACCGCGAACAGCACATACGTGCCCGTCTTGAAGTCGGTATGGGTCACGCTGGCATAGGCGCAGGCGACGAAGATCCCCAGTGTGGCAAAGACATTCGGGGCCAGCACGGCAAAGAAGATGAATCCGGGCCCCGCCGTTCTCAGGTCCTTCAACTTCCGCGATGCCGTCATCCCCATCTCGAGCAGGAACAGACACAGCACACCCTGGAACGCCATGACGAAGAACTTGTCGTCGTCCTGCACGACCTTCTGGCCCTGCAGACCACTGATCAGGCCGATTACGATCCCGCCGATCAGCAGCACCAACCCGGGGTTAAGGAAGACCTCCTGGAACAGCTCGCGGGAGAACAGGGACGGCTTTTTCTTGGTGAGTTGGGCACTCGGGCTGACGTCGAGTTCCACTGTGCGCTCGCCCTTTTCCAGCGAAAGCTCGAGTTCCTCCTCGATCCCCAATGCGCGCTCGGTCTCCAGGCTCTGGCCCTGCGGGGGCCGGGCTGCGGTGCCCGGACCGACGCCGACCTTGACCGGCGTGTAGCCCGGCTCGTCGGCCATGTTGCCCGCCGAGTCGATTCCCCGGTGTCGCAGGTGGGCCACCAGATAGAGCGCCACCAGGCAGCCGGGAATCTCCATGACGGCCAGCATCACCGGCATGTAAGCGTTGAAGGCGATGTTCACTGCGGCAAGGACCGCCACGCAGGTGGCGAACGTTCCAGCCGAGTCCGACCCGTAATAACCGGCGATGGTTGCCCGGTCGATTCTGCGCAATTTGGTAACCCAACCGAGCAGGTAGTAGGCGATGATGCCGATCACGAAGTTCAGCACGAAGCCCAGCACCATGAATCCGATGATCGCCCCGATGCTGGAGGCATTGACCTCGGCGAGTTCCTCACCACCGTGCCAGCCGATAGCCAACAGCAGGTACATGGTGAGGCCTTGATAGATCACATAAGGGAACTCGAACCGGACCTTCAAGATCGGAATCAGGAATCCGAAGTAGAAGAAAAGCAGCAGCGGCTTGAACAGGTTATGCGTGAAGTTATGCCAGAACTCTTGCAGCATTGGTGCCTCTCTTATCCATCCGGTGGCCCGGGGGAAGCACTGTCCGCAAGGGGCTACCACGAATGTCCCGACGACCGTGAAAAATTTAGCTCCGCTGCTGCCGATCCGCCACTCGGATCTGAGCCGAAATGTGGATGGCGTTCCAAGCCGCGTCGAAATGCCGGCGCCTTACAAAACCCGTGGTCACAGCGATGCTGGTAGGACCAGGTGAGGTGCGGCTAGCGTGAATCTGGTGTGAGTTCGCTGTGCATTTACTGTCAGGATTAGCGTGTCGACGCTCAACCGGAAATTAGCGAGGGTCTGACCCCGGCGCCTCGTTTGCGGTGCGTCACCGAAAGCCATGCGGACGGCGAGTAATGCGTCGTAATTTCTTCGAATCCATCGACCCGCGAAACCGTAAGCACGCCGGTTTCTTGATTAATTTCGAGTTCGTCGCCCTCGGATGCGTGGACTTCCTCACCGTTGGCGAGCCTGATCACGAACATGACGTTCCTCTCCGTCGATGGGAGCTAATCGCGATCGGGCATTTGCTGGGTCATTTCCCGCCCGGCCGGGATTAAGCCTCCGTTACGTTTTCTGTCAGCGGCCAACGGGGCGTCCGGCACGCGGCGCGCGGCCCTCAGGCGCACGCGGGTGCTTCGAATCCTTTTGGGGTCCACCCGAACTCCCCCTTCTGCGCGCCGATCGGCTTGGTAAGCCCCCGATGCAGACGGCGCCGGAGGAAGTGATGGTACGGGGAACACAGACATGGTAGCCCGTTCCTATGCACTTGGCAGCTGAACGAGAGGCAAACGTTTAGGCTCCGCGACTCCGCCGCGGCGCTCGCCGCACCGACCCTGACGCGATAGCATTCATCGCCACTGCCTGCCGAAACGTGCGATGAGTGAAAGCCGCGCGGCGAACTGCCCGGATCCGGTGCGGGGGTGATGCCGGATTAATTCCGAGCGAGTTCTGACTGAGTGCGGCGGCTTGAGAGACCCGACTTTATGAGGCGGGTATGTTAGGTTAGCCTTACCAATTGTGACAGAAGCTAGCGTCGAGACAAATTCGGTCGGTGCGGCGTTCCCGCTGATTCCCATGCCGGCCCGCGTCGACCCCGCGGATCTGGCCGCCGAGTTGGCAGCGGCGCTGCATGAGCGGGTCGGCGAGCAGTATTTGCTCTACGAGCACACCGGCCAATGGGTGCTGGCCGGCGGGGTCGAGGCGATGATCGAGCTGGACAGCGACGAATTGCGCGTTATCCGTGACGGCAAGACGCTGCGACAACAGTGGTCCGGGCGCCCCGGATCGATTCTCGGTGCGGCGATTGACGCGCTGCTGGAAGAAACAGACCAGGTTTTCGGATGGATCGCATTCGAATTCGGCGTCTACAAATACGGGCTGCAGCAGCGGCTGGCTCCGGGCACGCCGCTGGCCAGGCTGTTCTGGCCGAGCTCGCGGATTGTGGTGAGTCAGGACGGCATCTCGCTTTCCTCGGACGCGCATCGCGAAGTGGTTCTCGAATTGTTGCGCGGGGGCGTGCCCGACCTGCGGGAAACCCGCGGGATCGATATCTTCGCCGACGGATCGAAGTACCGCGATCGGGTAAATACGGCGATCGGCGAGATCGCGGCCGGACAGTACGACAAGGTGATTCTTTCCCGTTCCGTGGAAGTGCCTTTCGCGCTGGACTTTCCGTCCACCTATCGGTTGGGCCGTCGGCACAACACGCCGGTGAGGTCGTTTCTGCTGCAGCTGGGCGGAATCCGGGCGCTGGGCTACAGCCCCGAGCTCGTCACGGCCGTCCGCCGGGACGGCGAGGTGATCACCGAGCCGTTGGCCGGCACCCGCGCGCTCGGTCGCGGACCGGCGAACGACCGTCAAGCTCGCGACGACCTGGAGTCGAATTCGAAAGAGATTGTCGAGCATGCCATCTCGTTGCGTACCTCGCTGCAGGAGATGATTGAGATCGCCGAACCCGGAACGGCGGTCGTCACCGATTTCATGACCGTGCGGGAGCGGGGGAGTGTGCAACACCTGGGCTCCACCGTCGCCGGGCGTTTGGATGCGTCCAGCGACCGGATGGACGCATTGGAGGCGCTGTTCCCGGCGGTCACCGCCTCGGGCATCCCGAAGGGCGCGGGCGTCGAGGCCATCATGCGTCTCGACGAAGGGCCGCGCGGGCTCTATTCCGGTGCGGTGGTGATCGTCTCGGCCGACGGAGCTCTGGATGCCGCACTGACGTTGCGGGCGGCCTACGAATCCCCCGGAAAGACGTGGCTGCGGGCCGGCGCTGGGATCATCGAAGAGTCGTTGGCCGAGCGGGAATTCGAGGAGACCTGCGAGAAGCTGTCCACGCTGGCGCCGTATCTGATTGCGCGCCAGTAGCTCTCAGTTGGCTGTTCGCCGGCGCGCCGCCAACTCGTCGAGCGGTGTGTCGGCTCCGGCTTCCGGCGAGCGTTCGAGGTAGTCGGCGAGGATGCGGCTGGCCAACGACTCGATGTTCGATTCGATCGAGGATGCCAGCGTGGCGGTGACGGTGGCGACCGCCTGAGTCCGGAACCGAACCAGCATCGTGATTAACTCGGCGATCTCGGCATCCGCCGGCAGCGCGTGGCCCGCCTTGATCTTGTCGAGGACGTGTTCGGCGCCGGCGCGCACCAGCAGGTCGCTGATCTTGTCGATCTCCGGAACGATCTGCTCGTGCAGGTCTACGAGCTTTTCCAACTCGACACCGTAGCCTCGGATCTCGTTGAACGCCTCGATCAGTTTGGGCCGGGTAACGGTGGCTTGCTCGCCGTCCACCCGGATCACCTGCAAGGCGACCAGCCGGTCGAACGCGGTCGGGTCGTCGACGAGCCGCTGGGCATCGCCGAGCGGCATGGTTTGCGGCTTCTCGGTGGTCCAGCTGCCCATGATGGCCGTCTCCAGGCCTAGTACATCGCCGAGGCTCTTGCCTTCCTCCCACGCGCCGAGCATTTCCCGTACGTGTGCGATGTTGTAGCCGCGATCGAGCATCGAGGTGATCAGCCGCAGCCGGGTCAGATGGGTGTCGTTGAACAGGGCGATGCGGCCGACCCGCATCGGCGGCGGCATCAGCCCCCGATCGCGGTAAACCCGGATGTTGCGGGTGGTGGTGCCGGCCAGCCGGGCCAGGTCGTCGATCCGGTACTCCCCGGAAGTCCCGTGCGGATGGCGCGCGGCCGCGTCGAAGAGTTGAGCGACCGCCGTCTCGATGAAGTCCCGCGATTGGCGGCGAACGCGTTTCGGTGCCCGTCGCACGTTGTACAGGACGCTGGCGATGGTGCCGGGCTCCGGGCGGTTCTGTGCCATCTCGGCCTCAGACGGTGGAGGCGATGCGCGCCGTGGCCCGGCGCGCCACCGCCTGGTAGTCCGCGTAGCGGAAATCGTTCATCTGGCGAAGATACTGCGTCGCAAAACCCGGGTACATCGAGCCGTTGAACCCGTCCTTGGTCAGATACCAACTGCGGCACCCCGACATCCAGGTCGTCTTGGTGAGCCGGCGCTGGATGTCCTCGTTGTGGCGTAGTTGGACGTCTTCGCGCACGTCGAGATAGCGCAGGTCGTCGTCGAGGATGGTGCGGATGCCGCGCACCGCGTAATCGAGCTGGCCCTCGATGTAGACCAGCAGCGAGTTGTGACCCGGCCCGGAGTTGGGGCCGGTCATGAAGAACAAGTTCGGAAAGCCGTGCGCGTTGATGCTCTTGTAAGCCTGTGCGCCGTCGGCCCATTCGTGGGCCAGCGAGCGTCCGCCGAGACCGGTCACGGCGAACGGTGGGCCAGTGAGGTGCACGTCGTAGCCGGTGGCGAACACGATCGCGTCGAGGTGGTGTTCGATGCCGTCGCTGGTGCGGATGCCGACCGGGCTCAGCGTCGCGATGGCCCACGAGATCAGTTTGCAGTTGTCGCGCTGTAGCGCGGGGTAGTAGTCGCTGGAGACCAGCATCCGCTTGCAGCCGGGGGCGAAATCGGGCGTCAGTTGCCGGCGCAACCACGGGTCGGAGACCGTGGCGCGCAGATGGGCCTGGCCGAGACGCGCGACCAGCGAGGTGAGCGGCGTATTCCACACCAGTGCCGTGGCACTGGCTTCGTGGCCCCAGAACAGCACCTGCCGGGCAAGTTGTTGGACGGCTGGAACTTTGGCGAACAGGGTCTGCACCGCGGTTGGGGTCGCCACGTCCAGACGGGGCAGCACCCAACCGGGAGTACGTTGGAACACCCTGACGAACCCGGCCTGCTTGACCAATTCGGGAATGATCTGGATGGCGCTGGCGCCGGTTCCGATCACGGCGACGCGCTTGCCCGCGAAGTCGTAGTCGTGATCCCAGCGGGCGCTGTGGATCTTGTGTCCGCGGTAGCTGTCCAGGCCGGGGATGTTCGGGAAGCAGACATCCGAAAGGGGGCCTGACGCCAGCACGACGGTGCGGGCCCGAAAACGCTTGCGGTTCTTGGTCTTGGCCGTCCACAACCCGGCCTCCTCGTCGAAGCTCATGCCGACGACCTCGTGCTTGAACCGGATATGGCGACGGATGTCGAATTTCGTCGCCATGTCTTCGAGGTGACGGCAGATCTCCGGGGCGGGCGAGTAGGTTCGCGACCACGTCGGATTCTTCACGAAGGAGTACGAGTACAGCAGCGACGGGACATCACAGCTGGCCCCCGGATAGGTGGTGTCGCGCCACGTGCCGCCCACCCGGTCGGCGCGCTCCAGTATGACGATGTCGGTAATCCCGGCCTCGGCCAACCGAATTGCGGCACCGAGTCCGGTGAAGCCGGCTCCGACGATCAGGGTTGCGTAGATGTGGTCTGCCACGATCACGCCGCCGGGTCGTGGGTGAGTTCCTTCGACCAGCTCGGCGCCGGTCGCAGCAGTGGCTTGGGATAGAAATCCGACAGCCACACCATGGAATTGGCCAGTAGTTGATAGGGGTGTCGCGGGTTGACCACCCACATGCCGTGCCGCTTGAGCAGCTTATAGGTGGGCACTCGGCGGGCGTGCTCGCCGCGGTCGCCCAGTTGCTTGAAGCGGTTGACCGCGTTGAACAACCGTTCGCTGTCCATGCCCATGCCGGCCATCTCGTTGCGGACGCGGTTGAGCAGTGGCACGTACATGATCATCCCGAGGATCAGGCCGGGCGAGGCGAAGCGGCCGACGAAGTCGATGGCCAGCCGCCGCGCTTTAGCTTGGCCGATCATCTCCAGCACTTCGAAATCGACCGCGATGTGCCGGGATTCGTCATTGTTGATTTTCTCGAAGACCTGGTGACAGACGGGGTCCTCCACGGACTCGAGCAGGAACTTCAGCAACGCGCCGTCGAGGGCCACCTCCAGCATCGGAATGACCGTGCCCAGCACCGACAGCGGCATGTCGTCGGCGAAGGTGTCCAGCCACTCGATGGCCAGCTTGATGTTGACGTTGGGCTTGGGGATCTCGCCGTCGTCGAGCATGCCCCAGCGCTTCATCAGCGCCAACTCCGCATTGGCATGGCGCTGCTCCTCCGCGTGGAAGTACCGGTAGATTTCGGCGATCGTCGGGGTAGGCGCCTTCTTGGCCAGCGCCGCAAATCCGCGGGCGCCGATGTTCTCGATCCAGCACAGGTCGGCCATGAAGGCCTTGAGCTTGGGCCGGAATTCGGGCCGAATGGTGTCGGCACCCGGTGCGTCCCAGTCGATATCGGCGAGTGCCCACTGCCGATCCTTGATCTTGGCGAGCATGGCTTCCATGTCGATGGCCACTTCTGGCTCCCTTCCCCTTGTCTGTCAGTGCATGTTTGCGCGGGATACCAGGCCGACCGCTCGGGTATAGGCCTGTGGGGCAATATGTTTGATGTTCCAACCGACCTTGGCGTCGAGTTGTGGCATGCTGTAGAGCTCGCCGCGGTCATGAGCATCCAGGCAGATCCGCGCCACCTTCTGCGCCGAGAACCCGTTCCAGCGCATCAGTTTGTTGGCGAGATCGCTGGATTCCTCGGTGATGCGGCCTGATGCGACGATGTTGGTCTTGACGAACGTCGGGCATAGGACGGTGACCCGGATTCCGGTGCCGGACAGCTCGGCGGCCAGTGTTTCGGACAGCGAAAGCACGCCGGCCTTGCTGACGTTGTAGGCGGCCATGCCGGGAGCGGCACCGAACGCCGCCGCCGAGGCGACATTGATGATGCCCCTTGGGGCATGCCCGGATTCACAAGGCCCGGCCGCGCGCAGGATCGGGGTGAACACGTGGCAGCTGTGTATCGGACCCCACAGGTTGACGCCCAGGGTCCACACCCAATCATCCAGGGGCACATCGCCGATGGCCGCGCCGCCGGCACCGACGCCGGCGTTGTTGATGACCAGCGTGGGTGCGGACCCGAAGAAGGTCTGTGCCGCTTCGGCCAGCGCGCTGACGTCGTCGATCCGCGAGACGTCGCAGCGCATCGCCATCGCCTTCGCGCTCAGCCCGGCGATCGTATCGGCGGTCTCTTGCGCGGCGGCTTCGTCAATGTCGCTGCAGACCACCGCGCCGCCGCGGCGGCCCAGCTCGACCGCGAACGCGGCGCCGATCCCGCTGCCGGCCCCGGTCACCACCGCCAACGCGCTGTTGCTGGTGGTCTTGGACGAGCGGAGCAGGTTGCCCAGTGGTCCGAGCATCGTCAGCCCGCCTCGTCGGCCAGGACGCGCGCATCCTGCAACGCGTGAGCGATGAACCGTACGACGTAGGCCATGGCCTTGGCGGCTTCGGGTGTCATCCGCGGAAGTGCTTGGAACACATGGACTTGGTGCGGCCACACTTGCAGCTCGCAGCGGCCGTCGGCCGCCTTGATGTCCGCGGCCAGCTGCCGTGCGTCGTCCTGCAGTATTTCGGCCCCGCCGGCCTGAACAAGCGTCGGGGGCAGCGTCGGTCCGCCGGCGACGTCGAGCGTCAACCGGGGGTGGGTGAGGTCGACACCCGGGTGATAGAGCGCGACCAGGCGGACCGCGTCGGCCACCCGGATGGCGGGATCGGGGCGAATCTTCTCGCGGGCGAGCGAGCGCGCGAACGTCATGTCGATCAGCGGCGAGAACAGCACCAGGGCGGCCGGAGATTGCGCCGCGACCTCGGGTTGCAACAGCATATCGACCGTCAGGTGGCCGCCCGCCGAATCACCGGCGATCACAATCTGTTTCGCCGGTACGCCACACGTTTGTACCAGCCAATCCCAGCCCGCCCGAACATCGTCGGCGGCGGTCGGGAAGTGATGGCGCGGCGCCAGCCGGTAGTCGATGCTGAACACCGGCAGCCCGGTGAGCGACGACAGCCACGATGTCAACCGCCGGTGGGTCTTTGGTGAACACACGGCGTAACCGCTGCCGTGCACGTAGTAGATGGCTTCGGTGACGGTCGACGAGCGGGGGGTCTCGCTCGTTGGGGTGCGGGGGCCGTACACCCATTCGCCCTTGACCCGGCGGCCGTCGGGCAACCTCGTGTCGACCTGTTGGGCGCGGGTTCCTGTCAGCGAGGGGCCGAAGGTGGCCATGACCCGCGCGATCATCCGACGTGACAACCAGATTCCCCATGCCCGTTCGGGCGGCACCAGTCCGCTGAACGGCCGCAAGGTGTACGCACTCACCGCTGCCGCTGCCGCGCCGCGAGACCGCAGCGACCCGCGGGCCGGGACGACCATGTCCGCCATGCCAGGTAGTCAACCGCAAATGGTGACATTCGCCAATGGCAGCTTTGCGGAGTCGGCGGGCGCCTGTAGACGCGGTTGGTCGGAGTAGGGGGGGTCGGGGTGCGCTCAGTCGACGATCGAGGACAGAGCCGTGGTGAGGTCTTCTTCCTCGACAGCATCGGTGAAGTGGGTCAGATAGGTGCCGTCGGGTCCGAGGACGTAGGTGAACGCCGAATGTGGCATCCGGTAGCCGCCGGGTTCGTCATGGTCGGAGACCTCGGTGGAAAAGACCCGAAACGTTCTCTTCGCCCACTCGATCTGCTGCGGCGATCCGGTGAGACCCGTGAAGCGCGGATGTGCCTCTGCCAGAAACTCTTTCATCACCGCGGGAGTGTCGCGCTGCGGGTCCACCGTCAGGTACAGCGGCTGGATGCGCTCGGCTCGTGGACCCAGCCGATCGAGCACCGCCGAGAGCCGGGCCAGAGCCCGGGGGCATACCGCCTTGCAGTGCGTGAAACCGAAAAAGATCACGACATACTTGCCGCGGTAGGTCCGTCCGTTGACTTGGTGTCCATTGTCATCGACCAAGTCGAAGGTGCCGCGAACGTGGTGAGCGGCAACCTTGGGCAAGGGCGTATTCATCGGAGGATCTAGCCGCGGCGCTGCAGCGTGAACACCGGGATGGTGCGCGTGGTCTTCGCTTGGTAGTCACCGAAATACGGTGCGACGGACACAATCTCGCCGAACAGCCGATCGCGCTCGTCACCCTCGGCTTCCCGGGCCGTGGCCGGGAACGACTCGGTGCCCACCTCCACGCGGACTTCCGGAGTAGCGCGCAAGTTGTGCACCCAGGCGGGGTCTTTGGGCGCACCGCCACGGGAGCCGGCGACCACCATGGCGCCATCGATCGTGAAATATGCCAACGCCGTTAGGCGCGAAAGACCCGACTTGGCGCCGGTCGTGGTCAGCAACAACACCCCGATGTCTTCGAAGACGCCACCGACGTTGCCGTCGTTTTCCCGAAACTCCTGGATGATCTGGTCGTTGAACGTCTGCAGCGCCACCGTATCGGTGCGGAATCGTTCAGGATCAAACTCTTGCATCCTCTCGAAAGTAGAGCGGTTGGTGCCGGGTGGGGGACTGCCGACCGTCAAGACAACGATTGTTGTCCCGACGGTGGGCAGTTGGGACGCACCGTCACGTCGCGTCAGTGCGTCCTTCGTCAGTGCGACGAGGAGGGACGATCACACCACTTGAGACCAGGGATGACCAGGGCCGAGAGATGCCTGCGGCGGCGTCAGTCTGGGCTTCGGGCAATCATGGTCGCGTTGGTCTCTTGGTTTGGGGGCGTGAACGGAGCCACTGTCGACGCCGCCCCGGATGCGGCCGCGTAGCCATCCATCGCCGTCACATCCTGTCCCCACATCTGTGCGTAGTCGGCCTCCGTCGTGGCGATCGCCGTGCCGTTCTGGCCGAGGAAGTTGGTGGCGACCAACGCCTGCAGGAAGCTGCGATTGGCCGGATCCGCTGCCGGAGGCACCGTCATTGCGAACGTTGTTTCAAAGGCCGCCGTTGTCTCTTGCGCCTTGGCTGCGGTGAGGTCTACGGTTGCGGCCGACGTCGCCGTCCACTCCGCATACTTTCCAACTGCGGCGGTTGCCGCCGCCGCATCCCATCCCAAGACGAATCTGTGAGCTCAGACATCGCCGACTGACAAAAACACGCCATCGAATACAAGTCCTCGGCCAGGTTGCCCCAGGCTGTCGCGGCGGCTCTCATCGGTGCCGAGCCCGGGCCGGCATATATTCGCGCGGAATTGATTTCCGGTGCGAGCGCGAAATCCATTGCGAGAATTCGTTGTCAGCGCAGGTCGGTTCATGCCATCGATATTGCGCGCTACAAGTCCGCGGCAGTAAAGGTTCCACTGTTGTGGACTCACAATGTGCGTTTGTGATTGGATTGATTATGGTCCTCAGCCCTCGCATGCCGGAACTGTCGGCGTTTGAAGTCTTTCTCGCGGTCGCCAAGACAGGCAGCCTTGGCGCCGCGGCTCGAGAACTTGGCTTGACGCAGCAGGCGGTTTCGGCGCGAATCTCGTCGATCGAATCGCAAACCGGTGTGCGGCTTGCAATTCGAAGTGTTCGCGGCACCGACCTGACCTCGGCGGGGGTTGTTGTCGCGGAATGGGCTCAGCGGTTGATCGATGTTGCGTATCACGTCGATGCTGGATTGGCATCGCTGCGAACCGAAAGTCGTCAGAAGATAAAAGTGGTCGCGAGCTTGACCATTGCCGAGCAGCTGATGCCTCGCTGGCTGGTGTTAATGCACGCGGAGGCGTCCCGTCGTGGCCAATCCCCACCGGAAGTAATTCTTACCGCCACCAACAGCGAGCACGCAATTTCAGAAGTCCGCAACGGGACCGCAGACCTCGGATTCATCGAAAGCCCAGGCGTGCCAAAGGCGCTCCGTAGTCGCGTTGTCGCGCAGGACGAACTCGTCGTCATCGTGTCGCCCGACCACAAGTGGGCTCGTCGCTCGAGAATCCTAAGTGCGCGTGAACTTTGCGACACGCCGCTTGTTGCGCGAGAGCCGGGGTCGGGTACCCGCGATTGGCTAACCGGTGCGCTGCGCGAAGTTCTCGGTGACGGGGTGGAACAGGCAATCCCGATGCTGGAGTTGTCGTCGGCGGCGGCGGTGCGCGGAGCCGTCGTTGCCGGTGCCGGGCCCGCTGTGATGAGCAGGCTTGCCGTGGCCGACGATCTTGCCGTCGGACGACTACGCGCCGTCGAAGTGCCGGAGCTTCGCTTGCGTCGTCAGCTGAGAGCCATATGGATTGGCGGACGCACTCCGCCCGCTGGGGCCATCCGAGATCTGCTGAACCACATCAGTACTAACGCAGTGTGAGTGCTACGCCGTCAGCGAGACGACTCGCGTCCTGCTGGCAGCTCATCCACAGCGGCAAGACGTCGTTCAGTCGCTGCATGAACTTTGCCAGGCCAATCCGATAATGCCCAGATTCCAGCCGGTCGATCCGGTACTCGGGGAATGCGATTC
The DNA here is from genome assembly GCF_010731715.1 of Mycobacterium stomatepiae. Lineage (NCBI taxonomy): Bacteria > Bacillati > Actinomycetota > Actinomycetes > Mycobacteriales > Mycobacteriaceae > Mycobacterium > Mycobacterium stomatepiae. The sequence goes on from NZ_AP022587.1 coordinate 5,833,453, forward strand.
CCACACCGAACAGCCCAGGGGCCAGAATGCCATTCGCGGTGTCGCATTCTAGCGATCCCCACTGTGGCGTTTCCGGGAGCCGCCTGCGTTGGAATCCGACCGTGTAGACAACGTGGTCGCACGCGCGAAGCCGCTCTTGAAACTCCGGACTCAGCACGGAGTGCCTTTCCAGGCGTTCCGGGCATCTGCCGTCGATGTTCTCGCGGGCCCAACGAGCGGCCTGCCCTTTGAGGCCGGTGCCGTCGAATAGTATCCAACCTTTAACGGAGACCGCGTATTTGAGTGGACTACGGTAGAAGTTGACGATATTTTTCACCGGTGTCCCCAAGAGGTTTGGCAACACGACCATCGTCGAGTGAGAAGATCCGAAGACGGCGACTGTGGCGCCTTCGAGGGAGAGACGTTCGAGCTTGTCTGGATCGAGCGCCGTTTCGATCGGAATCTCCTCCAACTCGGGGTATGACAGCTTCTTGGGAACCGCGCCAACCGCGAGGATCACGTTTTTCGAGGTGATTTCGTCACGGTTGGTCTTCACGGTCCACCGGTTGTCGTGTAGTGAAAGCTCCACTGCGATGTCTCGGTAGCTGCACACCTGCTCACGGAGGTGTTTGGTGATCCACACCAGGGGATCGGCGACTAGCCCGAGCGGGCATGTTCGATGTGGTTCGATGCTGCTCAGTTCGAAGGCAGGCGCATCCGCAAAGCGAAACGAGGGCGAGGCCGTCAAGAACTCGAGAAACTGCGCGACTGTAGTGTTGCCGGGCACTGCGCGCCATTTGCCGCCGAAGTCGCCCGCCGCGAAATCGGGATCGAGCCAAGCGATTTCCTCGGCCGCTACGCCGCAGTCGAGCAACTTGGCAACCGCGGCGATGCCCGCGGGCCCTGCTCCGATCACCGTCCAGTTGTACATAGTCATTTCGGGTCTCCCGGGTAGAAGGGAATTCGATGCGCTGGGTCGGATCACGATCGGCATGAACGAAAGCCTGCACTCCAACACTCACTTCGATGGTTCACCGAGCGTGCCCGCGCGAGTAGGGATGCCGTCCTTGTTGGATCACAAGCGGAGCTTGTGGGTCCCCGGTTACTCCGGCCGATAGCGATAGGTCGACGTCCGGATCTGATTCCCGCCGGCGCGTTTGGCCTCGTACATCGCGGCGTCGGCGGCCTCGACGAGGCTTTCGATGATGCGCCGGCCGGGATCTTCGATAACCATCGGCAGACGCGTGCTGCTGATGCCCAAGCTGGCGGTCACGTACCAGGGGGTGGCAGCAATCGCCACTCGCATGGCTTCGGCGGTCTCGAGCGCTTCCGGTAATCCGATGCTCTCGGCGACCAGAAATTCCTCGCCGCCGACGCGGGCGATCACCGCCTTGCCGTCACGGATTTGGCGGAGGTTGTCGGCGACGGCCACCAAGATCCGGTCTCCAGTGCCGTGACCGTAGGTGTCGTTGATGCGCTTGAAATTGTCGAGATCGATCATCAATACGCTTACGCAATGCGGGCGCTCTCCGTCGGTGAGCAGTCTGGGCGCCGTCCGATAAAAGCCCCGGCGGTTGCGCAGGCCGGTGAGCGGATCGGTCGAGGACTTCAGGGCGTCCACGGACAGCCAATGCACGAGTACCTGTCCGCAGAACGGCACGGCCAGAATCCCCGCGCCGAGCACCAGCCAGTCGGCGGCCGCGATCAATGCGTCGCCGTTCGCGGCGATCCGGGCGGCGCAGATTGCCGCGGCGCCCGACGCGGTGCCGAGGATAAATACCAATAAGCGAGCGGAGTGGAAGAACGCGACATAGCCGGCCAGGCCACCGAATGCCGCGCACCCGAGCATTCCGTTGCGCGGGTCGTTCTGCAGGACGCAGATCGCGGCGATGCTCAGGGCCCCGACCGCCGCAAAGCTCTGAGATTGAACACGCGTCGGCCAGCGCAGCAGGTATACCAGGGCGAATCCGGCGAGGACGACTACGGCCGCCACCGCGATCGCGCGCTGCGCGGGTGCGTGGGGGCCCGACGGGCTGCTGAGCATCAGCACCGCGGCGGCCGCCAGGGTGGTCAGGATGGCCACGAGTAGAAAGCGGACGAACAGCTTCAGCCCACGCCCGGCGAGGTAGTCCGACAACCAGTCGTAGTGGTCGGGCTGTCGCCACCACGCGCTGATCCACCCCATGTACCGACGCCCCCCGCCCCGGTGACGTCAGGAAACGACGCTACCGACCAAACCTCCGGTCGCATGTTACTTAGCAGTAGCGCAGGTGCACGGTGGTTCGCGCAAAAGCGGGCCGGAAGCCGGGCCGCCCGATGGGAACTGATCGGCCCGGATAACGGGTTTTGCTCCTAGCGGCCCGGCAGCGCGAACGGCGTCGGCGCAGCGGGGCCCGCCCCTGGCAGCGGGAACGGATTGATGCCGGCACCTGGCAGCGGGAACGGCATGGCGCCGGGAAGTTGCATCGGGAACGGCATCTTGCCGTTGGCCAGCGATGTCATTACGCCCGGGCATTCCATCTGAATCGCCATGCTGGCGACCATTCCGGCCATATTCGGCGGAAGACCTTTGATCAGACCCAACTGCGATGTTACCGACGCAAGGGTCGCTCCCGGCTTGACCAGCGCCGGGCAGATCGACTGGCCGATCCCCGCAAGACTGTTGGTCAGCGAGCCGTTGGTGCCGTTTCCCATACCGTTCAGCGCAGCGGTGACGGGGTCGGGGGACGGGTCGGCCTGCGCGAGAGCGGGCAAGGCCGCCCCGGCGGTGAGTATGCCCGCCGCGACCGCGAGCGGACGGATCGCCGCCGCAGCCGCACTGATGAAATCTGCCCATACCGTCGGTTGGCGATCCCCTGAGGAGCGACGAGCCGTCTGCGGAGTCCATGGGCGGTATAGCATCAGTGCGGTCATATTGCTCCTAGGTGATTGCGAACGCGCACAGCGGCGCACTGCCTAGAACTTCGGTAACAATCCGCAAGCTGTTACAAAACGAATCGATATACCGCTGCCCCGCTGGTGGGGCGGGGTGCGGAGTCTGGTGGGGTGGGGTGCGGAATCGCCCCGACGGATAGTCAATCCGGTGTCGCCGAGATCCGCCAAGAAGGGAAAATCGCCGATGGTCCGCGGAAAGTCCGTCGTCGTAACGGGTTCCACGTCTGGTATCGGTCTTGCCGTCGCGCGGACCTTCGCCGCGGAGGGAGCGAACGTCACCCTCAATGGCTTCGGCGACCCGGACGCCATCGAGCAGCTACGGCGCGATATCGAGGAGACTTTCGGGACGACGGCGGCCTACTCGGGTGCCGACGTGACCAAGCCGGTCGAGATCGCCGAGATGATCGCCGAGGCCGAAGAGACCTTCGGATCGGTCGATGTCCTCGTCAACAATGCCGGCGTCCAGTTCGTGGCGAAGCTGGAGGACTTTCCGGTCGAGAAGTGGGACGCGGTGATCGCGACGAATTTGTCGGCCGTTTTCCACACGTCTCGGTGCGCACTGCCCGGGATGAAACGCCGCGGCTGGGGCCGAATCATCAACATCGCCTCAGCGCACGGCCTTGTCGCAAGCGCCGAGAAGTCGGCCTACGTCGCAGCCAAGCACGGCGTCGTCGGACTGACCAAGGTAGCGGCGATCGAAACCGCCGACCACGGCATCACCTGCAACGCAATCTGTCCCGGGTGGGTCATGACACCTCTGATAGCGCAGCAAATCGAAACGTTCGCCGCCGCGACGGGAAAGTCCTTTGACGAGGCCAAGCAGGAATTCGTCGCCGAAAAGCAGCCGATGGCCCGGTTCACCCGCCCGGAAGACGTTGGCGCACTAGCGGTTTTCCTGTCCGGCGACGCGGCCGCCACCATAACCGGCGCGAGCTACTCCATCGACGGTGGGTGGACCGCCCAATAATGCCCAGTGCGGCTACGTGGTTTGTGGCTGCGGCAGCGGACGGCTACGCACCAGCGTCGGCCACCAGAACCACGGCCCGAGGATCCGTAGGATCGCCGGCACCACGAACGACCGCACGATCAGCGTGTCCAGCAGCAGGCCGATGCACACGGTGGAACCCACCTGACCGATCGTTCGCAGATCGCTTGTCAGCATTGCCAGCATCGTGAAGGCGAACACCAACCCCGCCGACGTGACCACGCCACCCGTGCTGCCGAGCGCGCGGATCAGACCGGTGTGAATTCCGGCGTGCAGCTCCTCTTTGACGCGAAGGATCAACAGCAGGTTGTAGTCCGAACCCACCGCCACCAAGATGATGAACGTCAGCGGCAATATCAACCAGTGCAAAGGCAGACCGATCAGATGCTGCCACACGAGTATGGAAAGCCCGAACGCGCCGGCGTAAGAGAAGGCCACCGTGAGGGGAATGACCAAGGCGGCCATCAGACTTCGCGTCAGGAATAACATGATCAAGAAGATCAGCACGAAGGCGGCGATCGCCACGATCAGCAGATCGGACGCGGCGTATTGCTTGATGTCCTTGTTGGTCGCTCCCGAACCGCCGATATAAACCTTGGAGCCAGCCAGCGAGGTCTCTTTGAGCGCCACGGTTATTGCGGTGGGGAACTGTTCGACGTGCTGCACACCTTCGGGCCCGTTGGCGTCTCCCTCATGGGTGACGATGATGCGGGCCGCCTTGCCGTCCGGTGACATCAGCAGCTGCATACCGGTTTTGACGTCCTCGTTGTCGAAACCCTCGTGTGGGATATAGAAGAAGTCATCGCTGCGGGCTTGGTCGAAGTCGAGGCCCACATTGATCTGGTCGTCGAATGTCTGGTCGGTCTGAGTGGACTGCAGCGACGACTGACCGTAGGTGCTGACCAGAAGACTGGCCAACGCCTCCGAGTCGTCGGCGGTGAGTTTCAGCTGCGTGATGATTTGCGGCAAGGTCTTGTCGATTACCTCGAGCGAGGCTACGGCGTCCTTGATGTCGTCGGCCATCTTGTCGAGGCCGTCGATCGACTCGAACAGCGACCTGAATGCGTAACAAACCGGAATATCGAAACAGTGCTTCTCCCAATAGAAATAGCTGCGCATCGGCCGGAAGAAGTCTTCGAGGTTCGCAAGGTTCGACCTCAACTCGTCGGTGACCTGTTGCATGTCCACCATCGTGAGGACCGTCTTGTGCATCTCGTCCGACATCGTCTGGAAGAAGGTGATCTCCTTGCGCAAGACCGCGACGGTATGGTTCGTAATCTCCGCTTGCTCTTGGGTATTGGCGTTTTGTTGCTGGGTGAACGGGAGCTGTTGGCCACTGCCGCTGCCTTGGGTGGTGAACAGGTAGGGGATGGTGGCGTGTTCCAACGCTCGTCCCATCGGCCTGGTGATGCTTTGCACCATCGCGACGCCGGGAAGACGTTCGAGAGCCTTGGCCGCGCGGTCCAACGAGATGAAGTCGCCCGAATTGCGTAGGTCATGATCCGACTCGATCATCAGCATCTCGGAAAACAGCTTGCTCTTCGGGAAGTGCCGATCTGCCGCCTGGAAACCAAGATTGGCGGGGGAATCGTGCGGCTGATACTGACGGTCGTCGTAGTTCTGCCGGTACGTCGGGACGAAGATCGCTCCGAGCATGACGGCAGCGGTGCTGGCCACCAGGATGGGCACCGGCCACCGCACCACGCTGGTCCCGATCCGTCGGTACAGATGCGCCTTGGCTTTGCTTTTCGGGTCGAAGAGCCCGAACAGGCTGCCCACGGTCAGAAATGCCGGGCCAAGCGTCAGCGCCGCCGCGATCGTGAACAGCATGCTGATCGCAACGGCTGGCCCCATCGTGTGGAAGTAGTTGAGACGCGCGAAAGTCAGGCAGTAACACGCTCCGGCGATCGTCAGGCCCGAGCCGAGGATGACGGGCGTGACGCTCTTGTATGCGGTGTAGAACGCCTGCTCCCTGCCTTCGCCGTCATGTCGTGCCTCGTGGTAGCGGCCTATCAAGAAGATGCCGTAGTCCGTGCCCGCTCCCAGGGTCAGCGCGACGACGATGTTCACCGCGAAGGACGAAAGCTCGATGTACCCGAGATGCCCGAGGGTTGCGATGACCCCCTTCGCGACCAGCATCTCGAACAGGACTCCGGCCAACGGCACGAAGAGGGTGACGATGGAGCGGTACACCAGTAGCAGCATCGCGATGATGAGAAAGATCGTCACGATCGTGATGTTGTTCAGGCTGGAATTCGCAATCCCCACCGTGTCCGAGGCGAGCGGGGCCGCCCCGCTGACATAGACCTTGAGCCCGGGTGGGGGCGTGTCCTTCGCGACGATATCCCGAACGGCCGCAACGGATTCGTTCGCTTGCATTTGGCCGATGTCACCGGCGAGACGCAACAGCACATACGCGCACTTGCCGTCGAGGCTCTGTGCCCCCGCGGCGGTGATCGGCTTGCCCCACAGATCCATCACGTACTGCACATGCTTGGGGTCTTGCTTGAACCGGCGCATCAAATCGTTGTAGTACTGGTGATCTGCGTCGCCCAGCGGCCGATTGGCTTCCAGCACGATCATGGCCAAGCTGGTCGAATTCGACTCCTGGAACTTCGCACCGATGGACAACAACGCCCGCTGCGATGCGCGTAGTGAGGAACCACCGGCCCCGCGAGCTCCTCGGCGACCCGCTCGACCTGAGGCATGAAGGTATTCGTCGACACGGCCAGCAGGGCCCAGAAGACGATGATCGGTATCGCGAAGATGCGGACCATTCGGGGGATGAAGGGTCGCTTCACCGGAGGCTGCGACCGATGCTCGCTCATGCGGACTTCACCAGGCAAAAGACGTGAGCGTCTTGATGGGCATCGGACTGTTCAGCGCGGACAACGCCATTCACCCGCAGCCGGCACCCGACTTGGCCACCATGGACCTGCGCCGAGATGCTGCCGGACACCACGGTGAGGGTGGTCGACTCGGTGTGCGACCACGGCAAAGTCGTCAGATCGACCCGGTGCGGATGTCCGTTGACGTCCACCCAGACGAGCATCCCGCCTTCCCCGACCGAGCCGAACAGCTCATACGTGACCCGTTTGATGCTGAACTCCGGTGGGGCCGCGGGCTGGTTGACGGTGATCACGGGTGGGGGATCGGAGAATTCGTGCACCTTCCACATGGCCACCCCGCCGACAGTGAGTGCGATGACGGCAACCAATGGCATCCAGACTCGCGCCAAGACGGTCCTGCCGACCGAACGAGGGCTCGCTCGATCACCTCTTCGAATTCCGGCTCAGACCTTGCGCGCCCATTCCACCCTTGCCCTCACGCCACCCGGATAGTAGACGATCATGTACCTAACGCGACGACTGATCGTCAAGAGTAGCGGCTTTTCGCGAAAACGAGAACACAATGACCACGGACGTTGCCATCCGCCGCATCTCGCGGCAACATCAACAGGCCAAATCAAACCCACGGCGGCTCGAAACGGCCCGACCAGGCCTTTGCTGATCATGTTGTCGGCGTGACGAAATCCGACGTCGAGCGGATATGGCTAACGGCCTCGCCGTTGCTCAAGGCAGTTGCCGCAGGCGCCTTTTCAACCTCACGCTGCGGAGAATCTGAGTCGTGAAGTTCATGGAGGCAAGCATCGGGAACACCCCGAGGAATGTCCGCTCCGACGGCGTCGCCCCATGCAAGTGGTACAGGCTGCCGAACACGTAGAAGCAACCGATCGAGAATAATGCGCCGGGGATGTAGAACGTCATCACGGAGCTGCGGACACCGATGATTTGCTTCGCGTACTCCAGCTCATCCGGCGACAGGGGTTCGCGTTTACGCACCTTCTGAGTGACCGTTCTGGCGATTCCGATTTCGTCGCCGATCGCAGTAGGCGTCAGGTCCCCCAGGCGTTTGATGTATACGGCAGCAAACGTGGCGAATACCAAGGCCAGGGCAAAGGCGACGACGGCCAGCAGTCCATACAGTCCCTGCGCCATTGCTCGCTCCTTCGCTTTTGCTCAGCCCCTTGTGGACGCGATCGATCACTAGCGTAAGCCCGATCCGGCGCCACGGGGAATCCCGCTGCCAGCGTTCGGTCAGGTGCGGGTAACGGTTCGGGCTCGTTTCGGTTATGCCGCCGCACGTCGGGCACTGTCGCGGATCCCGAGGTTTAACAATGCGGGACATGACGCAATCGCGGGAGTCCGACGATGGCGCGTGAGATCTCGCGGCAGACGTTCCTGCGCGGCGCCGCCGGGGCGCTAGCGGCCGGGGCGGTGTTCGGCACCGGCCGGCTCGGTTCCGCGCCGGCTACCGCAGCACCGAATGCCACTGGCTGGGAAGGTCTTTCGTCCGCCCTCGGTGGCAAGGTGCTGCTCCCCGACAGTGCGCAATTCAGCGCGGCCAAGCAGGTTTTCAACACCAATTACAACGGCTTGACCCCGGCGGCGATCGTCACTCCGACCTCGGCGGCCGATGTACAGAAGGCGATGGCGTTCGCCGCGGCCAATCACCTCAAAGTCGCTCCCCGCAGCGGCGGGCACTCCTACATCGGTGCGTCAACGGCCAACGGCGCCATGGTGTTTGACCTGCGCCAGCTGCCCGGGGGTGCCAATTACGACGCCGCCACCGGGCAAGTGACGGTGACACCGGCGACGACTCTGTACTCGATGCACGAGACGCTGGCCGGTGCCGGCCGCGGAGTGCCGACAGGCACCTGCCCGTCGGTGGGCGCCGCGGGACACGCGCTGGGCGGCGGGATGGGTGCCGATTCCCGGCATGCCGGGCTGCTCTGCGACCAACTGACCTCGGCGCAGGTGGTGCTGCCCGGCGGGCAGGCCGTCACCGCGTCCGCCAATAGCAACCCAGACCTGTTCTGGGCGCTGCGCGGCGGTGGGGGCGGCAACTTCGGGGTGACCACCTCGCTGACCTTCAACACGTTCCCCACCCGCGACCTCGACGCCGTCAACCTCGATTTCCCGGCGCAGGCGTTCGCGCAGGTGCTGGTCGGTTGGGCCAACTGGCTGCGCACCGCCGACCGCAACAGCTGGGCACTGGCGGACAGCACCACCGACGGATTCGGCACCCACTGCCGCATTCTCGCGACCTGCCCGGCCGGGTCGGGACCGAGCGTGGCGAACGCGATCGTTTCCGCCGTCGGCCTGCAACCGTCCGGGACCGACACCCACACGTTCAACCGCATGGACATGGTCAGATATCTGGCCGTCAACAACCTGAACCCGCAGCCGCTCGGCTACGTCGGCGGGTCCGATGTGTTTCAGAGCCTCACCCCGGCCGCCGCCCAGGGAATCGCCGCCGCGGTCAGCGCTTTTCCGCGCGGTGCGGGCCGCATGCTGGCAATCATGCACGCCCTCGACGGTGCGCTGGCCACCGTCGCCCCGGGTGCCACCGCGTATCCGTGGCGCCAGCAGGCCGCGCTGGTGCAGTGGTACGTCGAGACCGGCGACGCGGCGGCGGCGACCAACTGGCTGAGCACCGCACACCAGGCGGTGCGACCGTATTCGGTCGGCGGCTACGTCAACTACATCGAGGCCAACCAGCCGCCGGCGCGCTACTTCGGCCAAAACCTGTCCCGGCTGTCGGCCGTGCGACAGAAGTTCGACCCGGGCCGGGTCATGTTCTCGGGGCTGAGCGGCTAGCCGCTCCGCGCCGCTAGCCGCCTCGCGCCGTTCTGGCGTGGAGTGTGCACGAAGGTCGGCGCCTGCACTCAGGGCGTGACTTCACACTCCAAGCCTTGGGCCGGCGCGTGATGCGGCCGAACATGCTGTGCACGCGCGATTCGACATTTGCCATCCCGATTTGCCATCCCGCGCCCGCTCGCCGGGTTCACGAGCTGGCGGGCGTGAGCCTCCGGCACAGTCGCTTCGTCTGCCCGCCGCCAGCGGGCAGACGGGTGTGCAATCGCTGGCCGCAGGACGGTTCGGGAGGCCGGGGAACGACGTAAACCCCTGCCACGGGCTGCGCTGTGTCCGGGATCACCGGGGTTCCTTAACGGGGGCTTGGTAGCAACGGCGCAGGGAGAGAGGATAGGGTAGCCAAAAAATTAGGGCAGCCTGTGCTAATTCAGGGAGGATTCGTGGTGCGTGCCCCCGCGGGCTCGGAGGACATCCGTGCGGAGGTAGCCGAACTGGTCGGCATCGGTGTTGGCGCTGTTCAGCCAGCTGACAGCCTGACGTGTCAGGACCTGACCTCCGTCCGGACGTTGTCGCTGGCCGACCGGTCAGGGCTGGTAGCCGCAGGCTCCGCCGCCGCCGCCGGCGGGGCGGACGTCAGTAGCAACGTCGCCCGGGCCCTCAGTGAGCACCATGACATTCCGTGATCTGATCAGCATGCCGTCCACCTTCCCGTCCTGGATCAAGCTCGTGCCGGGCCGCAGCGAGAAATCGACCGTGGGCGCCACAGTGGTGTTTCCGCACGCAGGAGCGGCCGCCGCGAGCTACCGGGTGCTGGCCGCCGCGCTGGCCGCGGGTGGCGACACGTACATCGTGCAGTACCCGCAGCGCGCCGACCGGCTGGCCGAGCCCGCCCACGAGACGGTGCACGACCTTGCCCTCGGACTCTTTGAGGCCGGGCCTTGGCGCAGCGTCGCACCCTTGCGGTTGTTCGGGCACAGCATGGGCGCCGTCGTGGCGTTCGAGTTTGCCCGGGTGGCCGAAGAGCGCGACGTCGACGTGCAGAAGCTGTGGGCTTCCGCGGGTCCGCCGCCGTGCGTCGTCGCCGAGATGCCGGAGCTGCCGACCAGTGACGACGAAGTGCTGGCCGAACTCGCCGACCTGGGCGGCACGGATCCCGAGCTGCTTGCCGACGAGGAATTTTCCGAGCTGCTGACCACCGCGATGCGCACCGATTACCAGGCCTTCAACCGCTACGACCCCAGTCCCGACATCCGGGTCGGTACCGACATCCACGTCCTGGGTGGCCACGACGATCACCGCATCGCGATCGATGTGCTGCGGCGCTGGGAACGGCACACCGCCGGGTCCTTCGAGCTGTCGCTGTACGACGGCGGGCACTTCTACGTCTACGACCACGTCGACGCGATCGCCGCACGGGTGAACGCCGATGTCTGAGCGCGGGTTAGAACCCATCGATATCGACCCCATCGTGATCGTCGGGATGGCCGTCGAAGCACCCGGCGGCATCGACACCGCCGACAGCTACTGGGACATGCTGGCACACGGTCGCGAAGCGCTAGGCCCGTTTCCGGCCGACCGCGGCTGGTCGGTCGCCGACCTGCTCGCCGGATCGCGTCGCAGTGGATTCAAACAGATCCACGACCGCGGTGGATTCCTCAGCGGGGCAGCAACATTCGACCCGGAATTCTTCGGCATCTCGCCGCGCGAGGCGATCGCGATGGACCCACAGCAGCGGGTGACGCTGCGGGTGTCTTGGCGCGCGCTGGAGAACAGCGGCATCAATCCCGACGACCTTGCCGGCCACGATGTGGGGTGCTTTGTCGGCGCGTCCATGACCGGCTACGGGCCCGAGATGGCCGAGTTCTCCCGCCACAGTGGCCATCTGCTCGCCGGGACGGCGCTGAGCGTGATCTCGGGCCGGGTCGCGTACACGCTGGGCTTGACCGGTCCGGCGCTCACCCTCGACTCCTCGTGCGCGTCGGCGCTGGTGGCCTTCCACGTTGCGGTGCGCGCCCTGCGCGACGGCGACTGCGACCTGGCGCTGGCCGGTGGGGTCAATGTGCTGGGCTCGCCGGGTTTCTTTGTCGAGTTCTCCAAGCAGCATGCGCTCTCCGATGACGGTTACTGCCGTCCGTACAGCGCGCAGGCCAGCGGCACGGTGTGGGCCGAGGGATCGGCAATGTTTGTGCTGCAACGCAAATCGGCCGCGCTGCGGGCCGACCGGCAGATCATCGCCGAAGTCCGTGCCACCGCCGTCAACCAGGACGGCCGCAGCGCGGGCCTGTCCGCCCCCAGCGAGGAGGCGCAGGTCCGGCTGTTCCGCCGCGCGATCACCCAAGCCGGGATCACGCCCGAGGAAGTCGGGATGATCGAGGGGCACGGCACCGGTACCCGGCTCGGCGACCGCACCGAATTACGTTCGCTGGCAGAAACATACGGCGACACCGAACCCGGCTCCGGAGCGCTGCTGGGTTCGGTGAAATCCAACGTCGGCCACTCGTTGGCCGCCGCCGGCGCGCTCGGCCTGGCCAAGGTTCTCGTCTCGGCCGCACATGGCGCCATCCCCGCCACCCCGCACGCCACCGAGGCCAGCCCCGAAATCGACTGGGAAGGACAGGGTTTACGCCTAGCGCAGACTCTGACGCCCTGGCCGGTGATCGCCGGCCGACGGACGGCCGTGGCGTCGGCATTTGGGATCGCGGGCACCAACGCACATCTGATCGTCTCCATGCCTGAGGTGGCGTAGTGCTCGATCGTGTGTTGCCCGACGGCCGTGTGCCGGTGCTGTTCAGCTCGCACGACAAGGAGCTGATCCGCCGAGATGCGGCGGCCATCCTGGACTATCTGGACCGCACCGGTAACGCCGCACCGGATGTGGCTGCGGCGATCGCGTCGACCCTGCTGCGGCTGCGGCGAGTGCGACGTCACCGCGCGGTGCTACGCGCGGGCGATCGCACCGAACTCCTCGACGGCCTGACCGCGCTCGCCGGCGACGAAGAGCACCCCCTGATCACTTGGTCCGCTAAAACCTCGACGCCGCGGATCGCGTTCGTTCTTCCCGGCCAGGGCAACCAATGGCAGGGGATGGGCGCCGACGCTTACCGGCGGCTGCCGGCCTATCGGGAGACCGCGGACGAGTGCGGAGCGGCGTTCGTCGCGGCCGGGCTGCCCTCACCGCTGCCGTACCTGACCGACGAGCTGGAGCAGAACTGGTCGCGGACCCAGATCCAGGGAGCGCAGTTCACGCACGCGGTCAGCCTGGCCGCGGCGTGGCGAAACCACGGGGTGGTTCCCGAGGTCGCCATCGGGCACAGCCTCGGCGAGGTGGCGGCGTCGTATGTGGCCGCCACCATCACGCTGCCGGACGCGGTCAGGTTGGTCGGTGCGCGCGCGACCGTCGTCGACCGGCTGACCGGACGGTACGCGATGGTGGTGCTCGGAGTGGGCGTCGAAGAGGCGGAGTCGCTGCTGGCCGATGCACCGGGTTGGCTGGAAGTGTCGGCGGTCAACGGGCCGTCGTCGACCGTGGTGTCCGGTGACCACGACGCGGTCGCCGCCGCGGTGCAACTGGCCGAGCGCCGGGGCATCTTCAATCATCAACTGTCGGTAGACTATCCGGGCCATACCAGTGCGCTGCGGCCGTTGCGCACGCCGCTGATCGAGCTGGTACCCGATTCGGTCTTTCGGCGCGGGGACGCGCGGTTCGTCGGCTCCACGTTCGGTACCGAGGTGGAACTCGACACCGACTTCTCCGAGTATTGGTATGAGAATCTCTGTGGCACGGTGCAATTCGATCGCGCCGTGCGGCACGCGCAGAAACTCGGGGTCGACACGTTCGTCGAGCTGTCCGCTCACCCGTCGCTGCTGTATCCGCTCGCCGACATCGTCGACGAGGAGTCGGCCGTGATCGTCGGGTCGGGGCACCGCGACAAATCCATCACTGACTCGCTGTCTGCGAACATCGCCGCCGTCGCGGCCGCCGACCCGGGTAGCCGGTGGGCCAACGCGATTCCGAACGGGATCCAGCCGCCGCTGCCGCGGTTCCCGAACGCGCCGATGCGGGCGGTGCATCTGTGGGCGACACCGGAACCGCTGACCGACACGGTCGCGGTTCCCGTGCTGACCGCCGCCGTCGAGGACTGGCGGCAGGTCACGTCACCGACCGCCTCCGGCGCAACCGGTTGTGCCATCGGCTTTTTCGGCGAGACCGCCGCGAGTGACCTGACCCGGCAACTGATCGACACCGTTGCCGCCCTCAACGGTTGCTGGGCGGTCCCGCTGCACGAGGCCGAAGTCGTCGTGGTCATCGCCCCGGAACTCCACGAGCTGGATGCGCTGGCGGCGATTGACCAGATCGCCGGCCGGGCCGACGCGGGTTTACCCGACTACGCCGCGATCATCGGACCACGCTGCCGCGCCGTCTGGTTGCTCACCGTGGGCGCCGAACAGGTCGATCGCGATGAACCGGACGTCTCACCGGCACAGGCCGCGCTGGCCGCGATGCACCGCAGCGTCGGTTTCGAATTCCCGGACCAGGCCTTCGGGCACCTGGACCTGCCCGGCCGCGACGTCGACGCCCCGACCGCGCTCGCGGCCGTCGACGTGTTGATCGGTGACGGAGCCGAGATCGCGTTGCGGGGCACCGAATTGCCGCGACGCTATGTCCGGACGTTCCGTGAATGCGGCGGATCGGCGACCAGCCGGCCACTGGATGCCGCCGCGCTGGACAATGTGGTGATCACCGGTGGTAGCGGCGCGATCGGCCTGCAATACGCACGGTACTGCATCGAGCACGGGGCGCGCACCGTTATCCTGTTGAGCCGCAACGGTGTTGACCCGGACGCGTTGGCGCGGCTGTCGGAGAATTCCGACGCGGTGGTCCACGCCCCGCTGTGCGACATCACCGATCCCGCCGCGGTGTCCGCCGTCGCCTTCGAATATGGCGGCCCCGGTGCGTCATTGCTGATCCACACCGCCGGCATCGCCAAAGCGCTGCTGCGCGAGGAACTCACCGGCACGGATGTGGCCGAGGTATGTGACGCGAAGGTTCGCGGACTGGTGGTGCTGGCCGAAGCCTGGCCGACGCAACCCGACTGCCGGATTCTGGCCTGCTCGTCGGTGTTCGGCGTCTGGGGCGGCTACCACCACGCGGCGTACGCGGCCTCCAACCGGATGCTCGACGTCCTGGCCGCCCAGTTGCGGGCCCGCGGCCGGGATTGCGTGGCGATCCGGTGGGGACTGTGGCAGGCCGCCGGTGTGGTGGGGGCCAACGAGATCACCCGCACCGAGCGTTCCGGTCTGATAGCGATGGACCCCGAACTGGCGATCGAAGCTAGCCTGTACGGTTACGACGGTGATCCTCTGATTTTCGACGCGGAATTCGACAGGCTCGCGGTCTTCTTCGAAAGCCAGGGAATGCCAACGCCATTCACCGGATCCGGCAGCGGCGAAAGCTCCGAGCGTGACAACGGCTCTGCTGCGAAACCGCTCGCCGAGGTGGTGCGTGCCGAACTGGCCGCGACCTTGCACTTGGGTGATTCGTCTTCGATTGACCCGAGTGCCTCTCTGATCGACCTTGGTGTGGACTCGTTGCTGGCGCTGGATCTGCGCAAACGCCTACGCCGGACGGTGGGGAGCTCGGTTCCGGTGGCCCGCATGCTCGGCGGGATCACCGTGCACGAATTGATCACTGCCTTGAGCGCGGGCGGGGCCGGCGGGCCCAAGGCGCCGCCGAGGTTAGGAGCCGGCGCCGCTGGAATCGGGCCGCAACACACGACGCTCCCGATGCTAGAAAGGTTGGACTCCTAGCGTGACTGAAACCACCAATGCCAGCACCCAGCTCGACGAGAAGCGCCTGGAATTGTTGCGCCGCAAAATCGCCGAGCGCGGCCTGGCCAGGCCCGAGGCCGAGGCTGCGGTGCCGACCTTCGACGAACCGCGCATGTCCGGCGGTCAACACCGGATGTGGTTCGTGCAGTCGGTTGACCCCGACAGCGCGCTGCTGAACGTCTGTGTCTCGTACCGAGTTACCGGCACCGTTGACGTGGCACGCCTGGGAGACGCGGTCAAGGCCGTCGCCGCGCGCCACCCGGTGCTGCACACCACCTACGAGACCGACACGGACGGTGTGCCGTATCCGGTGATCCGCGAGGACCTGCGGCCGGACTGGGCCGAGCACGACTTGTCGGGCCTGACGGATCAGTCGCGGCGGCTGCGGCTGGACGTGCTGGCGCAGCGGGACTTCTGCCGGCCCTTCGACCTGGCCAAGGATTCGCCGCTGCGGGTCACCGTGGCGCGCTTGGCGGCCGACGAACTGATGCTGCTGTTCACCGCTCACCACATCGCATGGGACGACGGGTCGTGGGCGCCGTTCTTCGCCGACCTCACGCGCGCGTACTCCGATCCGGACGGTTTTGCCGCCGCGCCGGCTGCGCGGGCTCCCGCCGTCCACCCGGCATTCACCGACGCCCCCAATCACCAGGAGGACGCCGAGTACTGGCGGCCGCTGATCGCCAATCTGCCGGAACCACTTGAGCTTCCGGGCCCCAACGGCTCGGTGGTGCCGAGCACCTGGCGCGCGCAGCGCACCACGACGCGGTTGTCGTCCGACATTGCCGAGCGGGTAGCGGCACTGGCCCGGGAAACCGGCGCCACGCCCTACATGGTGTTGATGTCCGCATTCGCCGCGCTGATCCAGCGCTACACGCAATCGAATGACTTCCTGGTCGCGGTCCCGGTGCTGAATCGCGGCGTCGGAACCGAGGACGCGATCGGCTACTACGGCAACACCGTGATCATTCGGCTACAACCGCACTCCCACCAGACATTCCGGGAACTGCTGACCCAAACCCGGGACAGCGCCGTAGGCGCTTTCGCGCATGCACGCGCCGACCTGGATTGGCTGGTGCGCGAATCCAATCCCGATCGTCGCCGCGGCGCGGACCGGATGACCCGAGTGAGCTTTGGGCAGCGCGACGCCGACGGCCCCGGCTTCTGCCCGCCGGGTGTGTAGTGCGCGCGCGCCGAGCTGCGCGGTCACTTCAACCAGCTGCCACTGAGTTTCATGGTCGAGCTGGAGCGCTCGGCGCGCGGCGGCGGGCTGGTCGAAGCCGAGTATCTGGTCGAGGTGCTGGATCGCCCGTTGGTCGAGCAGCTGCTGCGGCACTATGTCGTCCTGCTGGACAGCGCGCTGAGCAACCCCGACGCGAAGCTGGCCGCGTGCGCGCTGATGAGCGGCGAAGACGCCGAGTGGCTGCGGCAAATGTCGACGGGCGAAGAGTTCACCACCCCGGCGGCCACGTTGCCGGAGTTGGTCAGCCGGCGCGCCGCGCAGTCGCCCGATGCCGTCGCCGTCGGCTACGAGGGTCGCAACTACACCTATCGGGAGATCGACGAGGAGTCGAACCGGGTGGCGCACTGGCTCATCCAGCAAGGTATCGGTACCGAGAACCGGGTCGCGCTCCTGCTGGACAAGTCGCCCGAACTCGTCATCACGGCGCTGGGCATCCTCAAAGCGGGCGCGGTGTACATGCCGGTGGACCCCACCTACCCACAGGATCGGATCGCGTTCATCCTAAGCGATGCGGACGCGAAACTGGTCGTGCGCGAACCGGTTACCGGCTTGTCGAATTACCCTGTCACCGCACCCGAGTTGATTCGCCCGCTGAGCCCGCACAACACCGCCTACCTGATCTACACGTCAGGTTCGACCGGGCTGCCCAAGGGTGTTCCGGTGCCGCACGCGCCGATCGCCGAGTACTTCGTCTGGTTCGGCGACGAATACCAGATCGATGCGACCGAATCGCTGCTGCAGGTCGCGTCGCCGAGCTTCGACGTATCGATGGGCGAGATCTTCGGCACGCTGATCATGGGCGCCCGGCTGGTCATTCCGCGCCCGGACGGGCTGCGCGACATCGGTTATCTGACCGATCTGCTCAGTCGCGAAGGTATCACCTTGATGCACTTCGTGCCGTCGCTGCTGGGACTGTTCCTGTCGCTACCCGGCGTCAGCCAGTGGCGCACGCTGCGGCGCGTCCCGATCGGTGGGGAGGCCCTGCCTGGCGAGATCGCCGACAAGTTCCACGCCACCTTCGACGCGTTGTTGTACAACTTCTACGGACCGACCGAGACCGTGGTCAACTGCACCAGCTTTCCGGTACAGGGCACGCAGGGCACCCGGATCGTGCCGATCGGCAAGCCCAAGATCAACACCCAGGTGTATCTGCTCGACGACGCGCTACAACCGGTTCCGGTCGGTGTGATTGGCGAAATCTACATCGCCGGAAAACATGTCGCGCAGGGCTACCACCGCCGCCCGGGACTGACATCCGAGCGGTTCGTCGCCGACCCGTTCACCGCATGCGGGCGGATGTACCGCTCGGGCGACCTGGCCCGGCGCAACGCCGACGGAGATATCGAGTTCGTCGGCCGCGCCGACGAGCAGGTCAAGATCCGTGGCTTCCGCATCGAGCTCGGCGAGATCGCCGCCGCCATCTCGGTCGACCCCAGCGTCGGACAAGCCGTGGTGCTGGCCGTCGACCTGCCGCGGCTGGGGAAGAGCCTGGTCGGATACGTGACCCCGGCACCAGGCTGCGGCACCGAATCCGTTGACGTCGAACGTATTCGCGCCCGGGTGGCCGCGGCGCTGCCGGACTACATGACGCCGGCCGGCTACGTGGTGCTCGACGAGATCCCGATCACCGCGCACCAGAAGATCGACCGGTCCGCGCTGCCGCAGCCCGAGATCGCGGCCAATGCCGAATACCGCGAACCGACGACAGCGACCGAGCGCCGCATCGCCGGACTATTTTCCACCCTGCTCGGCCATGATCGGGTGGGTGTCGACGACTCGTTCTTCGATTTGGGCGGCCACTCACTGGTGGCGACCAGATTGGTCACCGCGATCCGCTCGGATTGCGGTGTGGAGCTTGGTATCCGCGACATCTTCGAGCTGGGGACGGTGGGCCGGCTGGCCGAGCGGGTCGACCAGCTGGGGTCCGGTGCGCTCGTCGAGTCGCGCCCGAAGCTGATCGCGACCGCTCACGACGAGCCGCTGCCGCTCTCGGCGTCACAGCTGCGCAGCTGGTTCGCGTACCGCATCGACGGGCCCAGCTGGGTCAACAACATTCCGTTCGCCGCGAAGCTGAGCGGGCCGTGGGATATCGAGGCGCTGATCGCCGCCATCGGCGACGTCGTTGCCCGTCACGAAATCCTGCGCACCAGCTACGTCGAAATCGACGGCGTGCCCTACCAAGTGGTCAATCCGGCCGGCGACCTGCCGATCCGCCGCGCGTCGTTCGACGGCCTCGCCCAGGACAACGAGGCCTGGCTGACCGAACAGCTCGACGTCGAGCGTCAGCACTGCTTCGAGCTCGACAGCGAGCGACCCATCCGGATCGCCTTGCTGCGCAACGGCATTGACACGTGCGAACACGTGATGTCGTTCGTGGTCCATCACATCGCGTCCGACCACTGGTCGGCGGGCGTGCTGTTCTCCGATGTGTTCACCGCGTACCGGGCGCGGCGGGCCGGGGAGGTTCCGTCGTGGGCACCGCTTCGGGTCCAGTACGCCGACTACGCGGCGTGGCAGGGCGCGTTCCTGGGTGACTCGAGCGGTCACGAGTCCGCGGTTGCCAGCGAGCAACGGGAGTACTGGACCCATCAGCTGGCCGGAATGCCGGAGGACGCCGGGCTGCGGCCGGACTTCGCCCGCCAGCCGGTGCCCAGCGGTGCGGGTGAATCCGTCGACTTCCGCATCGACTCGGCTACCCGCGGCAAGCTTGCCGAGTTGTGCCGCGAGCTGGGCATCACCGAATTCATGCTGCTGCAAACGGCCGTCGCCGTGGTGCTGCACAAGGCGGGCGGCGGCACCGACATTCCGTTGGGCACCCCGGTTGCCGGGCGCACCGAAGCCGAATTAGACCAGCTGATCGGCTTTTTCGTCAACATCCTGGTACTGCGCAACGACCTCGGCGGCAACCCGACGCTGCGCGAGGTGCTGGCGCGGGCGCGGGAGACCGCACTGGCCGCCTACGCCCACCAGGATCTGCCGTTCGACCGCGTGGTCGACAGCGTCAGCCCGGTGCGTTCGCTGTCGCGCAATCCGTTGTTCCAGGTCGTGGTGCACGTGCGGGATCACCTACCCGCCATCCGGGTCATCGATTCGGGGTCCGACGGCAGCGAGGACACGGTGTGCACCTCGCTGGACCCCGTCTTCGACATGGCGCATGCCGACCTCAGCGTCAACTTCCTGGGCGTCGACGGCACCGACGGCACCGGATACAGCTGCAACGTCATCTACCGCACCGAGCTGTACAGCCGGTCCACGATCGAGCGGCTGGCCAGCTGGCTGGCCCGGATCATCACCGAGTTCGCCAACAACGTTGACCAGACGTTGCGCGACGTCGCGGTGATCGACGACGAGGAGCAGCGCCGCATCCTCGACGAGTGGAGCCGCGGCGCCCCGGCGCCGCAGGACCGGCCGCGGACCATTCCGGAATTGCTGGCTCCCAGCCGGAAATGGGGTACCGACCGGATCGCGGTGCGCTGCGGTGACGAGCAGCTCGATTACCCCGCGCTGCATCGTCGTTCGGACAACCTGGCGGCGCTGCTCGCCGAACACGGGGTGGCCCCGGGGTCACTGGTCGGGCTCTCGACACGGCGGGGCATCGACATGGTGGTGGCGCTGGTGGCCATCATGAAAGCCGGTGCCGGTTACTTCCCGATCGACCCGGGCTACCCGCTGGCACGCAAGCAATTCATGCTCGACGACGTGGTGCCCCCGGTGGTGCTGGCGACGGCCGCGGCCGCGGATAGTGCGCCGGAAGTTCACGGGGTCACCGTGATTTCGCTGGACGACCCGCGGGTGCGTGCGGCGGTGGAGAGCAGTGCCGCGGTGGCGCCACCCGCGACCCTGCCCCACCCCGACGACCCGATGTTTCTGGTGTTCACCTCCGGGTCCACCGGCAAGCCGAAGGGCGCGTTGGGCACCCATCGGTCGATGTCGGCCCGGCTGGATTGGCAGTTGCGGCATTACCCGCCCTGCGCCAACGACATTCGCCTGGCGCAGGCCTCGATCACCTTCCTCGAGGGCGGCATGGAGATGCTGGCCGGCCTGGCGGCGGGGGCCACGATGATCCTGGCCGACGACGCCGAGCACCGGGACGCCGAAGCGCTTGGGGCGCTGATGGATCGGCATTCGGTGGCGCAGGTGACCGCGGTGCCCAGCCTGGTCTCCGCGCTGGTCGACACCCGGTTCGATGCGGTGCGATCCCTGTCACGGCTGGTCTGCGGCGGCGAGCCGGTGAGCGCGTCGCTGCTGGAGCGGCTGGTGGCCGCGTGTGCAGACGGCTCAGACATCCAGCTGTTGAACAACATCGGCTCCACCGAGACCTCCGGCGCGATGTCGCGTGGGCCGCTCGGCCCACCGACTCCGCGGGTGGGCAGACCGGTGCCGGGTGGGGATGCCTTCCTGCTCGACGACGGTCTGCGCCCGGTGCCGGTCGGTGTGGTCGGCGAACTGTATTACGCCGGCGACCAGCTGGCCCGCGGCTACTGGAAACGTCCCGCTCTGACCGCGACGCGGTTCGTCGCCAATCCGTATGCGCTGGAGCCCGGTTCGCGGCTGTACCGCAGTGGCGACCTGGCCCGGTGGACCGAGGACGGGCAGCTGGAGTTCGCCGGCCGGATCGACCACCAGGTCAACGTGCGCGGTTTCCGGATCGAGCTGGGTGAACTCGAGGCCGCATTGACCGCGGTCGACGGCGTCGCCGCAGCGGCGGCGTGCACCTGGGAGGTGCACGGCGGTCTCTCGCTGGCCGGATATGTTGTGCCGCAACAGCCGATCGTCGACGACGCCGACAAGGCAACCTTCGCGGGCGCGGTGCGCGCCGCGATCGCGACGACGCTGCCTGGCTACATGATGCCCTCGTCGTTGACGGTGCTCGACGCGATGCCCAAGACCGACTCGGGCAAGCTGAACCGGCCCGGGCTGCCCAAGCCGGCGGTCAACACCGGCGGACAGATCGAGCCGCCGCGCACCGACACCGAGCGGGCGCTGGCCACTGTGTTCGCCGAACTGCTGTCGACTCCGGAGATCGGGCGGTTCGACGACTTCTTCTCCCTCGGCGGCGACAGCATCCTGTCGGTGCAGCTGTCGGCGCGGGCCCGAGCCGCCGGGCTGGCGGTCAGCCCGCGCATGGTCTTCGAGCATCCGACGCCTGCGCAGCTGGCGGCCGCCCTGGACGCCCCGCGCGACGGGCAGACCGACACCGATCAAGCCGACGTGCCGGCGGACACCCGCTTCGAGCCGATGGCGGTGTCCGGACTGTCGGCCGACGATCTGGCTGCCGTGTCGCGGCTGTGGTCGTCGTCGCGTGACGGCACCTCGTGACCGCCACCAAAAGCGATGTCGCGCCTGACATCGAGGACCTGATGGCGTTGAGCCCCCTGCAAGAGGGGCTGTATTCGCTGAGCGCGCTCACCGAATTCGTCGAAGGTGAAGCGGCCGACGATCCGTACATGATCGGGATGGCGGCAGACATCTCCGGCGCGCTCGACGTCGGGCTGCTACACGATTGCGCGGCAAAGTTGTTGGCCAGACACCCGAATCTGCGGGCCAGCTTCTTCAGCCGTGGGATTGCGCGTCCGGTGCAGATCGTGCCTGCTCGGGTCGAATTGCCGTGGCGAGTGGTCCAGGCCGCGCCCGACGGGGTCGAAGCGCTGGAGGTGGCCGAACGCCGGCGACCGTTCAATCTGGAGCGCGGGCCGGCGATCCGCTTCTTGCTGATCGAATTGCCCGGCCCGCGTTGGCGTTTGGTGATCACCGCCCACCACATTGTGATCGACGGTTGGTCGTTGCCGGTGTTCGTCAACGAGCTGATGATCTTGTACGGCGCCGGGGGAGACCCGGCCGCGTTGCCCGCCGCACCGCGGCCGTACCGGGATTACATCGGTTGGTTGGCAAGCCGCGATCCCGAAGCCAGCCAACAGGTTTGGCGTCACCACCTGCCCGGCCTGCCCGGCCCCACGCTGCTGTCGGCTTCGCTTGGTTCGGCCGAGGCGGCCGACGGGCAGCAGACCGGCCTGCCGCACACCACCGAGCTGCGGCTGCCCGCCGAAGACGCCGATCGACTGGTCGAGGGCACCCGTTCGCGCGGCATCACCGTCAGCACCCTGATGCAAATAGCCTGGGCGCTGGTGTTGTCGAGGCTGACCGACACCCATGACGTGGTCTTCGGGGTCACCGTCTCCGGCCGTCCGCCCGAACTCGCCGGCGTCGAGACGATGATCGGACTGTTCATCAACACCGTCCCGATGCGGGTGCGGCTCGACCCGGCCGTCGGCGTCGGCGATCAGTGTCGTGCCGTGCAGCGCAACGCCGCGCTGCTGCGCGAGCACGGCTATCTCGGGCATGCGCAATTGCGCGCGCTGGGCGGGGTGGGCGAGATGTTCGACACCCTGCTGGTCTACGAGAACTTCCCGTTGGACGGCCTGGTCGCTGGTGGCGAATTGACCGCCGGGGCGGCCAAATTCCGGCCGGCCGCGCTGCAGAGCCTGTCCCACTTCCCGGTCGCGATCGCCGCCCACATGGAGGGCCGCGAACTGGTGGTCCTGGTCGAGGTGCTCGACGGCGCGCTGGGGGCCACCTCCGCCGAGCTGCTGGGCAACCGAGTGCTGAGCACCGCCGAGCGGCTGCTGCAAGCCTGGGAGCGCCCGCTACGTGAGGTCAGCGTCCTCTTCGAGGACGAGGCGGTGACGGGCGCGGGTGCGACGGCCCCACCGGCCGCCGGCATCCACACCCGGTTCGCCGGGGTCGCGGCGACAACGCCCGACAACCTCGCGGTCAGCTGGGCGGGTGGCACGCTGAGTTACCGCGAGCTCGACACCCGCGCCAATGCCCTGGCAGCCCGGCTGTCCGAACGCGGGGTGAAGCCCGAAACACCGGTGGCCATAAGGCTTTCCCGTGGCCCGGAGTACATCGTCGCTATGCTGGCGGTGCTCAAGGCCGGCGGCATGTGCGTGCCGATGGAGCCGGGGCTGCCGCCCGAACGGGTGGAGTCGATCCTGCGGCAAACCGGCGCGTCGATCATCGTCGACGAGGAACTGCCGGCGGCGATGGAACGGGATGCCGGGGACTTCCAGCCGGTCGAGGTGCCGCCGGAGCAGGCCGCATATGTCGTCTTCACCTCGGGGACGACAGGAGAACCCAAGGGCCTCATAGGAACTCACGCGGCGCTCGGAGCATATGCCGACGATCATCTGGACAGCGTGTTACGGCCCGCGGCTGCGCGGCTGGCTCGCCCGCTGCGCATCGCGCACGCGTGGTCGTTCGCGTTCGACGCCGCCTGGCAGCCGCTGGTCGCGCTGCTCGACGGCCACGGCGTGCACGTCATCGACGAGCGGACCCAGACCGACGCCGAGGCCTTGGTCGCGGCGATAGCCGAGCACCGCGTCGACATGATCGACACCACGCCGTCGATGTTCGCCCAACTCACCGCGTGCGGTCTGCTCACGACGGTTCCGCTGACGGTGCTGGCGCTGGGCGGGGAAGCGCTGGGCAAGTCCGCCTGGGCCCAGATCCGCGGCGAGTGCGAGCGAACTCAGCTGCGCGCCTACAACTGTTACGGCCCAACCGAAACGACCGTCGAGGCGGTGGTGGCCGACATCACGGAGTACGACGAGCCGGCGATCGGGCGGCCGACCCGGCACACCCGCGGTTACGTGCTGGACTCGGGGCTAAATCCGGTGCCGGTCGGGGCTACCGGCGAGCTCTATCTGGCCGGCGCGCAGTTGGCCCGCGGCTATCTGGGCCGCCCGGGGGAGACCAGTCATCGATTCCTCGCCGATCCGTTCGTCGCCGGGGAGCGGATGTACCGCACCGGCGATCTGGTGCGCCGCGGGACCGCCGGGGCGCTGCAGTACGTCGGGCGCGCCGACGCACAGGTGAAGATTCGCGGCTATCGGGTGGAACCGGGTGAGATCGCCGCGGCGCTCGAATCCCACCCCGCGGTCCAGCACGCCGGTGTCCTGGTGCGACGTCTGCAATCCGGGGCGCGGCTGACCGCTTACGTGGTGATCGCCCAAACCGCCGCGCCCAAGCCGTCGGCGGCCGCGCTGCGCGACGCCCTCGGGACCCGATTGCCGCGCTACATGATTCCGCAGCGCATCGTCACCGTCGACGAAATCCCGCTGACGGCCAACGGCAAGCTGGACGAAGCCGCGCTGAGCGCATTCGATGGGGCCGGGGCCGCCGAAGCCGGGGCCGAGCCGGAAACCCCCACGGAAGTCGCACTGACCGAACTGCTTTCGGAGCTGTTGCACCAGCCCCGGATCGACGTCGCCGCCGACTTCTTGCAGCTGGGCCTGGACAGCATCATGGCACTGTCGGTGGTGCAGGCGGCGCGGGCGCGGGGTATCGCGCTGCGCGCCAGGCTCATCCTCGAATGCGCCAACGTCCGGGAACTGGCGGAGGTGATCGATTCCGAAACGGAGTCTGCGGCAACGGAAGTCGAAGACAGCGTCGGGCCGATGCCGGTGCTGCCCAACGGCCGCTGGCTCTACGAATACGGCGAGCCTCGCCGGCTGGCGCAGACCGAAGCCATCCGGCTGCCCGACGACGTCAGCCGCGAACAACTGGATGCCGCGCTGGCCGGCATCATCGCCGGACACGAAGTGCTGCGCACCCGACTGGACCGGGCCGCCATGACCCTGGTTCCCGCGGAACCCACCGAGACTCTGATCGACGAGGTATCGGCGCCCGAGGATCTGCGGGCCGTGGTCCCCGAGCACGTCGCCGCGGCCGTCGACCGTCTCGACCCAGAGCGCGGAAGACTGCTGGCCGCGGTGTGGCTTTGCCCCGCGGCCGGACCGAGTGTGCTGCTGCTGGCCGCCCACGTGTTGGCGATGGATCCGGCCTCCTGGCGGGTCGTTCTCGGCGAACTGGATTCCGCGCTAACGGCTTTGGGCACCGGCCATTCGCCCGCGCCGATCCGCGAGCACACCAGCTACCGCCGCTGGGTCGGCGCGCTGGCCCAGCGCGCCGACCAGTTGGACACCGCGCAGTTCTGGGCGGCGCAACTGGAGGGCGACGATCCCAATCTCGGTGCCCGACGGGTGAACCCGGGCCGCGATCGGGCCCGCGATCTGATCGTGCGCATGGTCGCCGCCGATGCGGAGACCACCCACCGGCTTTGGGATTGCGGGCTGCCGCTGCCGCATCTGCTGGTGGCGGCCACGGCGGCAATGGTGACGCGCTGGCGCCAGCGTAGCGGACAGCCCACCCCGCCGCCGCTGCTGGCCTTGGAAACCCACGGCCGCGCAGAGAGTTTGGTAGACGGGCCCGGCGCGCGCACCATCGATACGGGCGACACGATCGGTCTGCTCAGCTCCATCTATCCGGTCCGGGTTGCCTCGGCCGACCCGCGTCACGTCGGTGAGCAGTTGGCGGCCATTCCGGGCGACGGACTCGACTACGGCCTGTTGCGCTACCTGCGCGCCGATACCGCCGCGCTTCTGGGCCGGCTGCCCGGTCCGCAGCTGCTGTTGAACTATCTCGGCGCCGCCCACACCGGAGGCGGGACCGTGCTGAAGCCGGAGCGCGCACTGCTGGCCGGGGTATCGCCGCAGCCGGAACCGGATCTCGCGGTGCGCCACGAACTCACGATCATGGCCGCCGTGCTGCCGTTCGACGGGCAGCGTGTCCTCGCCGCGCAGTGGCGCGCGCTGCCCGACATTCTCGACGACGCGGACATCTCGGCGTTGCAACAACTTTGGATTGAATCACTGCGGGAGGTGGTGACATGAGCACGCTAGCGATCCTCGGCGCCGGAGCCAAGGCGGTGGCCGTCGCGGCCAAGGCCAGGGCATTGCGCGACATGGGCGTCGAGGTCCCCGACGTGATCGCCGTCGAACGCACCGGGGTCGGGGCGAACTGGCAGGCGAGCGGCGGCTGGACCGACGGGGCGCACCGGCTGGGGACCAGCCCGGAAAAGGACGTCGGCTTCCCCTACCGGTCGGCGCTGGTGCCGCGCCGCAACGGCGAACTCGACGAGCTGATGATGCGGTACAGCTGGCAGTCCTATCTGATTGCGACCGCGTCGTTCGCCGAATGGATCGATCGGGGCAGACCCGCTCCGCCACACCGCAAATGGAGCCAATACCTGGGCTGGGTCGCCGACCAGGTCGGTATGCAAGTGGTGCACGGCGACGTCGATGGACTCGGCGTCGCCGGCGACCGCTGGGCGCTGTACACCCGCGAGACCACCGTGCACGCGGACGCGTTGATGATCACCGGGCCGGGCCAGGCGGAGAAATCGCTGCTGCCCGGGAACCCGCGAATGATGTCGATCGCCCAGTTCTGGGACCGCGCCGCCGGCCACGACCGGATCACCGCGGAGCGGGTCGCGGTGATCGGCGGCGGTGAGACCGCCGCCTCGATGCTCAACGAGCTTTTCCGGCACCGGGTTTCGACGATCACGGTGATCTCGCCGCAGGTGACGCTGTTCACCCGGGGCGAGAGCTTCTTCGAGAACTCGTTGTTCTCCGATCCGACAGACTGGACCGCGCTGACCCTGGACGAGCGCCGCGACGCGCTGTCCCGCACCGACCGCGGCGTGTTCTCGGCGAATGTGCAGGAAGCCCTGCTGGCCGACGACCGCATCCGTCATCTGCGCGGCCGGGTCGCGCACGCGGTGGGCCGCGACGGGCAGATCCGGCTGACGCTGTCCACCAACCGGTTCAGCGAGAACCTGGAGACGGTGCACGGTTTCGATCTCGTCATCGACGGTTCCGGCGCCGACGCGCTCTGGTTTACCTCGCTGTTCAGCCAGGACGCGCTCGACACGCTCGAACTGGGTCTGGGCGGACAGCTGGACTCCGAGCGCCTGCAAGAGGGGATCGGCTACGACCTGTCTCTCACCGAGGTGACCCCCAAGTTGTTCCTGCCCACCCTGTCCGGCCTCACCCAGGGGCCGGGGTTTCCCAACCTGAGCTGTCTCGGCCTGCTGTCGGACCGGGTGCTGGGGTCGTGGGTCGGTCCGGCGGGTTTGTCCAGATACCAAGCGATGGTGGAGAAGCGATGAGTACTAACCCTTTCGACGACGACAACGGCACCTTCTTCGTGCTGCTGAATGACGAGGAGCAGCACAGTCTGTGGCCGACGTTCACCGACGTTCCGGCGGGCTGGCGCGTGGTGTTCGGCGAAGCATCCCGGGCCGAGTGCCTGGACTATGTCGAACAGAACTGGCCCGACATCCGGCCGAAGAGCCTGCGGGATCCATCGGCGGAAGCCGGTCGGCTGGTTAGCCAGCAAACCCCAAATTCTGGGCTGCTACACAGGTTGCGCACAGATTAGTCGGCGATATCCGGAGTAGCATCTGTCACAACGTGCACAACCACACCATCTACACCAGTGTGGGTGACATTCCCGTCACGACGCTGCACACCGAAGGGGGAATCATGAAATCCGTCAAAGCCATCGTGACAGGTGTGGCCGCTCTGGGTGCCCTTGGCGCCGCAGCCGTCGGCGTCACTTCTGTCGCCGCCGTCCCGGCCGCCCAGGTGCAGCTCGCCGCCGTCGGCGCCCCGCTGCCGCAGGATCCGCCGCCCGTGCCTGTCCCGGACCCCGCTGCCGGCGTTCCGACCGCGGACCAGCTGACCGGCCTGCTCAACAGCCTCGCCGACCCGAGCGTGTCGTTCGCGAACAAGGGCAATCTCGTCGAAGGCGGCATCAGCGGAACCGTGGCGCACGTCGCGGACCACAAATTGCAGAAGGCCGCTAAGAACGGTGACCTGCCGTTGACGTTCAACATCACCAACATTCAGCCGGGCGCTGCGGGAACGGTGACGGCGGACGTCGCGGTTTCCGGCCCGAAGCTGCCGAACCCGGTGATGCAGAACGTCACTTTCGTCAACCAGGGCAGCTGGATGTTGTCGCGCGCTTCGGCGATGGAGCTGATTCAGGCCGCTGGACAGTGATTAACATCTGGCAGGTTGGCCCGATGAAGGGCACTGAAGGGGGAACCGTGAAGTCCGTAGCTCTGAGCGTGGCGGCGCTGGCCGTCGTCGGCGGCGCGGCCGTCGGAATCGCTTCGGTCGCAGCACCCGTGAGTCAGGTGCAACTGGCCGCACTGGGTGCGCCTTTGGCACCGGCACTGCCGCAAGAACCACCGCCACCTCCCGCGCCCGCGCCGGTGGTGCCGGGCCTTCCGACGGCTGAGCAGCTGAGCAACCTGTGCATACAGGCCACCGATCCCGGCGTGGGCTACTCGACGAAGGTCGGCCTGGTCGAAAACGGCATCAATCCCGACGAGGGCCACGTTGCCGACCACGATTTGCGCAAGGCCTACCGGAACGGCAATTTCCCGGAGACCTTCACCGTGACGAACATCGTGCCGGCCGGCCCGAACATGGCCGGCGCCCAGGTGGCCATCACGGGTCCCAAGTTCGCCGGACCGGTCAACAAGCAACTGGTCTTCGTCCAACAGGGCGGCAACTGGGTGCTGCAACACGACGCCGCGCTGGCGTTGCTGCAGGCCGCGTCCGCGGTGAACTAGCCGGAGGCGGCGCTCAGGTCGAGCCGGGCGATGCGCTCCGGGTCGGCCAGCACGTCGATCGCGGCGACCACGCCGTCGCGCACCACGAACGCCATGACCGAGGCGGGCCGGCCGCCGACGAATACGACCGCGCCCGCCGCGCCGTTGACGGTTGCCGCGCGCACCTCGCGTTCGGGGCCCGCGTAGCCGCGGGCCAGCTTGGCCACCGACGATGCACCCTCGGCGCGGAAAAGCCCTGCGCCGGAACCGAAGTCGCCACGTAGCACCACGTCGGGATGCAGCACCGACACCAGCCGTTCGAAGTCACCGGAGCGCCCGGCCGCGAAGAAGGCGTCGACGGCCTCGCGTTGTGCGGCGATGTCGGAGTCGGGAAGCGGATCCGCCTCCTGGATTCGTCGTCGCGCGCGGCTGGCCAGCTTGCGGGTCGCCTCCGGCGTACGGTCGACGATCGGCGCGATCTGGTCGAACGGCACGGTGAAGACGTCGTGCAGGACGAACGCCAGCCGCTCGGCCGGCGTCAGGGTGTCCAGCACGACGAACAACGCCAGGCCCACCGCCTCGGCCAGCATCGCGCGGTGCTCGGGGTCGAATTCGCCGGCGGTGTCCACGATCGGGTCCGGCAGCTGGGCGACCGGCTCCTCGCGACGACGGGCATGACGGTCGCGCAAGGTGTTCAGGCAGATGCGGGCGACCACGGTGGTCAGCCAGGCGTCCAGGTTGACGATGTCGTCGACGGAGCCGCGGTTCAACCGCAGCCAGGCCTCCTGCACGGCGTCCTGAGCGTCGTCGATCGAACCCAGCATGCGGTAGGCGAGGGCACCCAGCCGCGGCCGTGCCGCCTCGAAGCGGGCCGTCGCTGCGGCCGTCATCGGCGGGGGGCTTCGGGCAGCGCGCACACCCGGCCGGCGGAGAAGCCGGCCGACCCGATGCCCAGCGCGATGTTGAACCGGGCCCGCATGTTGCCCAGGTTGATGACGTGCGTGAGGCCGACCAGCTGCGGCGTGTCGAAGTGGGCGCGCAGCGCGTCGAACAGCTCGTCGGTCACCTCGACCGGGGTCCGGCTCATCGCGGTGGCGTACTCGAGGATCAGCTTGTCGGCGTCGGAGAAGCACGCCGCGTTGCGGTAGTCCGCCAGCGCCAGCAGTTCCTCGTCGGTCACATCCCACTGGCGGGCGATCTGCGAGCCGAGGTCGATGCAGTATTCGCAACGCACCGTCGCCGCCGCCTTCAACTCCGCCAGCGCGAGGTGGCGCGGGCGCAGGATGTCCAGCTTCGATTCGGCCTGTTCGAGCTTGCCGTAGGCGCTGAGCAGCCGGGGAATGTGGGCATACATCCGCAGCGGTTCGAGCATGCCGGCCGTCTCCTGACCGGCCATCTGCGCGAGCTTGCGCTTGGTGAAGAAGAAGGCGATCTTGGCGCCGAGGCCGGCGTCGTGGTCGGAGACTCCTTGAAGGCGGGACATGGCGAACCTCCCGAATTGTCCTGGATGGTCCCTGGATGGTCGTAGTGCGGACCTCGCGGAAACTCCGCGGCCCTCATTACGTCGACACCCGGCGACGCGCAAACGTGACCGGGCTAGTGCCCGAACGTCGAACCCGATCCCTGGGTCTGCGCGCTGAGCGGCACGTCCATGTCGTATACCCGGGCATGCAGCACGGTGCGATTCCGCAGCGCCGCGCGCACCGCGCGATGCAGGCCGTCCTCGAGATAGATGACGCCCCGCCACCGCACCGCGTGCGGGAAGAGATCGCCGTAGAAGGTCGAGTCCTCCGAGAGCAGCCGGTCCAGCGCGAGCACCGTTGTGGTGGTGACCAATTCGTCGAGCCGGATCTGCTGCGGCGGTATCTGCGACCAGTCCCGGTAGGACAGGCCGTGTTCCGGGTAGGGCTTCCGTTCACGTACGCCCTTGAAAATCATTGGCGGATCTTCTCCGATGCGTGGTCGAGGCCCTGCCGATACCTGCTGGACAAGGCTAGCCGCAAAGTCGCCGGCAATGCGCGGCGAACGCGTGCGCAACGAGGTCAGCGCGTCGTGTGAGACCGTAAAATGGACGCGATCAAGGAGGTAGCAACCAATGGGTAGTGCTGACGACCGGCGCTTCGAGGTGTTGCGTGCCATCGTCGCCGACTTCGTCGCCACCAAGGAGCCCATCGGTTCGAAGTCGCTCGTCGAGCGGCACAACCTCGGCGTGTCCAGTGCCACCATCCGCAACGACATGGCGGTGCTGGAGGCCGAGGGCTACATCACCCAGCCGCACACCAGCTCCGGGCGGGTGCCCACCGAGAAGGGCTACCGCGAATTCGTCGACCGGATCGACGACGTCAAGCCGTTGTCGTCGGCCGAGCGGCGCGCGATCCAAAGCTTCCTGGAATCCGGCGTCGACCTCGACGACGTGCTGCGCCGGGCGGTGCGGCTGCTGGCTCAGCTGACCCGTCAGGTGGCCGTGGTGCAGTACCCGACGTTGTCGACGTCGACGGTTCGGCATCTTGAGGTGATCGCGTTGACGCCGGCCCGGTTGCTGATGGTGGTCATCACCGAATCCGGGCGGGTGGATCAGCGCATCGTTGAACTCGGTGACGTCATCGACGATCACGAGCTCTCCCAGCTGCGCGAGATCCTGGGCCAGGCCCTGGAAGGCAAGAAGCTCGCCGCGGCGTCGGTCGCCGTGGCCGACCTTGCCCAGCAGTTGGGCGGCGCCGGCGGGCTGGGCGACGCGATCGGTCGGTCCGCGACCGTGTTGCTGGAGTCGCTGGTGGAGCACACCGAAGAACGCCTGCTGATGGGCGGCACCGCGAACCTGACCCGCAACTCCGCGGACTTCGGCGGTTCGCTGCGCTCCATTCTGGAGGCGCTCGAGGAGCAGGTGGTGGTGCTGCGGTTGCTGGCGGCGCAGCAGGAGGCCGGCAAGGTGACGGTGCGCATCGGCCATGAGACGGCGGCCGAGCAGATGGCGGGCACTTCGATGGTGTCTACCGTGTACGGCACCATGGACACCGTGTACGGCGGGATGGGTGTGCTGGGACCGACGCGGATGGACTATCCGGGAACTATCGCCAGCGTGGCCGCGGTTGCTCTTTATATTGGCGAAGTCCTGGGTGCTCGATGACAGCGCACCCGCAGGGTTTGAGGACAGCCGCGTAACGGCGCGGCACAAGAAAGGTCAGGCGTGGCACGCGACTATTACGGGCTGCTCGGCGTGAGCAAAAACGCCGGCGACGCGGAGATCAAACGCGCATACCGGAAGCTGGCGCGCGAGCTGCATCCGGATATCAACCCCGACGAGGCCGCGCAGGCGAAGTTCAAGGAAATCAGCGTCGCCTACGAGGTGCTCAGCGATCCCGAGAAGCGCCGGATCGTCGACCTGGGCGGGGACCCGCTGGAGAACGCGGCCGCGGGCGGCGGGTTCGGTGGGTTCGGCGGCCTTGGTGACGTGTTCGAGGCGTTCTTCGCCGGCGGCTTCAGCGGCGGCGGGACATCTCGCGGCCCGATCGGCCGGGTTCGGCCGGGCTCGGACTCGCTGCTGCGGATGCGGCTGGATCTCGAGGAGTGCGCGACCGGCGTGACCAAGCAGGTCACCGTCGACACCGCAGTGTTGTGCGACCGCTGCCAGGGCAAGGGCACCAACGGCGATTCCGCGCCGATCCCGTGCGACACCTGCGGCGGCCGTGGCGAGGTGCAGTCGGTGCAGCGCTCGTTGCTGGGCCAGATGGTGACGTCGCGGCCGTGCCCCACCTGTCGCGGCGTCGGCGTGGTCATCCCCGACCCGTGCCATCAGTGCGTGGGCGACGGCCGGGTGCGTGCTCGCCGCGAGATCAGCGTCAAGATCCCCGCCGGTGTCGGCGACGGCATGCGTGTGCGGCTCGCCGCGCAGGGTGAGGTCGGGCCCGGGGGCGGGCCGGCCGGCGACCTCTACGTCGAGGTGCACGAGCAGGCCCACGACATCTTTGTCCGCGACGGCGACGACCTGCACTGCACGGTTTCGGTGCCGATGGTCGACGCCGCACTCGGCGCCACGCTGAGCGTCGACGCCATCCTCGACGGGACCAGCGAGATCGCCATTCCGCCTGGCACCCAACCGGGTTCGGTCATCACGCTGCGCGGCCACGGGATGCCGCAGCTGCGCTCGGCCGCCCGGGGCAATCTGCACGTCCACGTCGAGGTGGTGGTTCCCACCCGGCTGGACCACCAGGACAGCGAACTGTTGCGCGAGCTGAAGAGCCGGCGCAGCCGCGACGTGCCCGAGGTCCGCTCGACGCACAGCGGCGGTGGCCTGTTCAGCCGGCTGCGCGAGACCTTCACCGGGCGCTAGCGACGACCCGAGGGCCCGCGCATGGTGGCGACGCTGTTCTACGTCGAAGCACTGCCCGACGCCGGTGGGCTGGCCGTCGTCGACGGCGATGAGGGGTTTCACGCCGCGACCGTGCGGCGGATCCGGTCCGGGGAGGAATTGGTGCTCGGCGACGGCCACGGCGACCTGGCCCGCTGCGTGGTCGAGCAATCCGGGCGCGACGGGCTGCGGGCCCGGGTGCTGGACCGCTGGACCGTCGACCCGCCGTGGCCGCCGGTGACGGTGGTGCAGGCGCTGCCGAAGTCCGAGCGCTCGGAGTTGGCGATCGAATTGGCCACCGAGGCCGGGGCGGATGCGTTCGTGGCCTGGCAGGCGGCCCGCTGCGTGGCCAGCTGGCAGGGGGCCCGCGTCGAGAAGGGGCTGCGCCGGTGGCGCGCGGTGGCCCGGTCGGCGGCCCGGCAATCGCGGCGGGCACACATCCCGCCTGTCGACGGCGTGTTGTCGACGGCGGCGCTGGTCCAGCGGGTCCGCGACGAGGTGGCCGGCGGTGCGGCGGTCGTGGTGCTGCACGAGTCGGCGGCCGAGCGGATCGCCGACGTCGCGGTCGCGCGGGCACCCTCGCTGTTCCTCGTGGTCGGCCCCGAGGGAGGCATCACGCCTGACGAGCTGGCGGCGCTGACCGACGCGGGCGCCGGCGTGATCCGGCTGGGCCCGCAGGTGCTGCGGACTTCGACGGCCGCCGCGGTGGCCCTGGGCGCCCTGGGCGTGCTCACCGGCCGATGGGAGCAAATCGCCGAGGTCGGGGCGCCTGGACCGCTCGCGGCTGACCAGGCGGAGCCCTCGGCGTAGACTAAGACATCCGCACAACCACCTGACGAGCCGAGAAGGCAGGCACCGGAAACCACGTGACGCCACGCGAGACCAACGCTGCTGACGCAGCAGGGGCCCTGCAGGCCGACGCTCAGGTTCGCAGCAGTATCGACATTCCCCCTGATCTCGTCGTCGGTTTGCTGGGCTCGTCAGACGAGAATCTGCGCGCCCTCGAGCGCATACTCAGCGCCGACCTGCATGTTCGCGGCAACGCCGTCACGATCTCGGGCGAACCGGCCGACGTCGCGCTCGCGGAGCGCGCGATCTCCGAGCTGATCGCGATCGCGGCCAGCGGCCAGTCGCTGACCCCAGAGGCAGTGCGCCACAGTGTCGCGATGCTCGTCGGCAGCGGCGACGAGTCACCCGCGGAGGTGCTCACCCTCGACATCCTGGCGCGCCGGGGTAAGACGATCCGGCCCAAGACGCTCAACCAGAAGCGCTACGTGGACGCCATCGACGCCCACACCATCGTGTTCGGCATCGGGCCGGCCGGTACCGGCAAGACGTATCTGGCCATGGCCAAGGCGGTCAACGCGCTGCAGTCCAAACAAGTCACCCGCATCATCCTGACCCGGCCGGCCGTGGAAGCCGGTGAGCGCCTTGGCTTCTTGCCCGGCACGCTGAGCGAGAAGATCGACCCCTATCTGCGGCCGCTGTACGACGCGCTCTACGACATGATGGATCCCGAGCTCATCCCCAAGCTGATGTCGGCCGGTGTGATCGAGGTGGCACCGCTGGCCTACATGCGGGGACGCAGCCTCAACTCCGCGCTCATCGTGCTCGACGAGGCGCAGAACACCACCCCCGAGCAGATGAAGATGTTCCTCACCCGGCTGGGGTTCGGCTCCAAGATGGTCGTCACCGGGGACATCACCCAGATCGACCTGCCGGGCGGAGCGAAGTCGGGCCTGCGGGCGGCCGTCGACATCCTCGAAGACATCGACGACATTCAGGTCGCCGAGCTGACCAGCGCGGACGTGGTGCGCCACCGGCTGGTGTCGGAGATCGTCGACGCCTATGCTCGCCACGAGGACATGGACGCCGGCATGAATCGAGCCGCACGGCGAGCGTCCGGAACCCGAAACCGCCGATGAATGATGCGGTGAGCAGCCCATGACTATCGAAGTGTCCAACGAATCGGGCATCGACGTCTCCGAAGCCGAATTGGTGAGCGTCGCGCGATTCGTCATCGCCAGAATGGACGTCAATCCGAGCGCCGAACTGTCGATGGTGCTGTTGGACACGGCGGCGATGGCCGACCTACACATGCGCTGGATGGACCTGCCCGGTCCGACCGACGTGATGAGCTTCCCGATGGACGAGCTCGAGCCCGGCGGCCGTCCGGATGCGCCGGAGCCGGGACCGTCGATGCTGGGTGACATCGTGCTGTGCCCGGAATTCGCGGCCGACCAGGCCGCCGCGGCTGGCCACAGTCTCGGACACGAGTTGGCGCTGTTGACAATTCACGGCGTGCTACACCTGCTCGGCTACGACCACGCCGAGCATGACGAGGAGAAGGAGATGTTCGCCCTGCAGGGGCGGCTTCTCGAAGAGTGGGTAGCCGACCAGGTCGAGGCGTACCACTACGACCGGCAGGACGAGAAAGATCGCCGGTTGCTGGACAAGTCAAGGTATTTCGACAATTGAACCTTTTGAAGAGAGCACTTTGGATCACGGTGTCCGCTGCGATGGCGTTGGCGCCGTCGGTGGTGCTGGCCACCACAGCCGGTGTGGCACAAGCCTCTCCGTGCGCCGGCGAGGGGTCGAACCCCGTGTCGTGCCAGCACTGCCTGTTCTATGTGAACGCGTATCACACCGCGAACGTGTGTAACGCCCCCGCGCCGCGACCGGCCCCGGCGCCGACGAGCACCCCGGTGTATATCCCGGAGCCGCCGCCGCTGCCCCTGCCGCCCAGTTCCACCCGCCCGGCGCCGACGCCGGTGCAAACCCCGAAGATCAATCCGCAGGCCCCGGGGGCGCCCCGAAACGTCGGGGTGATGGCACCGCCGAAGAAGCTGGATGCGCCGCCGCAGGCGGTCGCGGCGGCCAAGGCCGCACCCGCGGCGCGGCTCAATCCCGCGGACCCGCCGAAGCCGCCCACCCCGACCGATTTCAACCAGCAGGTGCAGAACGTCATCAGCGCCCACAGCGAAAACATCGACCAGGTTAGGGCCGATAACAAGGTGCTGGTCCGCCCCCGGCACTGGGACTTCATCGACTACGACGAGTACCACCGCCCGATGCTGTACAACCCGCTCAGTCAGGCGATGACGTTCCGCTACACCTACGACGGCGCCTCCCAGGAGGCCTACCTTCCGGCCGGTGGTCGGATCGTGCTGGATGCCGGCACCGTGGGCCTGGTCTCGTTCACCGCGGTCGGCGATAGCTATCTGGCGGCGGGCAGCTTCTACGGCGGGGCCTTCGTACCGCCGCCCAACTGGCAGGGTCCGCCGCCCCCGGAGTACGTCGCACCGGCACCGCCGACCCTCTATCAGAACGTCTTGGCCGACGTCCCCGCCGACAACCAGATCGTGCAGATCGGCCAGGTGGCGGTGGTAGGCCGCGACGAAAGCCAACCCGTGGGCAGTCAGGACACCTTCCTGCTTGACGACACCACCGTGGCCTGGGGCCAGGTCAACGATCCCACCAGCGGCGTGCAGATCAGGGTGAGCAAGACCCAGTCGCTGCCGGGCTTCGGGCCCACCGACAACGGCGACTTCCTGGCGGCACTGGCGGTCCGCGGAGACCAAAGCCAGCCCGCACAGCCCGCGCCGCCCGCCCAACCCTGGTGGCCCTGGGCGATGCGGTACGGCCTGCTGGTGCTGGCAGTCGTCTTGATCGCCGGGTTGCTCAACCGGCGGGCCAAGAATGACGAGGCCAAAGAAGAGTCCGCGTCCGAGCCAAGGCATTAGCGCCGTTGACGGGGATACCTCAGCTGCTCGGCGCGTTGGCACTGATCATTCTGGGTGGGGTCTTCGCGGCGATCGACGGTGCCATCAGCACGGTGTCGCTGGCTCGGGTCGCCGAGCTGGTGCGCGACGAGCGCCCCGGGGCGCGGTCCCTGTCGAAGGTGATGGCCGATCGCCCGCGCTACATCAACCTGGTGGTGCTGTTGCGCATCGTGTGCGAGGTCACCGCGACCGTGCTGCTGGTCGTCTTTTTCTACGACAACTTCGGCCTGAACTGGGCGGTGTTCGGCGCCGCGACCATCATGGTGCTGACCAGCTTCATCGTCATCGGCGTGGGTCCGCGGACGCTCGGCCGTCAGCACGCCTATCAGATCTCGCTGGTGCTGGCGATCCCGCTGCAGGTGGTTTCGTCGCTGCTGATGCCGGTCAGCCGGCTGCTGGTGGTCATCGGTAACGCGCTCACCCCGGGCCGCGGCCTGCGAAATGGGCCGTTCGCGTCCGAGATCGAGTTGCGCGAAGTCGTCGACCTGGCCCAGCAGCGTGGCGTCGTCGCCGCCGACGAGCGCCGGATGATCGAGTCGGTGTTCGAACTCGGTGACACCCCGGCGCGTGAGGTGATGGTGCCGCGCACCGAAATGATCTGGATCGAGAGTGACAAATTCGCCAGCCAAGCGACCGTCTTGGCCGTGCGCAGTGGGCATTCCCGCATCCCGGTGATCGGCGAGAACGTCGACGACATCGTCGGGGTGGTCTACCTGAAAGACCTTGTCGAGCAGACGTTTTTGGCCGCTGACGGCGGCCGGGACATCAAGGTCGCCCAGGTGATGCGCCCGGCGGTGTTCGTGCCGGACTCCAAGCCCCTGGATGCGCTGCTGCGCGAAATGCAGCGCGACCGCAATCACATGGCGCTGCTCGTCGACGAGTACGGGGCGATCGCCGGTCTGGTCAGCATCGAAGACGTGCTGGAGGAGATCGTCGGCGAGATCGCCGACGAGTACGACGAGGCAGAGGTCGCTCCGATAGAAGACCTGGGGGACAAGCACTTTCGGGTGTCGTCGCGGTTGCCGATCGAAGACGTCGGCGAACTCTACGACGTCGAGTTCGACGACGATCTCGACGTAGATACGGTCGGCGGCCTGATGGCACTGGAATTGGGCCGCGTTCCGCTGCCCGGCGCCGAAGTGGTTTCGCACGGCCTGCGGTTGCGCGCCGAGGGCGGCCCCGACCATCGCGGGCGGTTGCGGATCGGCACCGTGCTGCTGAGCCCGGCCGAATCGCAGGAACACGAGCTCGAGGGCACGCGCCATGGCTGAGCAAGTCGACTCGGCCGGCCGCACCGGGATTCCGATATGAGTGAATTCCGTTCAGGTTTCGTCTGTTTGGTGGGCCGGCCGAACACCGGCAAGTCGACGCTGACGAACGCGCTGGTCGGCGCCAAGGTCGCGATTACCTCCAAGCGCCCGCAGACCACCCGCCACACCATCCGGGGCATCGTGCACCGGGAGAACTTTCAGATCATCCTGGTCGACACTCCGGGTCTGCACCGGCCGCGCACCCTGCTGGGCAAACGCCTCAACGACCTGGTCCGGGACACCTATACCGAGGTCGACGTGATCGGGTTGTGCATCCCGGCCGACGAGGCGATCGGTCCCGGAGACCGCTGGATCCTCGACCAGATTCGTTCGGTCGCAACGAAAACGGCCCTCGTGGTGATCGTCACCAAGATCGACAAGGTGCCCAAGGACCGGGTGGCCGCGCAGCTGGTCGCGGTCAGTGAACTCATAGAACACTCGGCCGGCTCGGCCGAAATCGTCCCGGTGTCGGCGGTGGCCGGCACCCAGGTCGACGTCCTGATCGACGTGCTGGCAGCGGCGTTGCCTCCGGGGCCGGCGTATTACCCCGACGGCGAGCTGACCGACGAGCCCGAAGAGATCCTGATGGCCGAGCTGATTCGCGAGGCCGCGCTGGAGGGCGTTCGCGACGAGCTTCCGCACTCGCTGGCGGTGGTGATCGACGAGGTCAACCCGCGCGAGGACCGCGACGACCTGATCGACGTGCACGCGCTGCTCTACGTCGAGCGGGACAGTCAGAAGGGCATCATCATCGGCAAGGGGGGCGCCCGGCTGCGTGAAGTCGGGACGGCAGCGCGCGGCCAGATCGAAAAGCTGCTGGGCACCAAGGTCTATCTCGACCTGCGCGTCAAGGTCGCCAAGAACTGGCAGAGTGACCCCAAACAGCTTGGGCGGCTTGGCTTTTAGTCGACTCCTTCGCGGCATCGAGTTTTCGGCCGACGCCAACGCTTCTAGTCGTGCGGACGGAAGTGTTCGTGCTCCCACCACACCTTCGGCTGCTTGGCGGCCCAGCCGCAGACGGCCTCCAGTTCGGCGGCCAGCGAGATCAGCATTCCCTCGCTGTTGGCCGGGCCCATCAACTGCACACCGATCGGCAAGCCCTCCGAGGTGAAGCCCGCCGGCACGTTGATCGACGGCCAACCCAGCACA
Source organism: Mycobacterium stomatepiae (assembly GCF_010731715.1). Taxonomy (NCBI): domain Bacteria; kingdom Bacillati; phylum Actinomycetota; class Actinomycetes; order Mycobacteriales; family Mycobacteriaceae; genus Mycobacterium; species Mycobacterium stomatepiae. The sequence goes on from NZ_AP022587.1 coordinate 5,873,129, forward strand.
TTCCACGGCCAGGTCGCCGGGCACGCCTTGATCATGGCGCGGTCGGTGCCGAAACCGCTCAGCCGGTCGAAGGAGCGGGCCAGCGGGGGTGGCTGGGCGGTCGTCGGGGCTACCACCACGTCGACGATGTCGAAGATCGAGCCGACCCGGCGCTGCAGCGCGGCTTCGTGTACTCGCGCGTTGCGCAGGATCGCTTGCCCCAGCACATGACCCATCCGCAGGTTGGACAGGGTACGGCGATCCAGGACCACGCCGTCGCCCAGCCGCTCCTCCCATTCCCGCAGTCCCGCAGTCGATCTGGCCAGGAAGTCCCACGCCAGCCGCACGCCGTAGTCCGGGTTGCCGGTGACGATCGTATGACCGAGCAATTGGAGCTGCTTACCCACGGCTCGAGTGGCGGCCAGGATCTCGGGATGCAGCTTGGCGCGAAAGAACGTGTACGCGAACCGGGTTGACAGTGCGATGTTCAACGGGCCGGGAGCGATGCTGACATAGTCGGACGCCCGCAGCGGCGGCGGCTGGTGCCGATCGCCCTCGACATTGCCCGACGCGGCGTCGAGCACCAGGGCCGCGTCGGCCACCGTGCGGGCCAGCACGCCGTTGACCGTGATTCCGTTGAACGACTCCGGCAGCGGCCACGTCGAGATGCGGCCGCGCTGCGGCTTGATCCCGACCAGGTGCGTCCACGCCGCGGGGATGCGGATGCTGCCGGCGCCGTCGGAGCCGATCGCGGCGGTGACCAGACCCGCGGCTACCGCGGCCGCGCTGCCGCCCGACGACCCGCCGGGAGTGTGTCGCCGTGACCACGGATTGCGGGTGTGGCCGAACCCGGGCCCGCTGGTGAACGGCCACTGACCCAGCTCGCAGGTATTGGTCTTGCCGACGATCACCGCCCCGGCGGCCCGCAGCCGCCGGACCACCTCCGAATCCTGGGAGGCGGGCCGGACGTAGCCGTCGGTGCCGAAGGCGGTGGGCACCCCAGCAACATCGACGTCGTCTTTCACGGCGATCGGGACACCCAGCAACGGCGCTGTGTCGCCGGCGGCCCGTCGCCGATCGGCCTCGGCCGCGTCGGCCAGCGCCGACTCGGTCAGGACCACTCGGAATGCGTTCAGCGTGGACTGGCTGACATCGATCGCGTGCAGCGAACGCCGCACCAACGTGTCGGAGGTCACCGAGCGGCTGTTCAGTTGATAGAGCAGGTCAGTGAGTGTGGGCAGGCGCGTGCCACGGGGCCCGGAAACAGACCCGGAAGCGGACTCAGAAGCGCCAATCACGGGGTACGAGACTATCGGCGCGGATCCCCGAGATGTCGCGGCGGGGTGCAAAACTATTGAGATGCGGCTATATCGAGACCGAGCGGTAGTGCTGCGCCAGCACAAGCTCGGCGAAGCCGACCGGATCGTCACCCTGCTGACGCATGATCACGGGCTGGTTCGTGCGGTGGCCAAAGGCGTGCGCCGCACCCGCAGCAAATTCGGAGCGCGACTGGAGCCGTTCGCGCACATCGATGTGCAGCTGCATCCCGGCCGGAATCTCGACATCGTCACCCAGGTCGTCTCGATCGACGCGTTCGCCAGCGACATCGTCAGCGACTACGGCCGGTACACCTGCGGGTGCGCGATGCTGGAAACCGCCGAGCGCCTGGCCGGTGAGGAGCGTGCACCTGCCCCGGCGCTGCAACGGCTCACGGTCGGCGCGCTGCGGGCGGTGGCCGACGGGCGCCGCCCTCGTGACCTGCTCCTGGACGCCTACCTGCTGCGGGCCATGGGCATCGCCGGCTGGGCGCCGGCGCTGACCGAGTGTGCCCGCTGCGCCACGCCCGGCCCGCATCGGGCCTTTCACATCGCCGCCGGGGGCAGCGTATGCCCGCACTGCCGCCCCGCGGGCTCGACCACGCCGCCGCTGGGCGTGCTGGAACTGATGTCCGCGCTGCACGATGGCGATTGGGAGGCCGCCGAGGCGACGCCGCAATCCCACCGCAGCCATGTCAGCGGGTTGGTGGCCGCCCACCTGCAGTGGCATCTGGAACGCCAGCTCAAGACGTTGCCGCTGGTGGAGCGCAATTATCGGGTGGACCGAACCATCGCCGATCAGCGCCCCGCGCTGATCGGGCAGGATGAGGCCTGTGGCTAAGCACCACGAGCGCAAACTGAGGTCTACCGACTTCCCGCAACTGCCCGCCGCGCCCGAGGACTATCCGACCTTTCCCGACCGGTCGACGTGGCCGGTGGCGTTCCCCGAGTTGCCGCCCTCTCCGGACGGCGGCCCGAGCCGGCCACCGCAGCACATTTCGAAGGCGGTCGCGCCGCGGATCCCGGCGGACCGGTTGCCCAACCACGTGGCCATCGTGATGGACGGCAACGGCCGCTGGGCCACTCAGCAGGGGCTGACCCGTACCGACGGCCACAAGGCGGGGGAGGCGGTCGTCATCGACGTCGTCTGCGGGGCAATCGAAATCGGGATCAAATGGATCAGCCTCTACGCGTTTTCCACCGAGAACTGGAAGCGTTCCCCCGAGGAGGTCCGCTTCCTGATGGGCTTCAACCGTGACGTGGTGCGCATGCGCCGGGTGAACCTCAAGACGATCGGGGTCAAGATCCGGTGGGTGGGATCGCGGCCACGCCTGTGGCGCAGCGTGATCAACGAATTGGCCGTCGCCGAGGAGATGACCAAGGGCAACGACGTCATCACCGTCAACTATTGCGTCAACTATGGCGGCCGCGCCGAAATCGCGGAATCCGCAAGGGAGATCGCACGCCTGGCGGCCGCCGGCCGGCTGAACCCCGAGCGCATCACCGAGGCGACGGTGGCACATCACCTGCAGCGGCCCGACATCCCCGACGTGGATCTCTTTCTGCGGACCTCGGGGGAGCAGCGCTCCAGCAATTTCATGCTGTGGCAGGCCGCCTACGCCGAGTACATCTTTCAGGACAAGTTGTGGCCCGATTACGATCGCCGCGATCTATGGGCGGCCTGTGAAGAATATGCGGACCGCAACCGACGGTTTGGGAGTGCCTAATGCCATCTCTGCAGGAGCGCCTGGCTTCGATCCTCCGCGACGTGCTGACGGTCGAGGAGGAAGCCGACGGCGGGCTCACCGTGCACCACGACGGCACCTTCGCGTCGTTGCGGGTGGTCAACATCGCCGAGGGACTGGACCTGGTGTCGCTCACCCAGGTCGTCGCCTGGGACCTGCCGCTGACCAAGAAGCTCGGCGATCAGGTGGCCAAACAGGCGCACGACAGCAACTTCGGCAATGTGACGGTGGTCGAGAAGGTCAGCGAGAAGGCCGCGCAGCGCAACTCCGGCAAGGGCGCGGCCAAAACCGCGGACGTGATGCTGCGCTACAACTTTCCCGGCGCCGGCCTGGCCGACGACGCCCTGCGCACGCTGGTGCTGCTGGTGCTCGATAGCGGCTCGCAGATCCGCCGGGTGCTGACGGCCTGATTTCTCGCCAAGTGCCCCGCCAGCCGGGCTTTGGGCACCGAGTGCCCCGCCAGCCGGGCACTCGCCGGTGTCACGGGATCAGCTAGCGACAGTCCGAGCAGGTCCCGAAGATCTCGATGGTGTGGCTGACCTCGGAGTAACCATGCTGGGCGGCCACCTGCGAGGCCCACTCCTCGACCTCGTGGTCGCCCACCTCGATCGTGGACCCGCACTGGCGGCACACCAAATGGTGGTGATGGTGCTCCGAGCAGCGCCGGTAGACCGACTCGCCGGTGTCGGTACGCAGCGTGTCGACCATCCCGGCCGACGCCATCGACTGCAGCGTCCGATAGACCGTGGTCAGCCCGATGTTTTCACCGCGGCGTCGCAGCTCGTCGTGTAGCTCCTGGGCCGAGCGGAATTCGTCCAGGGTCTCCAGCAGCGTGGAGATCGCCGCGCGCTGACGGGTGGAGCGAACGCTGGCTCCGGTCATGGGCGCCACTCTCCCCGGCACGCGGGAGGTGCCCCCACTGCATCGTCGCTGTTGCGCGTCATGGTGTGTCCTCGCTGGCATGGGCGACGGCGTCGACGACGATGTGTGCCAGGTGGTGGTCGGCCAGGCGGTACAGCACCTCGCGGCCGGACCGCTCCCCGGCGACCACTCCCGCCGCCTTGAGAATCTTCAAATGCTGGCTGACCAGCGGTTGTGGCACCGCCAGCGCGTCGACCAGCTCATGCACGCAGCGCTGGGATTCGCGTAGTTGCAGCACGATGGCGATTCGCACGGGGGCGGCTAGCGCACGCAGCAGCTCACCCGCGGCGTCCAGGATCTCTCGCGACGGTGGCACCGGGTACTCGGCGAACGGCGAATGCTCGCCCGCTTCGCCGTGCCGAACAGCAACCAGGTCCGATGACGAGCCATGGGAAGCGGTCGGCGACGAAGAGGACATCACCATGCGAGCGTCATCACCTCGAGAAGTGCCGGGTACCTGCCGTGCCCACTGTAGGGAACGACTTCCACCTTCACATGCATGATGACGCATGTCAAAGACCACGGCGCGGTCGATACCATTGTTGATGTTTCGCGGGCGACGATTCGCCGCCCCGCCTCGCAGCCATCCGAAAGGGAGTGGACCACCCCGTGGCGTCCGTCATCGACACCGTCGTTAAACTGGCCAAACGGCGTGGATTCGTCTATCCCTCGGGTGAGATCTACGGCGGCACCAAGTCGGCGTGGGACTACGGGCCGTTGGGTGTGGAGCTCAAGGAGAACATCAAGCGGCAGTGGTGGCGGGCCGTGGTCACCGGCCGCGACGACGTCGTCGGACTCGACTCGTCGATCATCCTGCCGCGACAGGTGTGGGTGGCATCCGGGCACGTCGAGGTGTTCCACGACCCGCTGGTGGAGTCGCTGATCACCCACAAGCGTTACCGTGCCGACCACCTGATCGAGGCCTACGAGGCCAAACACGGGCATTCGCCGCCCAACGGGCTGGCCGATATCCGCGACCCGGAGACCGGGGAGCCGGGGCAGTGGACCGAGCCGCGCGAATTCAACATGATGCTCAAGACCTACCTCGGCCCGATCGAGACCGAGGAGGGGCTGCACTACCTGCGGCCCGAGACCGCGCAGGGCATCTTCGTCAACTTCGCCAACGTGGTGACGACCGCGCGGCGTAAGCCGCCGTTCGGCATCGGCCAGATCGGCAAGAGCTTCCGCAACGAGATCACCCCGGGCAATTTCATCTTCCGCACCCGCGAGTTCGAGCAGATGGAGATGGAGTTCTTCGTCGAGCCGTCGACCGCCAGGCAGTGGCACCAGTACTGGATCGACACCCGGCACCAGTGGTACACCGACCTCGGCATCAACCCCGAGAACCTGCGGCTCTACGAACACCCCAAAGACAAGCTGTCGCACTACTCCGACCGCACCGTCGACATCGAGTACAAGTTCGGCTTCCAGGGCAATCCGTGGGGTGAGTTGGAAGGCGTCGCCAACCGGACTGACTACGACTTATCAACGCACGCAAAGCATTCCGGTGCCGACCTGTCGTTCTACGACCAGGTAAGCGACACCCGGTACACGCCGTACGTGATCGAACCCGCGGCCGGCCTGACGCGGTCGTTCATGGCGTTTTTGATCGATGCCTACGCCGAGGACGAGGCCCCGAACGCCAAGGGTGGCGTGGACAAGCGCACCGTGCTTCGCCTGGACCACCGGCTGGCCCCGGTCAAGGCGGCGGTGCTGCCGCTGTCCCGGCGCGCCGACCTGAGCCCCAAGGCCCGCGACCTGGCCGCCGAATTGCGGAAATCCTGGAACATCGATTTCGACGACGCGGGCGCGATCGGGCGCCGCTACCGGCGCCAGGACGAGGTCGGGACGCCATACTGCGTGACGGTGGATTTCGACTCGCTGCAGGACAACGCCGTCACCGTGCGTGAACGCGACGCGATGACGCAGGAGCGGGTCTCGATGGACTCCGTCGCCGACTACCTGGCGGTTCGGCTCAAAGGCGCGTAGCGACCCATTTGGGCAAACCGGGCAATTTTGGCGTAGTGCTCCCTAGGATCCGGCCTTAGTCTTATACGCAGTGTGTATCCAGTCGAAGCAATGACTGTCGGGGTGCAGTTGTAACGCCGTTGAAGCGGCTGGTCGTGTCGAGGTAGTGGATGCTTCTGGATTTTGTGTTCTTCCCGCCGGAGATCAACTCGGCCCTGATGTACGGCGGTGCCGGCTCGGGACCGCTGCTGGCTGCTGCCGCGGCATGGGACGGTTTGGCCGCCGACATGTGGGCGTCGGCGTCGTCCTTCGACTCCGTGGTGTCGGGTCTGGCGGCGAACGGGCAGTGGATCGGTCCGTCCTCGGAGTCGATGACGCAGGCGGCGGCGCCGTATTTGCAGTGGTTGCACACGGCGGCGGCGCACGCCTCCATGTCGGCCGTGCAGGCCCGGGTGGCGGCGACGTCGTACGAGTCGGCATTCGCGGCGACGGTGCCGCCCGCGGCCATCGCGGCGAACCGTATCCAGCTGATGACCTTGATCGCGACCAACATCCTGGGCCAGAACACGGCGGCCATCGCGATGACCGAATTCGAATACATCCAGATGTGGCTTCAGGATGTGTTGGCGATGTTCGGCTACCACGCGGGGGCGCAATCGGTCATGTCGGCGTTGCCGTCGATCGGTTCAGCCCCGTCGAGCTTGGCGGGGTTGTTTACCACGCCGCTGAGCACGTTGGCCTCGCAGTTCACCGGGGCGTTGTCGTCGTTGGGCGGGCAGATATTCGGCCCCGGGTTCTCCTCGGCGGTGACCGCGATCCAATCCGCGCTGTCCCAGGTGGGATCGATCGTTACGTCGGCGCCGGTGTCGTCCTTGATGTCGGCGGCCCAGATCGGGATGTATCCCGCGAGCGCGTTGATGCCGCCGATGATGGCGCTGAGCCAGGGCACCGCGCCGGTGACATCGCTGGCCGGTGCGACGAGTGTGGCCGCCACCGGGGCGTCGCAGACCGTCGGCTCGACCGGCCCGGCGATGCGCATGATGAGCGGCGACGGGAGCTGGGGCTCGTCCATCTCGGCCGGTCTGGGTAGGGCTCGGTTGGTGGGCGCCATCTCGGTGCCCCCGGTGTGGCAGGGCTCAACCCCGGCCCCGATCGTCAGCTCGGCGATGGCGGGAGCGGGAGCGAGCGGCGCCGCGGTGGAGCCGGCCGGAACCACCAGCGGCATGCCGATGCCGGCGCGGGCGGGCGCGGGGCATGACAAGCCGGCCGAAATGGTGGGCCGGGGCGGAACCAGTCAGACCCACGTGGTGCAGACCCGGCCGAAGGTGGTGCCGAGAAAGGGAGCTTGAGGGGACCGGCGCAATTGCCGGGGCGGTCATACGAATAGATCGAACGCGTCGCAAATTTCTCGACATGCTGCTAACGCGTATTCATCGGTTACACGCTTAATCAAACTATTAGGTACGGTTTGCGACGCGAATGATTCCGGCGTGCGCGATGCTCGGCGTAACACTCGTACCGCGAGTAGCCGCTTCGCTGCCCGCCCAGTTCTCGGTTGCGACGGCCTCGAACCAGCTGTGATCGGGCCGGGGTGCGCGGCGCGGGCCGCCGCGGACCCCATCGCCGCTTGAGCGCAGAGTTCTTGTCGAGCAACAATTTTCGTATTCGAGCCGCAGACTGGTGGACCGAGTCGCGCCGTCAGCCCCCGTTGAATTAGCCCCTCCCGAGTTCGACCGGCTCGCCGACGCTCGCGCTCTCGGGCTGCCGGCTGGCTGAGTTTCGTGATTAACGGCGATAGAGATTCGAAATCTCCAACAATTGTCCTTAGGTTTGCTTTAGGATGAAAAATACTCGGCGGCGAATTGTACGCCGTTGGGGTTTGTGTGAACAGAGTTTCGGGTGTGGAAGGGGGCATCATGCTTTTGCCTCTTGGTTCACCTCTGCCGGACGATTCGGTCGAGGCAGTTCGGGGTGAGTCAGGCATGCTCGGTCGCTTAACGGTTCCGCTCAGTTGGGGCGTGGCCGTGCCGCCGGACGACTATGACCATTGGGCACCGGAGCGCGAAGAGCTCGCCGCTACCAATGACAAGGCGACCGACGGGCCGGATTCAGAGGCGGCTGCCGACGGCATGAGTGAAAAGAAGGACTGGGGGCATTGGAACGAATGGGGAGGCGAAGCCCAACCTCGTTTCGAAGCGCCACGAGCCGGCACCGTGGTACCGCATTCTCCGTGGGCTGGTTGAGAGGAAACGGTCGGCCAACCGGTCCGGCACGTCAGTGGGTTCACTACGCGTAGCTAAGGAACAGGCAACATGGCAACACGTTTTATGACCGACCCGCACGCGATGCGTGCGATGGCGGGCCGTTTTGAGATGCATGCGCAGACGGTGTCGGACGAGGCTCGCAAGATGTGGGCGTCGTCGATGAACATCGCCGGTGCGGGCTGGAGCGGTCAGGCCCAGGCCACGTCGTACGACACGATGGGTCAGATGAACCAGGCGTTCAACAACATTGTCAACATGCTCCACGGCGTGCGTGACGGGCTGATCCGTGACGCGAACAACTACGAGACGCAAGAGCAGGCCTCGCAGCAGGCCCTCAGCCACTAGCCGCGACAACACTTGGAGACGTAGACAATGTCGATCAATTACCAGTTCGGAGATGTGGACGCGCATGGCGCGTTGATTCGCGCGCAGGCCGCCTCGTTGGAGGCCGAGCACCAGGCCATCGTTCGCGATGTGTTGGCTGCCGGTGACTTCTGGGGCGGCGCCGGTTCGGTGGCGTGCCAGGAGTTCATCACCCAGTTGGGTCGCAACTTCCAAGTGATCTACGAGCAGGCCAACCAGCACGGGCAGAAGGTGCAAAGTGCCGGCAACAACATGGCCAGCACCGACAGCGCCGTCGGGTCCAGCTGGGCCTAACAGATTCCGAGTCGTAGGGGCGTACCGGGCAATCGGTACGCCCCTACTGCTGTCGAGGGCTCAGAAGCGTCCGCCGCCACCCATGAAGCCACCGTCGCCGGGTGACGAATTCGACGAGCCGCCGAACGACGTGGAGCTCCAGCCACCGAAGCCGCCCCGCATTCCGCCGCTGAGCAGGTCACCGATGATGATGCCGCCGAGCATCGCACCCGTGTCGTTGCCGCCGGCCTGGGTGTAGGCACGCTGCGCCGAGACCACGTCGGCGTTGGCCAGCGACTGCGCGTTGGCCGCCAGCGTCGACGCCGCATTGGCATGGGTGATCGCCTCGGCCGGGTCGGTCGCCCTTTTGGCGTGCGTGGCCTCGAGATGGCGTTGGGCTTCGGCGAGCCGGGTCCGGGCGTCGGGCCCGACGCTGCCGCGACGGGTGTCGATGTACTCCGAGACCCCGCGCACCCTCGATTCCGCGGTGAACAACGCCTGTTCGAGTGAACGGTTCAGCCGCTCGGCGTCCGCTTGTTCCTTGGCCACCGTGGCCAGCAGCCGATTGAGGTCGGAGTCGGCCTTGGCCAGCTGGGCGAAAGTGCCCAACGGATCGGCGGATCCACCGCCGGCGGCATCGACGGCTCGGGTGGCGGCGTCCCGGGCCGTGGCGAGTTCGCCGGCGTGCGGGGCTGTTGCGTTCTGCCCCTGCAGCTGCTCGGTGGCGTGCTGGATGCCCGCCTGGATGTCGGTCATCACCGCCGGCAGCCTCTCAACGGCACGCCGGATATCGCTTGCGGCGTTGTCCACCGCATCGAGCAGCGCGCGAGCCTGCCCGAGCGCCGACTCGGCGGCGCGCACCGCGTCGACCAAACCACTCTGCTGTCCGCTGACCGCGTTGCCGGCCAGGGTGCGGGCCGAGTCGATGTTGCGGTCGGCGAACGCCAGCCGCTCCTTGCTGGTAGTCACATTGCCCGACACCGAACTCAGTGCCGCAGGGCCGAATTCCTTGTTCAACTCGGCCAGCCGCCGTTCGGCCGGCTCGATGCGGGCGGTGAGCTCGACGACCTGCTGCGTCAGCGCGTCGAGCCGCGTCGCGGCGTTGACCACCAAATCGCGTAGCTGCTCGAACGCCTCGGTCTGTGCTTCCAGTTCGCGGTCCGCGCCGGCCGCCGACACGATTACCTGGGTGAGCAATTGGCGCCGCTGCGCGGGTGTCTCGGGCACGGCGTCGTCAAGTTGCTGGCGGGCCGTAAATGCTTGGGATAGCGCGGCTTTGGCGTTGTTGACGGCCCGGGTGAAGGGTTCGGTGCGCTCGGTGCCGAACTCGTCGATCGCCAGGGCGAGCTCGTTGGAGCTGGTGCGCACCGCGTTGTCGACCTCCACCACCATCGAGCGCGACAGGTCGTCGAGAGCGGCCAGCGGCACGGCGGCCAGCGCGGTCGGATTGGTGGGGTCCACCCGGCGGGCGGCGGCCAAATCGGCGCTGCGGCGCCGCCGGCGGCGATAACGCGTCACGAGCACCAAGGCCACCACCGCGACGATGATCACGCCGAGGCTGGCCAGCAGCCAGAAACGGCTCGACGAATTCGGCTTCGCATCAAGGCCATTCGCCGCGGAGACCGCGGCGCCACGCCAGTCCCCCTCGCGCAGGGCGGGTTCGATTTCGTTGCGGCGCAGCTCGTCGACCTGAGTTTGGGTGACGCCTTTCACCCCGGACGGCACCAGGAAGGCGTACGCGCGTGCGGTGGTCGCAACCGCCAGCAGCGCATCGTAGGTACCCAAATCGCTTTCGTGGATCGTGCGCTGTCCCCAGGTCGAAGCATTCTGGCCGGAGAAGTCTTCGACGTAGACCACCCACAGCCGGATGTGGCGCTCGGCGTAAAGGTGGTCGACGGCCGCGCTCACGTCGGCCCGCCCGGAGGGCGACAGCGCGCCCGCGTTGTCGGTGACATACCCCGGCAGCCGGAACGGGGGCTCCGCGCCGGCGGCCGGTGCCGCCAGCAGTCCGGTGATGAGCATTGTCAGGATCACGCCGAGTAAGCGAGCAAAGCGCATAGGTCAATTTAAGCCCCGCAACGGCGCGGGTCGGGGCGGAGCCACTCCCCGGCATTCCCTGGCAGACTGTGCTGCGGTGACTAACAAGGTGATCACGAACGTGCAAGACCCCTACGACGACTTCGACCGGCAACGGCGGGTGGGCGAAGCGCCCAAGACCGCGGGTCTGCCGGGCACGGAAGGTCAGCACCGCACCGACTTCGCCCGGGACCGGGCGCGCGTGCTGCACAGCGCCGCGCTGCGCCGCTTGGCGGACAAGACCCAAGTCGTCGGGCCCCGCGAAGGTGACACCCCGCGCACCCGGCTGACGCACTCGCTGGAGGTCGCGCAGATCGGGCGCGGCATGGCGATCGGTCTGGGTTGCGATCTCGATCTCGTCGAGCTGGCCGGGCTGGCCCATGACATCGGGCACCCGCCCTACGGGCACAACGGCGAACGCGCACTCAACGAGGTCGCCGATCAGCACGGCGGTTTCGAAGGCAACGCTCAGAATTTCCGGATCCTCACCAGCCTCGAGCCCAAAGTGCTTGACGAGCAAGGCAATAGCGCGGGACTGAACCTGACCCGCGCCTCGCTGGACGCGGTGACCAAATATCCGTGGTACAGCGGAAGACGGCTTGGAAAAGGAAGAACGAAGTTCGGGTTCTACGAGGAGGACCGCGAAGCCGCCGACTGGATGCGCGCTGGGGCGCCGCAGGACCGGATGTGCCTGGAAGCACAGGTGATGGACTGGGCTGACGACGTCGCCTACTCGGTGCACGACGTGGAGGACGGTGTCGTCTCACAACGCATCGATTTGCGGGTCCTCGCCGACGACGACGAGGCGGCGGCGCTGGCCAAACTGGGGGAGAGCGAATTCTCCAGGGTGAGCGCGGACGATTTCATGGCAGCCGCGCGCCGGCTGTCGGCGCTGCCGGTGGTCGCCGCGGTCGGCAAGTACGACGCCACGCTCGCGGCGTCGGTCGCGCTCAAGCGGCTGACCAGTGAATTGGTGGGCAGGTTCGCCTCGGCCGCGATCGCGACCACGCGTGCGGCGGCAGGTCCCGGCCCGCTGGTGCGTTTCCAGGCCGATCTGCAGGTGCCCGATTTGGTGCGGGCCGAGGTCGCCCTGCTGAAAATCCTGGCGCTGCAGTTCATCATGTCCGATCCGCGACATCTGGACACTCAGGCCCGGCAGCGCGAACGCATTCATCAAGTCGCGCAATGGCTGTACGCCGGAGCGCCTCGCACGCTCGACCCGTTCTTCGCCACGGCATTCACCACCGCCGCCGACGACGGCGCCCGATTGCGGGTCGTCATCGATCAAATCGCCTCGTACACCGAAGGCCGGCTGGAGCGAATCGACCCCAGCCCGGCCGGCACGTGAGGGCATTTTGCGCCCGGACACCACCGGTTAGGCTGCGGGCATGAGCAGAAACACCGCCGTTACCGCCGCCCTGTTGTCGATCCCGATCGTGGCCATCACCGCGTGCAGTTCGCCTCAGCATGCGAGCACCCAGCCCGGCACCACGCCGCCGGTGCACAGCGGCTCCGCCTCGACGACATCCAGTGCGGTGGCGCCCAGCGGCCAAGCGCTCTCGGCCGTACTCAAAACACCCGACGGTCGGCAGGTGGCCACGGCCACCTTCGACTTCACCAACGGCTATGTCACCGTCACCGTCAAGACGGACACTCCCGGCATCCTGGCGCCCGGTTTCCACGGCATGCACATTCACGAGATCGGCAAGTGCGAGCCGAACTCGGTGGCCCCGACCGGCGGTCCGCCGGGGAACTTCTTGTCCGCGGGCGGACATCTCCAGGCACCCGGACACACCGGGAAGCCCGAAAGCGGTGACCTGACCTCGCTCGAAGTGCGCCAGGACGGCTCGGCTTACCTGGTGACCACCACCGACGCGGTCAACCGGGACCTGCTGTTGGGACCGAACAAGACCGCCCTGATGCTGCACGGGGCCGAAGGCGGCGAGATGCCCGGCATGCCCGGGATGCCCGCCATGGCGGGCGGGGCGATGGAGCGGGTCGCCTGCGGCGTGATCGGCCCGGCCAGCTGAGGTTTGGTGAGAAGGCCGGCGCCGGCGTCCTAGACTGAGCCGATGGCTGGCCGGATCTCCGATCGTGATATCGCCGCCATCCGCGAACGTGCCCGTATCGAGGAAGTCGTCGGCGACTACGTCCAGCTGCGCCGCGCGGGTGCGGACTCCCTGAAGGGCTTGTGCCCCTTCCACAACGAGAAGTCCCCGTCTTTTCACGTCCGCCCCAACCACGGCCACTTCCACTGCTTCGGCTGCGGTGAGGGCGGCGACGTGTACGCGTTCATCCAGAAGATCGAACACGTCAGCTTTGTCGAAGCCGTCGAATTGCTCGCCGACCGGATCGGCCACACGATCACCTACAGCGGCGCGGCGGCCACCAACGTGCAGCGCGATCGCGGCAGCCGCAGCAGGCTTATCGCGGCCAACGCGGCTGCCGCCGAGTTCTATGCCGAGGCGCTGGAGTCCGACGAGGCGGCACCGGCCCGTCAGTATCTGAAGGAACGCAACTTCGACGCCGAGGCTGCCCGTCACTTCGGCTGCGGATTCGCGCCGTCGGGCTGGGAGAAGCTGACAAAGCACTTGCTGCGCAAGGGATTCGAGTTCAAGGAGCTCGAAGCCGCCGGCCTGTCCCGGGAGGGACGCCGCGGCCCGATGGACCGCTTCCACCGCAGGCTGCTGTGGCCCATCCGCAGCTCGGCCGGCGAGGTGATCGGGTTCGGGGCCCGCCGGCTTTTCGACGACGACCCGATGGAAGCCAAGTACGTCAACACCCCCGAGACGCTGCTGTACAAGAAGTCGTCGGTGATGTTCGGCATCGACTTGGCCAAACGCGACATCGCCAGGGGACACCAGGCGGTCGTCGTCGAGGGCTACACCGATGTGATGGCGATGCATCTGGCCGGGGTCACCACCGCGGTCGCGTCGTGTGGCACCGCATTCGGCGACGAGCATCTGGCCATGCTGCGCCGGCTGATGATGGACGACAGCTTCTTTCGCGGCGAACTGATCTACGTCTTCGACGGCGACGCGGCCGGCCGCGCGGCCGCGCTCAAAGCCTTCGGTGGTGAGCAGAACCTGGCCGGGCAGTCGTTCGTCGCGGTCGCACCCGACGGCATGGATCCCTGCGACCTGCGCCTGGCGTCCGGCGACGGCGTGCTGCGTGATTTGGTGGCACGGCGAACCCCGTTGTTCGAGTTCGCGATTCGCACCGCGCTCGCCGAATTCGACCTGGACAACGCCGAAGGCCGGGTCGCCGCGCTGCGCTGCTGCGTGCCGATGGTGGGCCAGATCAAGGACTCCACGCTGCGTGACGAGTACGCCCGCCAGCTCGCCGGCTGGGTCGGCTGGGACGACGTCGCGCAGGTTATCGACCGGGTCCGGACGGAGGCGAAAAAGTCCACGGCGCCGGCGGCCCGGGCGGGTTCGGCGCCGGCCCCGCGCCGTGGCGCCCAGCAGCCGGCCCCAGGCGCCCCGGCCGAGCCCGCCGCCGGGCGTCCCAATCCCAAGGACCCGACGCTGTGGCCGCAGCGCGAGGCGCTCAAGTCGGCGTTGCAGTACCCGGCGTTCGCCGGCCCGGTGTTCGACACGCTGACCGTCGAGAGCTTCACCCACCCCGGATACGCGGCCGTGCGTGCGGCCATCGACGCGGCCGGCGGCACCGGTGCCGGTTCCAGGACCGGCACCACCGGCGCGCAGTGGATCGATGCGGTCCGCCAGCACACCACGTCGACGCTGACCGCCGGTCTGATCAGCGAGCTCGGCGTGGAAGCCGTCGCCGTCGACGACGAGAAGCTGCCCCGCTACATCGCCGGGGTGCTGGCCCGGCTGCAGGAAGTCTGGATGGGCCGCCAGATCGCCGAGGTCAAGTCCAAGCTGCAGCGCATGTCACCTATTGACCAGGGCGACGAATATCATGCGCTGTTCGGCGACCTGGTCGCCATGGAGGCCTACCGGCGCAGCCTGCTGGAGCAGGCTAGCGGCGACGATCTGACGGCGTAAGGGCCTCGTCGGTCGGCCGCTCGACTTCGCGCTGCACCACGGCCGTCTCGTTGTCGATCTCGGCCACGGTGACAAAACCCGCGTCCGGCGAGATCGTGTTCGCGATCTTGCGTCGGCCACCGTCGATCATCAACTGGGCCATCGGACTGCTGGTCAGCGCGCGATACGTGGCGACAAGCTGCTCGTATCGGCGACGGCCGGCCTTCGAGCCCAGCACGTAGCCCAGTCCGAGCACGACGACATATCGGATCAAAGCGTCCCTCCCGAGGCGGTGCGGATGGGTCCATCCTGCCTCACTGGGCCGGGTGCGCGCGCCCCCGATCGGTCGAGCGGGCACGCGCCGCCCGCCCTGAACTTGGGTGCGGGTGTGCCAGTACGCTAGAGTCGTCCAGCGATCCGCGCCAGATTTCGCGCGGGCCAGGTTAATCCCCTGTAGCTCAATTGGCAGAGCATTCGGCTGTTAACCGAAGGGTTGGTGGTTCGAGTCCACCCGGGGGAGCAGGCAACGGCGCATCTCCAGCACACCGGGCACGCGGTGCTCAGGGCGCCGTCAACCGGGGGGCTCGGCAGCGATGGTTCGAAATTTGACAGGTGTACAGCGCGCGGTGCGTTTACGTCACCGTCAGTTCAGCAGCAATGCGTACGGTTTGGCCATCGCACTCGTGTGTGCCCGCACATGACGGCTGGAGGGTGGTGTCGTTCGGTGCCGTTGAGCGGATTGCTGACCACATTCGACGCATTCATTCGCGCCGGATACCCGCATGGCGTTCCGCGCGCCGACTACGTCCCGCTGTTGGCCCTGCTGCGCCGCCGCATGCCCGACAGCGCGGTGGCCGCGGTCGCCACCCAGGTGGCGGCCAACGGCGACCTGAACATCAATGCCGCCGACATTCGCGCGACGATTACCCGGGTCGCCGATGAACTGCCCAGCGCGGCCGATCTCGAACGCGTCCAGCGACGGCTTGCGGTGATCATCGAATTAGCCCAGCAGTCAGCGTAATTGGGGCAGGGCGCTAGTCGTCGATGACGGCGAGTCCACGCCGTTCGAGGTCCACCAAGCCGTCCCGCATGGCTTGCAGCTGTTCGGACGAATGCCCCACCCAGTCGGTGAGCTCGCCGACGATCCGCACCGGCTGCCGGGTGCGGTAAGAGCGAGTGGGATTTCCGGGGAACTTTTTGTCAGTCACGTTCGGGTCGTCTTCCAGCGTGCCTTCGGGTTCCACAATGTAGATGCGGCCCTGGCCTTCTCCCTTGGCGAGCTCGGCTCCCCATACCGCGGCATCCAACGTCTGTGTCACGTAAACGTGGTTGGCCAGGCGTCCTTCGGCGTAGTTCGACCGACGTCCGGGCACCAGGAGATCACCGACCGCGAGGTCGGATTTGGTGCCGTGCAAGAAGACGCCTGATTCGTGCACTTCGAAAGGCTTCGGCGCGCTCATCGGACTAGCCTGTCTCGCAATGGCTTTCGCGATCGATCAGATGGAGAAGTCTTCACCGTGCCAGACGCCGGCTTCGGGTGGCCGGATGACGCGGCCGTTCTGCTGATTGTTGTCGCCTTGGGCCTCGAGTTTGGCCACCCGGGTGAGCAACTGCTGCAGGCTGACTCCCACCAGATCGGGCATCAGCGAGTCGTTCGGGCTGCCGGGCTTGGCGGTGCTGATGACCTGCCCGGGTACACCGACGACGACGGCGCCCGACGGGACCTCCTTGACCACAACGGCATTGGCGCCGATGCGGCTGTCGTCGCCGATCTTGATTGCGCCGAGTACCTTGGCCCCGGCGCCGATGACCACCCGGTCGCCGATGGTGGGGTGACGCTTCCCGGTGTCCCTGCCGCTGCCGCCCAGCGTGACGCCGTGATAGATCGTGACGTCGTCGCCGACTTCAGCGGTTTCGCCGATCACCACGCCGGTCGCGTGGTCGATGAACAGTCCCTTGCTGAGGGTCGCACCGGGATGGATCTCGACGCCGGTCAGGATGCGGGTGAGTTCGGCGAATCCCCGCGCGGCGACCTTGGCGCCACGGTTCCACAGCGACTGGCTGATCCGATGACCCCAAATGGCGTGCACGCCGGGATAGGCGACGATGACCTGCAGCGTCGACGGATTGGCCGGATCGCGTTCCTTGGCCGCCCGGATGTCCTGCCGAATCGCTGCCAGCACCACTACTCCGTCACGTCGTCGAATAATGGCGTGCTCAAATACCGTTCGCCGAAATCGGGCAGCACAACCACGATCAGCTTTCCGGCGTTCTCGGGCCGGCGGGCGACCTGCAGCGCGGCCACCACGGCCGCACCCGAGGAGATGCCGACCAAAAGTCCCTCTTCGCGGGCCAGCCGCCGGGCCAGGTTGATCGAGTCCTCGTTGCCGACGGTGATGATCTCGTCGACCAGATCCAAGTCGAGCACCGGCGGAACGAACCCCGCGCCGATGCCCTGGATCGGGTGCGGACCCTTCTGGCCGCCGGACAGCACCGGCGACGCGGCCGGCTCGACGGCTATGAACTGCACCGAGGGCTTACGTTCCTTGATGACCTGGGCGACGCCGGTGATCGTGCCGCCGGTGCCGACGCCCGCGACGAAAAAGTCGATCTTGCCGTCGGTGTCGCGCCACACCTCTTCGGCGGTGGTCTTGCGGTGGATGGCCGCGTTGGCCGGGTTCTCGAACTGCTGGGGCACGAAATACCGCTGGTCGGTCTTGGCCAGCTCCTCGGCCTTGGCGATGGCGCCCGGCATGCCTTCGGAGCCCGGGGTCAGGATCAGCTCGGCACCGAGGGCACGCAGCAGCTTGCGCCGCTCGATGCTCATCGTCTCCGGCATGGTCAGCACGATCCGGTAGCCACGGGCCGCGGCCACGACGGCCAGCGCGATGCCGGTGTTTCCGCTCGTCGGTTCCAGGATGATCGTGTCCGGCTTGATCAGACCGGCTGCTTCACCCGCATCGATCAGGGCGACCCCGAGGCGGTCCTTCACGCTGTTGGCGGGGTTGAACGATTCCAGCTTGGCGACCACGTCCGCGCCGGCGCCGTCGGTGACCCGGTTCAACCGGACCAGGGGAGTGTTGCCGATCAGTTGCGTGATGTTCTCAGCGATGGTCACAAACGCCATTCCAGCGAATGTCGAAGTGGATTGCAACGTCAGAGGGTACGGCCAGGGCGACCGGCGTGAATTGTTCCGGTGCCTCGGGTGCGACTCCGGTCAGCACTCCACCGGTGAATCGGTGCGGACTTGTCGCGGTCAACGTCGCCGCCGAGGCGCCCGGCGCTGGTCGCAAGTAGAAGTCGGTGCCCGGGTGGACTATCCCGTCGACGGCGAAGCCGTCGGCGTCAACCAGCGAGTGGTCGTCGGCAACGTTGAACGTCAACGGGATTCGCACCTGAAATGGCCCCACGAGTTCGGGCCCGGCCGTGGCCTCGGTATCGATCAGGACGGAGTCGTCGGGCTCCTGCGGCGCCTTCAGCGCTCCGGAGAGCAGGTAGTTGTAGAGGTGCACGACGGCGTCGGCGTTGCGATAGTGGCGAGTACCGGTCAGCCGGAAGCCCACGTGGCCGATCCGGGGTGTGCTGCCCGACGCCGCATCGGCGACGAGCCGGTAGTAGCGGTAACCGTGTCCGCGGTGTCCGTGGCTGCTGCTCGACAAGGTGCTGCCGATTCCCAGCGCACGTTCGTGGCGTCCCCGCGCCCCGTCCGTCGTCAGTTGTGAGCCTGAAACATCTTGCCAGTCAACGCCATTGGCGGACTTCTGCAGCCGAAGCGTGACGGCGCCGTCGGAGGCGATCCACACCGAGTAGCCGCCGAGCTGGGGTTGACCGTCGAATTCGAAGGTGATCATCGGTCCGGGCCCGTGGTGCACCGCGATCGGTACGTTCAGGGGCTGAGTGTCCAAAGCCAGGCCGTTGGTCAGATACCAGATCGCCGCCTGAGTAGCCGCGATGGCTTCGTGTTCTTCAAGATTGGCGTGTCCCAGCGGGTAACCGGCCCGGCGCAACTGTTGACTGAGCTCCGCGGTCGTGCGCATCGGATACGAGTGGCGCAGAATCCAATCCACTTCGGTTTCGTAGTCGCGGCTGCGTAGATGCGGTAGGGCCGACCAGGTCCCCAACCGGTAGCGCGACGGCAAATGTGGTGCGATGCCGGCGAAGTCCAGTGAGTAGGCGTGCAGGCTGGGGTGCAGCCGGATCAGATCGGTGCGCGCGGTGCTGCCGTCGCTGAACACGATCTTGTCGACGGTGTGCGAATAGGTGCCGCCGCGGTAGCGCGTCATGTGCGGTAGCTCGGTGGCCGGCCGGACCTCGATGCGACGGCGGGTCGCCACCGGCGCCAGTGCGCGGCTGGATATGGATAAAACGGTCATCGCTGGTTGGTCTTCCCGGAAGATTTCGACTGTTGCGCGCTTCCGTACGCGCGGGCGAATGCCCGCTAGCGGGAAAAAAGCGCGACGATTAGAAAGTCAGAATTGGGTCGTCAGGAATCAACAACAGCAACAACAGTCCACGGCAAGGCGGCGCGAAGGAACGAAGCGCGGCTGTGCAACGTGGTGCATGTGACCACTATAGGGCAATATCGGGGCAGGGTTCGCCAGACCTCGCAGCACCGACCCGTGGTGGAAAAAATCTCGATGAGTTTTACACTTGCCTCGGCTCAGCGTGGAGCTCTCAGGTTGGTGACCTGTGGCTCTACATCCGTGCTAAGCGTTCGACAATGACGGAAGGACCAAGATGACGTCGGCTCAAAACGAGTCTCAGGCTCTCGGGGATCTCGGTGCCAGGCAGCTCGCCAACGCGACCAAGACTGTCCCGCAGCTCTCGACGATAACGCCTCGGTGGCTGCTGCACTTGCTGAGCTTCGTGCCGGTGGAAGCCGGTATCTACCGGGTGAACCGGGTGGTCAACCCCGAGCAGGTCGCCGTGACGGCCCAAGAGGGAGCCGCGCTGGACACGCCGCTGGCGGAGACCTTCGTCGACTACGAGACCAGCCCCCGCGAATACACGCTGCGCAACATCTCCACGCTGCTCGACGTCAGCACCCGGGTCTCCGACCTGTACTCGAGCCCGCACGACCAGGTCACTCAGCAGCTGCGGCTGACGATCGAGACGATCAAAGAGCGCCAGGAATTCGAGCTGATCAACAGCCCCGAGTACGGGTTGCTCGCGCAGGTGACCCCGGAGCAGACGATCCAGACCCTCGGCGGCCCGCCGACCCCCGACGACCTCGATGCGCTGATCACCCGGGTGTGGAAGACGCCCAGCTTCTTCCTGACCCACCCGCAGGGTGTCGCGGCGTTCGGCCGCGAGGCCACCTACCGCGGCGTGCCGCCGGTCGTCGTCAGCCTGTTCGGCGCGCAGTTCATCACCTGGCGCGGCATTCCGATCATTCCGTCGGACAAGGTGCCCGTCGAGGACGGCAAGACCAAGTTCATCCTGGTGCGCACCGGCGAGGAGCGCCAGGGTGTGGTGGGCCTGTTCCAGCCGGGCCTGGTCGGAGAGCAGGCGCCGGGCCTGTCGGTGCGGTTCACCGGCATCAACCAGTCGGCGATCGCGCGCTACCTGGTGACCCTGTACACGTCCTTGGCTGTCCTCACCGACGATGCGCTCGCCGTGCTCGAAGACGTGGCTGTGGACCAGTTCCATGAGTACAAGTGAGTGCCGAGCGGTAGACGCCGAAAGCGACCTGCCCTTGGGCGCCGCGGAAATCGCGGCGCTGGCCAACCAGCTGTACGCGGCCAGCATCCGCCCGGGACCGGACAGCCCACCGCAGTCGGCGCCGGTCGCCCCCCGGGGCAGCGTGCCGGACACGACGGCGGCCACCTCGGCCGGGCAGACCGCGGCGGGCAGCTCCGATCTGTATTCGGCGCCGCTACCGCTACTCGGTATCAAGGACATCTACGTCCCCGCTCCGACATCTCCCGAGCCGGAACCGCCACCCCAGGCGGTGCCGGTAGCTCCGCGCGGCAATGCGCCGGACACCTCGGCGGCGCCGTCGGGCGCCCACGCGATCGGAAGCGTCGCCGACCCCTATGTGCCGTCCGGCGTCGCCGATTTCAGCGCGTTCGAGGTGCCCAGCGCCGGCATTGTTCCGACGGTGCCCGGTGTGCTGGCCGGGGCCTCGAATCCGGGGCAGCCGAGCGCTCCGGTGGCACCGCGGGGTTCGGCTCCGTACTCGGGCATCGGGTGGCATCCCGATGCGCCGACGGTTGGCAAAGTGGGCTGGTCCGACGCGGTGCCCGCCGCGCCGGCAGCGCTGCATGCGCCGACAGGTGACGAGGCCAATTACCACTTCCTGACGGCGTCGGACCCGGTGCCTCAACTGGCGGAAGACCACGAAGTGTTCGACGTCAACGCGATCCGGGAGGACTTTCCGATCCTCAAGGAGCAGGTCAACGGAAAGCCGCTGATCTGGTTCGACAACGCGGCGACCACCCAGAAGCCGCAGTCGGTGATCGACCGGATCTCGTACTTCTACGCGCACGAGAACTCCAACATCCACCGTGCCGCACATGAGTTGGCGGCCCGGGCCACGGATGCCTACGAAGAGGCTCGCGACACCGTCGCCGACTTCATCGGCGCGCCGTCGTCGGAGAACATCGTGTTCGTGCGCGGCACCACCGAAGCGATCAACCTGGTTGCCCATGCCTGGGGTGGCAAGCACCTGCAGCCCGGCGACGAGATCGTCATCACCAACCTTGAGCACCACGCCAATATCGTTCCCTGGCAACTGGTTTCGCAGAAAACGGGCGCGATTCTCAAGGTGGCGCCGATCGACGACGCCGGCAATCTACTGCTGAACGAATTCGAGAATCTGCTCGGGCCCAGAACCAAGTTGGTCTCTGCCAGCCAGGTGTCCAACGCGCTGGGCACGGTGGTGCCGGTTGACAAGATCGTCGAACTGGGCCACCGCTACGGCGCCAAGGTGCTGATCGACGGCGCTCAGTCGATTCAGCACATCCCGGTCGACGTCGCCGAACTCGGGGCCGACTTCTTCGTGTTCTCCGGACACAAGATCTACGGCCCCACCGGAATTGGTGCGCTGTACGGGACCGAGGAGGCGTTGACCGAGACGCCGCCGTGGCAGGGCGGTGGCCACATGATCGCCGACGTCACGATCGAACGCTCGCTGTATCAGGGGCCCCCGACCAAGTTCGAGGCCGGCACCGGCAACATCGCCGACGCGGTCGGGCTCACCGAAGCGCTGCGCTATGTGCAGCGCTTGGGTGTCGAGCGCATCGCGGCTTATGAGCAGCGGCTGCTCGACTACGCCACGCCACGCCTGGCCGACATCCCCGGTGTCCGGTTGGTGGGTACCGCGCAGGAGAAGGCCAGCGTGCTGTCGTTCGTGTTGGCCGGACACGAGCCGCTCGAAGTCGGCAAGGCCCTCAACGCCGAAGGCATCGCGGTGCGTGCCGGTCACCATTGCGCGCAACCGGCGCTGCGGCGTCTCGGATTGGAGGCGACGGTGCGTCCTTCGTTCGCCTTCTACAACACATTCGAGGAGATCGATGTGTTCCTGTGGGCGGTGCGCCGAATCGCCGAGGGCGGCACCAACGTCGGCTAGCGACCCTCACTGTGCGGCTGGGGTTTTGAGTGTGCGGTCACGGCGGCTTCGGCATGGGTGGATTCAAGGTTTGGTTGCAACAGTTGTGTCTGTCGGGGTGGACAGTAGCTTGTTGAGGCGGTTGGTGGGGTTGTCCCAGTTGAAGCGTTTTCGGGGTCGTCCGTTGAGTTCGTCGGCGACGTAGGCGAGGTGTTCGGCGTCGTGCACCGAAAGGTCGGTGCCCTTTGGAAAGTATTGCCGTAGTAGGCCGTTGGTGTTCTCATTGCTACCGCGCTGCCAGGGTGAGTGGGGATCGCAGAAGTAAACCTCGATGCCGGTGTCGATGCTGATGCGGGCGTGGTGGGCCATTTCGTGGCGTTGGTCCCAGGTCACGGTGCGGCGCAAGGTGGCGGGCAGGTCTTTGACCGCGGCGATCATGGCCTCGGCGACGGCCTCGGCGCTACGGGTATGGGGTAGGTGCAGCAGTCGGACATATCCGGTGGAACGTTCAACCAGCGTGCCGATTTGAGAGGCCTGGTCCTTGCCGATGATCAGGTCTCCTTCCCAATGGCCTGGCACGGCGCGGTCGTTAGCTTCGGCGGGCCGCTCACTGATGTTGACCATGCCTTGGATACGGCCGCGGCCGTCACCGGCGCGGGCCCGTCGGCGCGGTTTACGCAACGCGCGCCCGGTGCGCAGGCATGTCCTCAGTTCCCGGCGCAGTTCTCCGCGCCCTTGCACGTAAAGCGCCTGGTAGATGGTTTCGTGGGACACCTGCATCTCCGGGCGGTCAGGATAGGTCGCGGTCAATACCCCGGCGATCTGTTCGGGGCTGTACTTGTTGACCAACAACGCTTGCACCTCGGCCCGCAATTGCTCACAGCGGCCCAACTTGCCGGTCTTGGGTCGACGCGCCCGTTGCTCGCTGCGCCGCTGAGCGATGCGCGCCGAGTAGCCCGACTTCGCGTCCCAACCGGCCCGGCGGGCCCCGAACCGATACCGGGCGCGATAACGGCCCACATGCCCTCGCATGACACCGTTGTGGGCAATCTCGCGCATGATCGTCGACGGCGCCCGGCCCAACCGGCGCGCCATCGAACGGATCGACTCACCGTGCGCGGTGCCGATCATGATCTGTTCACGCTCATCCGCCGACAGCCGCGGCCGTCGCTGTCCTTGAGGCTTTGACCATCGTGGATTCACACCACCAAACCTGCGAAACCACTTGCTACCGCACGTCGCCGACACGCCGACCGCCACCCCGGCATCCTCCGAGGACCATCCCGCAGCGATCAAATCCCAATACCGCCGCTGCACCACCAACAACTGAGGCTGACCCGTCATCAACACCCCTAACTACGAAGTGTTGCAACCACCCCTTGAACTCAAGATGTCGCCACCCTGACCGCACACTCGTCGCCATCGATGCACGCTCGAACACGTGAGGAAATCGCTCGGAAGCAACGCAAATTGCCTTCATTCTGAACGGAACTGTTGCTTTGGCACGCACGCGGCCGGACGGTGACGGGCGGCGGCAATAGTCGCGAATCCTCGAGTGGGCTTCGATATGGCGGAAAGCAATTCGCGCTGCCGTTTCAGCCTCGGCGCTGGCGAACGGTCTTTTGTCGACTTTTGCTGCCGTCGGCATGACGCAGCCATTCCATGTTCGGTGCTGCGTTGGCCGCGACGCCGCGCCCCACCCTGAGCGCCACGCTCCCTTCTTCATGGCGTCCAGCCAGCGAGTTCGGCACGAAATGTCGCTCGACCGTTCATCCGGCCCGTCAGATTTCTTCTGGTTGATTGCAACCCTGACGCCGGGCATCGTCTTGCCCGTAAATTGCGGCGATGTTCTATGTGTGCAAACAGAAGCCGCGGTCCATATGTAAACGACGCTGACCCTTATGGGCCAGTTAGTTACGTACGCGTAAAGATTATTACGAAAATGGGGGACCGCATGAGCCGAATCGACCGTCGGCGGTCTGGGCAGGTGCTGTGAACGGGACCGCCATCGCAAAGCCGATGAATGCCCTGGGCGAATTCTTCATGCTCAGCGCCGAAGC
This sequence comes from Mycobacterium stomatepiae, assembly GCF_010731715.1. Taxonomy (NCBI): domain Bacteria; kingdom Bacillati; phylum Actinomycetota; class Actinomycetes; order Mycobacteriales; family Mycobacteriaceae; genus Mycobacterium; species Mycobacterium stomatepiae. The sequence goes on from NZ_AP022587.1 coordinate 5,897,632, forward strand.
GCTGGTGACGGCGCTGCGAAGGCCGTGGGCCTGGCGCGAGACTCTCGAGCAGATCTGGTTCGTCGCCCGGGTGTCGATTTTCCCGACGATCATGCTGTCGATTCCGTACACGGTGCTGATCGTGTTCGTGCTCAACATTTTGCTCGTGGAGATTGGTGCCGGAGATCTCTCCGGTGCCGGGGCGGGCCTGGCGTCGGTGACCCAGGTGGGGCCGGTTGTCACGGCGATGGTGGTCTCGGGCGCCGGGTCGACCGCGATGTGCGCGGACTTGGGCGTGCGCACCATCCGTGAGGAAATCGATGCAATGAAGGTCATCGGCGTCAATCCGGTTCAGGCTCTGGTGGTTCCGCGCATCATCGCCGCCACCTTCGTCGCGGTCCTGCTGTACTCGGTGGTCGCGGTCACCGGACTGGTCGGTAGTTACGTTTTCGTCGTCTTCGTCCAGCACGTCACTCCCGGTGCCTTCATCGCCGGAATGACCCTGGTCACCGGGCTGCCGCAGGTGGTGATCTCGCTGATCAAGGCCACCTTGTTCGGCTTATCCGAGGGCTTGATCGCCTGCTACAAAGGGCTTTCGGTGGGCGGCGGTCCCACCGGCGTCGGTAACGCGGTGAACGAGACCGTGGTGTTCTCCTTCATGGCCTTGTTCTTCATCAACATCGTGACCACCGCGCTCGGAGTGAAAGTGACTGCCAAATGACCGATCTCGCACGGGGTCCGTCGTGGCTGGACACTCTTGGCCCGAGGCTGGTGGCTTCCACCCGCAAACTCGGCGAGCAGACCGAGTTTTACGGAAAGTCGTTGGCGGCCACCGTGGACGCGGTACGGCGCTACCCGAACGAACTGCTGCGCCTGATCGCCGAGATGGGAATGGGCACGGGTGCCCTGGCGGTGATTGGGGGAACCGTCGGCATCATCGGCTTTTTGACGCTGACGACCGGCGCTCTGGTCGCCGTGCAGGGCTACGACACGCTGTCCAACATCGGCGTGGAGGCACTGACCGGCTTCTTGTCGGCGTTCCTGAACGTCCGGATGATCGCGCCCTGCACCGCCGGGCTGGCCTTGGCGGCCACGATTGGCGCCGGCGCGACGGCTCAGCTGGGCGCGATGCGCATCAACGAGGAGATCGATGCGCTGGAAGTCATGGGTATCCGTTCGATCACGTACCTGGCGTCCACGCGGATCATTGCCGGCGTCCTGGTCGTCATCCCGCTCTACGCCGTCGCGGTTCTGATGTCGTTCATCGCGGCGAAGTTCCTCACGATCTACGCCTACGGCCAGTCCCGGGGCGTCTACGAGCACTACTTCTCGACCTTCCTGCGGCCGAGTGACCTGATGTGGTCCTTTCTTTCGGCGCTGACGATGGCGACGGGTGTGATGGTCGTGCACACCTATTACGGCTTTACCGCGACAGGTGGTCCCGCCGGTGTGGGGGAGGCTGTCGGTCGTTCAGTGCGGTCCTCGATGATCGTCACGGCGTTTGTGTGCCTGATGATTTCGCTGTCCGTGTATGGGCAATCCGGCAACTTCAACCTGTCGGGGTAACCATATGAGCAACCACAGGGACAGCGGGCCAGCACGGCGAAACAGAGTCCGCAGCAGCAGGATTGATCCGATCTGGTGGGCGCCCACGCTGTTCATCCTGGTCGCGGCGCTGATCGCGGTGACCGCCGGCGCGTTCTCGGGAAAGTTTGTGGACTTCATACCGCTGACGCTGGTGTCGGACCGGGCCGGATTGGTGATGGAGCCGGGCGCCAAGGTGAAGCTGCGCGGGGTGCCGGTCGGTACGGTCGCGTCGATCGGCACCGACGTGAAAGCGGCTCAGCTGCAGCTGAAGATGGATCCGGATCCGTTCAAATATCTGCCCAGCAACCTCGAGGCCGAGATCAAGTCGACCACCGCGTTCGGATCCAAATATGTCGACCTGATCGTGCCCAGCGAAGCCAGCCACACACCGTTGAAGCCGGGCGCGGTGCTGCATTCGCGCAATGTCACCGTCGAGTTCAATACGGTTTTCGAGAATCTGCAATCCGTGGTTCAGGCGCTCGACCCGGCGAAGTTGAACGCGATCTTGTCGGCCTTCGCCCAATCGGTGCGCGGTAAGGGCGATCGGATCGGAGAGTCGATCACCGATGCCAACAACATCCTGCTCACCGTCAACCCGCGCATGGACACGATCCAGCGGGACTGGCGGCTGTTCGGGAAGACCACGGCCATCTATTCCGATGCGGCGCAGGACATCCTGTCGATCCTCGATTCGGCCTCGACCACTAGCGCCACCCTCACCGAAAACGACCGGTCATTCGATTCGCTGCTGCTGTCGGCGATCGGCTTCAGCCAGACAGGCATCAGCGTGATCGGCAGAAACGAACCCAACATCGTGCAGTCGATGAAGCTGCTCGACCCGACGTTGACCCTGTTCAACAAGTACTCACCGACCTATACCTGCCTATTCCAGGGTGCGCAGTGGTACGTCGACCACGGTGGCAGGGACATGCTTGGCGGCAACGGCTACTCGTTCATCATGGACGCCGCCCTACTGTTCGGCGACGACCCGTACCGCTACCCGAAGCACCTTCCGAAAGTTAACGCAACGGGCGGCCCCGGTGGTAAACCCAGCTGCGGTTCACTGCCTGACCCGAGTGCCAA